>JAOPYH010000537.1 GCA_025964715.1 Streptosporangiaceae bacterium | reverse complement strand
TGTGGATCGAGCAGGACGACTTCATGGAAGTGCCGAGCAAGGGCTATTTCCGGTTCTTCCCGCCGATCGGCGACGCGCCGGGCAGCCGGGTGCGCCTGCGCCATGGTTACGTGGTCGAATGCACCGGCTACGACAAGGATGCCGACGGCAAGGTCAGCGCCGTCCACGTCAAGTATTTCGAGGACAGCAAGTCGGGTACCGAGGGGTCGAACGCGTACAAGGTCAAGGGCAATATCCACTGGGTCAGCGCGGCTACCGCTTTGGCCGCCGAAGTGCGCCTGTACGACCGCCTGTTCACCGAGCCGCAGCCAGATGCGGGCGGCAAGGATTTCATCGCCGCGCTCAATCCGAACGCGCTGGAAGTGGTCACCGCCTACCTCGAGCCCGGCATGAGCGAGGCGCAGCCGGACCAGCGCTTCCAGTTCGAGCGGCACGGTTATTTCGTCGCCGACCGGGTCGACAGCGTGGCGGGCAAGCCGGTGTTCAACCGGGTCACGACGTTGAAGGACAGCTGGGCGAAGTAAGCCGGCTGGCGCAATCGCTTGATCCGATCCCGCTCCGGTGCATGCCGCAGCGGGATTTTTTTCGCCGCCGATCGTTCACACGATGATTTTTTGATCATTGACCTATGGTTACTGCTAGGTACGTCTGCGTGTAATTTTGAGTAACTTAGATCTAAATCAAACCGCAATTCGCGGATACCTTATTCGACTGCTCGACTGAATTTTTGAAAGTAGCGAGCGATGCACTATCTGACTGGCAACATCAAGGCGTTCACCACGGGAAAACCTGCGTTTTGGATCGGCGCCCTGTTGTCTACCGGGGTCGGATTGCTGTTTTACGTCGCCACCGCAAACACTATCGAAAACGATGCGCAAAATCGCTTCGACAGCATGGCGCGCAGCGTCCAGACCACGATCAATGGGCGCATCAAGAGCTATACCGACGTGTTGCGCGGAAGCGCCAGCCTGTTCCAGATCTCCCCCAACCTGACGCGCGAGCAGTTTTCCCGCTATGTGGACGGCCTGTCGATCGAAAAGGAATTTCCCGGGATCGAAGCGATTAATTTTGCCCGCTATGTCACTGAAGCCGAACGCCCGGAATTCGAGTCACGCATGCGCAAGGAAATCGCGGCCATCTCCAGCGGGTATCCGCCCTTTCGCATCACCCCGCCAGGGCGACGCACCGGCTATAACGTGATTATCTATATCGAACCGATCGCCGGCTGGATCAACCGGATTGGCTTCGACATCACCGGTTTCAGCAGGGATGGCGAAACGCCGCCACACAGAGTGATGCGCGAAACAGGCCAGATTGCGGCCTCGGCCACGCCGGTTCCGTTTCTGTCCGGCGTTAATCAAACGGGGCTGTCGATACGTATTCCGATCTACCGCATGAGCATGCGCGCCACCACCGTGGAGGAGCGGCGCGCTGCGTTTGTGGGCAGTGTCGGCATTGGTTTCCGCGTCCAAAAACTGGTCGAGGGTGTGCTCGACCAAATGCCGGTGCGCGGCGTGCGCCTCACCTTGACCGACATCGGCCCTCGGCCGGGCAGTTCGCAAGGGGTCGCTGCGGCCCCCGCGCGCGTGCTGTACGACAGCAAGGCCACGGTCGCGATACCTGCTCCCCCCATGGCAAGGCCCGACCGCGCGACCTTCGTCACAATGTTGCCAATGGGTTACAACATGCGCGTGTGGGAAGGCCACTTCAGCATCCGCAAGTCCGACCTCTACACCGGGTTCGACGCCTACGTCCCATGGCTGGCGATGCTGGCCGGCTTTGTCAGCACGATGTTGCTGTACAGCTTATTCCAAACGCTGACTTCATCACGCCGGAATGCCGTCGCACTGGCTCAGAACATGACCAAGGAGTTGCGGGCCAGCGAGGCCAAGCTGCAACGGTCCAACGAGACCCTGCGCCGACTAGGGGCACATGCGGAAAAGATCAAGGAGGACGAACGCAAGCGCATTGCGCGGGAGATTCACGACGACCTCGGGCAAAATCTGCTTGCGCTGCGCATCGAGGCCGATATGCTTTCCTCGCGCACAGGGGAGCGGCACCCGCGCTTGCACACGCGCGCACGCGCGACGGTCAACCAGATTGACGCGACGATCAAGAGCGTGCGCCAGATCATTAACGACCTGCGGCCGAACGTCCTCGACCTCGGCCTGAACGCGGCCGTGGACTGGCAAATTGCTGAGTTCCGGCGCCGCACCGGCATCGAATGCAACCTGGTGGAAAACCATCAGGACATCCAAATCAACGATCACTGTGCCACTGCGCTGTTCCGCATCCTGCAGGAATCGCTGAGCAATATCTCACGCCACGCGCAGGCGACGCGGGTGCAGGTCGTATTGCGGGTGGAGCGCGACTGGATTTGGATGTCGGTGGCCGACAATGGCGTCGGCCTTCCTCCGAAGGGCCGCCACAAGACCGGCTCGTTCGGCCTGGTCGGTATTGAAGAACGCATAATCATCCTCGGTGGCGCCTTCGACATTCACAGCGATCCAGGGGCAGGCACAACCATTCGCGTGGCGGTTCCAATGCGCGACGCCCTCCAGGTTCCCGTCCCACTCAGCGGCCTAGTCGACGCGTTTGACCACGGCACCGCACTCGTCTGATCAGGGCCGTAAATTCCTACACGCCTGCCTCCGGAATGCCTTGGACCGTGTTGGTAAACCACGTGTTGCTAAGATTCCACGCGCATATTTGGGTTGATCAAACGCAAGTTCGCGTTCCCCTTTGTAAGCAAGAATCTATCTTAATGCTTCGCGTCAACACAGGCAGACCGCAATATCCACACGGCCCCGTCCGGAGACTTCATTCGAGGAGATCCTGAAATTTGCGCGTAAACGACTAAACTCGATTCGATTAAAAACCAAAGGTTACAAATTCCAAATGCAAAGGACAAGCCATGAACTCGAACGCAAAATTCAGCATGATCGCCGAACTGGACCTGGACGCGATCAAAGTAAAACTGACGCACACAGAATCCGGCGAAGGCTGGTCGCTGGAACAGGCAAACGCGGTGGAGTTTGAATACCGCCGCTTCCTGTGTCTCATGAAACTGTTTCCCCATGAGCAGACGGCGCCGCTGTTTGACGTCGATATCTTCTGGCACTACCACATCCTCGACACGATGAAGTACGCAGCCGATTGCGAGCAGATCTTCGGCTATTTCCTGCATCACTTTCCGTATAGCGGTCTGCGGGGCGAAGACGACGAGGCCGTCCACCGTCGGACTGGAACACGCATGCAAGAGTTGTATGAAGCGACCTTCGGCGAAGCCTACATCCGGCAGGAGGAAGACCATGCGATAACGGCGTGGTCACAGCTGGCACCGGCAAAAACCGCTTGGTGCGCGCCGGAAACGGCGAAAACTGCTTGGTGCGCGCCGGAAACGGCGAAAATTGCTTGGTGCGCGCCGGAAACGGCGAAAACCGCCTGGTCGCCGACAACGGCGAAAACTGGGTGGTTACAGGGGGCAACGGCGATAACGGCATGCCCACAGGCGGTAGCGCAGAACGACAGCTTCTATTCGCACCAGATGTTGGCAATAGCAGCGTAGCAACTCATGATGTCGTCGTCGGCTACCTGCTGTCGGGTTGGCCGACGACCGGACATTTTAGCCCTAAGAAATCTCGTCGCAGCACTCCGCGGTGCCGCAACCCTCTCCTCAGTTGGCCGCTCTGGCAACCATTTCGGCATATCCTCCACTGGTGGAATTCGCTTTGTTCAGCCTGATTGCTGCTGACATAGAACGGGGCAGAGTCGGATGACCTCGCTTGAGTTTGATCTGGATCAACGTGACTTTCCTCAATTAATCGATATTTGATCCACGTCATATCTGTTGAGTCCGTAAGCCCCATAGCAGGCGAACACGTTCTTGACGAATCACTCAACCAAGTTCTCCTCCAGAGGAAAGAGGCCCGCCATGAACTCAACAAATTACTTCGCGCCCATCGCGGCGCTCGACCTTGACGCAATCAAAGTAAAACTCATGCATGAGGAATCTGGCGAAGGCTGGTCACTTGCATACGCAGACGCGGTCGAATTCGAATATCGCAGATTCCTTTATCTGGTGAAGAAATTCCCGCACGAGCAGGCAGCGCCGCTCTTCGATGTCGATGTGTTTTGGCATTACCACATTCTCGACACGATGAAATATGCGGCCGACTGCGAAGCGGTGTTCGGCTATTTCCTGCACCATTTCCCTTACGTCGGATTGCGTGGCGAGGAGGATCTTGAGGCGCACCACCGGGTCGGCGAGCGCATGCGCGAACTGTATGAGCAGACCTATGGTGAAGAATACGTTCGACAAGAAGCACCAGCCTACGCAGCCGCAAGCGGCAAAGTCGCTTTCTCCTCCCCTACCAGCAAGGAAACGTTTTCGGTCGGGTCCAACAAGGTAGCATGGTGCACGCCGACCGGAAAAGTAGCGTTTTCCTCCCCGGCTGCGAAGTTTGCATTCTCATCCCCGACAGCCATACCTGCCTCGCTTGGCGAGGCCGTCGAGACCGCCAGTTTCGACGCGCCAGGAAGGGTAGCCCCAGCACTGTTCTATTCGGATCGCCCCACCATTTCTCGCGCGGCGTAGGTGCAGAGTTCTGTGGCGGCTCGCACTTTCCAGCCTGAAGTCGCTCTCTCTCTTCGTGCATGCGCACCACACCGAGTGCTGCGGGCGCTCGGCGCTGCCGGACTCACCTGTTCGGCTGGCGCGGGCTCCCAGCCTGTTCAAAAAACTGGCAAAAAAAAAATAATGATCCGCGAAAGAATATCGTCACGTTCGATGCGGCAGATCTTTTCCGGCGGCGTCATGCTCGGCCTGGTCGTCGTGGCCCCGCCGCTGCTGGCGCAGGAAAAAATGGAAGTGGTGCAGGTAACAGGGACCCGGATCACCACGCCCGGCACCAGCTCGAACAGCCCCATCTCATCGATTACCGCCGAGCAAATCAACGCCGCGCAACCGATCGCGGTCGAGGAATTCTTCAAGGGCTTGCCAGCGGCGGTGCCGGCGATCGGCCCGGGCACCAACAGCGGCACCGGCGGCGCGGCCACCATCGATTTGCGCGGCCTCGGCCCGAACCGCACGCTGGTGCTGGTCAACGGCCGCCGGCTGGTACCGTTCAACCTGAACGGTGCGGTCGACACCAATTCGATTCCGATTGCATTGATCAGCCGGGTTGACCTGATGACAGGCGGGGCGTCGGTGGTGTACGGCGCCGATGCGGTGTCGGGCGTCGTCAATTTCAACCTGAAGCGCAACTTCACCGGGGTCGACCTGACTACCTCGTATGGCGCCACCGCCGACGAGCGCGACGCCAGGCGCCGCCGCACCGAGCTGACCATGGGCGCCAGCCTGGCCGACAACCGCGGCAACGTGGTGCTCAGCGTGGGCAAGACCACGGCCGATCCGCTGACCCAGGGCGCGCGCGCCTACGGCATCACCAGCCTGAACTCGGTCACGGGCGGGCCGATCGGCTCCCCCACCACGGTGCCATCGGCGTTTTCGACCAGCAAGGGGCCAGGCGGCACCGATACCCTCGCGGGCACTTGGCAGATCAACCCGAAAACCGGTGCCCTGGAGCAACCTGTCCAGCTCTACAACACCAATCCGGTGAACTATTACGTGACCGGCCTCGAACGGACCCAGGCCAGTTCGCTGGGCAACTTCAAGATCAATGAGCATGCCGAAGCGTACGCAGAACTGTTTTACACCCACAGCGAGCTTGCTGCCACCTTGGCCGAGACCGGCACATTCGGCAGTACCTTCAACGTGCCGATCGGTAACCCGTTCATTCCCGCGGCGGCCCGCCAGCAATTGTGCGCGCGTCGCGGCATCCCGGCCGCCAGCTGCGTCGAAGGCAATCCGACCCTCGTCCCGCTGCTGGTCAACCGCCGCTTCGTCGAGCTGGGACCGCGCTACTTCGACTTCGACAACAAGACGCTGCAGTACACGATCGGCCTGAAAGGCGAGATCGCCTACAACTGGACCTACGATGCGTACTGGAGCCGCGGCAACGCGGACCAGACCGGGATTCGTCGCAACTGGGGATCACTGTCCAAGGTGGTACAGGCGCTCAACGCGCTCAGCTCGACTACCTGCGTCAACCCCGCCAACGGCTGCGTGCCGCTGAACGTCTTCGGCCCCGCCGGTTCGATTACACCGGCCCAGCTCGCCTTCATCAACCTGAGCCCGCTGATGCTGCAAGCGGTGCAGCAGGATGTCGGCGCGCTGTCGATCTCGGGTGACCTGGGCGACAAGCTGGTCAGCCCGTTTGCGGGCTTGCCGATTACCATGGCGGTTTCGCTCGAGCAGCGCAAGGTGCTGGCCTACACGCGATCGGACGCCGCTTTGCAGGTCCAGGGGGAGGTGCTGGGAAATGGCGCGACGACTCCGGACCGCTCGGGCGCATTCAAGCTCAAGGAGTACGCGGTTGAATTGCTGGTGCCGGTAGTGAAAGACAAGCCCTTGCTGCGCACCCTCAACCTGGAGCTTGGCTATCGGCAAACCGAGTTTTCGACCGCCGGCAAGTCGCAGGAATACGGCAGCTGGAAATATGGCGGCGAATGGGCGCCGGTCCAGTCGCTGCGTTTGCGCGGCATGGTTCAGAAGGCCACCCGCGCGCCGAACGTAAACGAATTATTCGCGCCGGTGGTGACAGGCGTTTCTAACCTGGCAGTCGATCCGTGCCAAGGCAACCGGATCAACCAGGCGGCGTCGAATACGCCCGGAACCCTGTCGAACCTGTGCCGCCTGACCGGCGTTCCACAGAGCGAGATCGGCAGTCTGCCGGCACCGGCGTCGGGCACGATCAGCACCCAAACCGGCGGCAACCCCGCGCTCGGGCCTGAGGATGCGAAAACCCGGACCATCGGCTTCGTGTGGGAGCCCGTGCCGAAGCTGGCCGTGACGGTCGACTACTACAAGATCGACATCGACAAGGCGATTTCGAGCCCGACCACCACCGACATCCTCGACGGCTGCTACAGCACCGCGTTCAATCCGGGCCTGGTGATGAACACTGTGTGCGCGCTGATCGGACGCAACACGATCAACGGGACCTTCAACGGCGTCGAGTCGAAGGGGATACGGACCGCGCTGTCGAACCTGGGCACGCAGAACACCAGCGGCATCGATGTCAATGTCGGCTACCATTTGAGCGCAGGCACGTTCGGCGTCGATGCCAAATTCGGCAGCATCGACCTCAGCGGCGGCTTCAACCAGGTCCAGAGCTTCAAGTTCCGCCCGACGCCCACCTCGATCGAACGCAATTGCCTCGGCTATTACAGCGTGGCGTGCGGCGGGCCCAACTACAAGCGCAAATTCAACCAGCGCACCACCTGGACAATAGGCGCCTGGTCGGTCGGTTACAACTGGCGTTATGTCAGCGCGGTGATCGAAGAGCCGGGCGGCACCGACTTTCTGCCGGCGTTTGCCAAGATCGACGCGTATCACTACGTCGACGTGAGCGCTGTGTGGAACGTCAGCAAGATGATCCGCCTGAACGTCAGCGTGAACAACATCGCCAACAAGCAGGCACCAATCGTCGGCGGCTCGATCGGCACCACCACCACCAATGGCGGCAATACCTTCCCGCAGTATTACGATGCGGTCGGGCGTTACGTCACGTTCGGCGCCACGCTGAAGTTCTGATGGCAGAAATAATCTCGAGCCCCCCTTGTGGGAAGGCTGTCGTGTGCTCAGGCAGCCGACGGCGCTCCCAGGTTCGATGGCGTCCCCATCAGCGCCTTCAACTCGCGGATGCTGAAGTCGCTCACTTCATGCATGCGCAACAAAATGGTGGCGCCGATCGGCAAGGTCCGGTGACGGATCTTGCTGATCACCGGAGGCGCCACTTCCAGCGCGCGCGACAGCGCTGCGTCGTTCTTGAGATTGAGCTTGGCAATGATCGCGTCAAGGACCTTGTCGGGGTTGTAGTCTGCCGTTTCCGGCACAGTCTTCGTCATCTGCGTAATTCTTCCAAATAGAAATAATGCCGCGACAAATTTGCCGCGAATAGCTAGTTACAATGAAATGGTTGGCATGCCACCGCTAGCACAGGCCGTCTATATACGGCTATGCCTGGATGGGTAGATGATACAGGCCTGACTTGCTACATGCTTAAGCGAGTCTTATTCAGCGGCTGTGGCGGACGCGCAGGGAGGCGAACAGCAAATCGACCACCATCTGGGCGGTGAGATGGCTGCAGGTGGAAGGCAGCAGGCAGAACTGGACGAGCGGGTGCTGCTCGTCGGGGATCAGGCGCCAACCGAGCTGGCGGCGGATTTCCGCCGGCGGCGGCGGCGGCCGCAACGCGGCCCCCCGGCGCGCCATATAGGCACGCACTTGTTCTTTGGTTGGATGGGTACTGATGCGGTCCATGGTCGTCGCTAACACGAGTCGAAAAATCGAAAGGGGACATTACTCACGATAGGACCGGTGAGTTTTTTCAGCTTGATACGCGTCAATTGTGTGTTACCTACCGGCCATAATGCGGAGTCTGCTGATCTATTTATTCTGGCTGGCAAGATACAGCGTCTTGGCGTCCTGGTGCGCACGGTCGAGCGTGCGCATGGTTTCGTCGTCATCGTGCGCGACGAAAAACTCGGCGTCCTGCGCCTTGACTACCAGCTTGATCGCCGCGGCGTCGCCCAGCTTGTACTTTTCCGTGATGAGGGTGGTCACTTCGTCCAGGTATTCTTCGTAAGTCATCGCGCTTTTCCTTGTGATCTCGTCATTTTACCAGCGCCATCGCCGCCAGCGCGGCGCGCACGTCCGGATAG
>JAOPYH010000419.1 GCA_025964715.1 Streptosporangiaceae bacterium | reverse complement strand
GCTCCGCCGACCTTGGTGACCTCCACGCTCCAGCGGTAGAAGCGGTCCTGGGGCGGGGTCTTGGCCCCCTCCCAGCGGATCACCGAGTCGGCCACCACCAGCACCCGCGCGATGCTCCGCGGCCCGTCGACCGAGACGAGCCCTGCGGCGCGCACCACGCCCGTCTGCGTCGCCTTGTTCAGGCGGGTCGCCGCCTTCAGCCGCTCGGCACCCTTGGCGTACTCATCCCTGGCCTGGCCCGTCGAGGAGTCGAGGACGCGCCGCACGTCACGGTCGACCGTGCGGTAGTCGATCGCCATCAGGCTCAGGGCGTAGCGCTGGGCGGCCTGGACGGCGGCGAAGCGATCAAGGGCCGCCGACCGCGCCCCGTCGAGGTCGCCGCCGATGCGCACCCAGGCCGTCCCAAGGACGGCGACGAGCACGAGCAGCGCGGCAGGCACCAATGAGCGCGACCTGCGAGGGGACCGCGCCCCGTGAAGCGCCACCTGTTCCCTCCCATCGCCCGGTGGCCGCCACTCGGCGCCACGACGACATGGACGCGCTGGAACCGGAGGCCTACCGGTCAGCCGGTCGCCGGATCATAACGCGGTATGGAGATCCACATCGGCGATCATCGCGTTTCTCCCGCGAGCGCACTCGGGCGACGCGAAAGGGACGGCCCACCCGGCACCTGGGTGGACCGCCCCTTTCGTGTGGAGCTTCAGACGCGAGACGTCACTTGACGGTGACGGTGGCGCCGGCGCCCTCGAGGGCCGCCTTGGCCTTCTCGGCGGCCTCCTTGTTGACCTTCTCGAGCAGCGCCTTGGGGGCACCGTCGACGAGGTCCTTGGCCTCCTTCAGTCCGAGGCTCGTGAGCGAGCGGACCTCCTTGATGACCTGGATCTTCTTGTCGCCGGCGGCCTCGAGGATGACGTCGAACTCGTCCTGCTCCTCCGCGGCCTCGGCCGGGGCGCCTGCGGCGGCCGGGGCAGCGGCCGCGACGGGCGCGGCGGCCTTGACGTCGAAGACTTCCTCGAACTGCTTCACGAACTCCGAAAGCTCGAGGAGGGTCATCTCCTTGAACGTGTCGAGCAGCTCGTCGGTGCTGAGCTTCGCCATTGTGTGTTCCTCCGGTGTGGCTGAGTTACTAAGTCGTACGACCGCGGGGTCTCAGTCCTCGGTGGACTGTGCCGCCTCTGCGGGCGCCTCGGTGGCCTCGGCAGCCTCGGGGGCTGCGTCGGCCGGCGCCTCGCTCGTCTCGCCGGACTCCTCGCGCTTGACCCGCAGCGCTTCCGCCAGCTGGGCCACCTGCGTCGGCAGGGCGTTGAAGACCGCGGCCGCATTGGCCATGGAAGCCTTCATCGCGCCGGCCAGCTTCGCGAGGAGAACCTCACGAGACTCGAGGTCGGCGAGCTTGGTGATCTCTTCGGGCGTCATCGGCTTTCCGTCGATGACACCGCCCTTGATCACTAGGTGCGGGTTCGCCTTGGCGAAGTCACGCAGGCCCTTGGCGGCCTCGACCACATCGCCCCTGACGAACGCGATCGCCGACGGGCCATGGAGCAGCTCGCCGAGCCGTCCGTCCACCCCGGCATCGCGCGCGGCGATCTTGGTCAGCGTGTTCTTCACCACGGCGAATTTCGTAGTGTCACCGAGGTTGTGACGCAGTTCGCTGAGCTGCGCCACGGTGAGCCCGCGATACTCGGTGAGCACGGCGCCGTTCGAGCTCTCGAACTCGTTCGTGAGCTCGGCGACCGCAGCCGCCTTGTCCGCTCTCGCCATGGGCCTCCTTCCCAACAACAGAAGTAGGACCGCAAGACCACAGGCTCCGTGGCGAGCGCCTCTACCGGAACGTGATCTAGCGTCCTGCCGTCGACCAGGTCGCCGGAGAAGTGCCCGGAGAAAACAAAAGCGCCCCGGCGCGGGTGCACACGGGGCGAACGCACGGTCGTGTTCCGTGCGAAACGGCTCTCGTCTCACCTGCGCGGGCCACCCGCTCTTCGCGGGACCTTCGGCCATCCGTATGGATGGCGACCGGCGGTCTTCGGCAGTGCACAGAGTACGTGCCGTAGCGCCGGAGCGCAAAACGCGCCCCGCGGCCGGTGGCCACGGGGCGCGGATCGAGCCAGCGGGGGATCAGTTGGCCGACCGGCCGAGGAAGGTCGACGGGTCGAAGGTCTGCACGTCGGCGGCCGGCGGCGCGGTGACCGTGACCGGCTTGCCGTAGTCGCGGTAGAGGATCGTCACGGTCGCGGAGTCGCCCTTGGGCGTGTTTACCTTGGAGACGAGCTTGCGCGGAAGCTGCTCGCCGTCGGTCCACAGATCAAAGTTGATCTTCTGGCCCGCACCCTCGGCGTAGAACTTGCGGAGCTTGTCCCGGCTCGTGGCGTCGAACTGCTTCAGCGCCTGGTCGACGGTGACCGTCCCCGCGTAGTGGGTCGTCTTCACGCCGTCGACGGTCTCGTCGCCGACCTTGCGGACGTCCTTGGAGGCGGTGAACATCTTGGTCTGCTCGGCCGGGTTGACCTTCTCGACCTGGCCGACCAGGTTCTTCACGTTCAGTCCGGACTGCTGACCGGCCTGGCTCGTGTCGATCTTCATCCACGGCTTCCCGCCGGTGAACTGCGACAGCTGCTGGGCCCGTACGTACAGGACGTTGTCGGTGAAGATGGCCTGGGCCGCTCCGCCCGGCAGCGACTGCCCGCCGTGGCTGGCCTGGTCCAGCTTGGCGGTGAAGGCCAGGCTCGGCCGGATCCGGAACTGACCGTTGACGTGGGCGTTCATGGCCGACCCACCGGAGGTGCCGGCCACCGTCAGGTCGGCCTTGAAGGAGTCGGTCTTGCCGGTCTGCTCCGAGCTCTTGGCGACCACCTGAGCGGCGGTCAGCTTGATGCCGTTGGTGTTCGTCCCTCCGGAGTCACCCATGCATCCGGAGAGTGAGAGGACCAGAGCGGTGCCTGCCGCGGCCCCCGCCGCGAATCGACGACTCATGAGAGGGATTCCTTCCTGGTGTGCCCTTGACGGCCGTCCGGCCTGCGCGGGCCTTGTTGTCCAACAGTTTGGTTCTGCGCGATCTGCGCTGCATCCCCCCGTGGTACCAATACGTCCCCGACTGGTACCCCTCAAGGCGTAGTAATCACCCGCCGCACCTCTGAACGCCCCGTAACGGCCGTCACAGCCGTAATCCGCATCTCTTACCAAGGCCGCGCCGGCATACGGCGAAGGGCGCTCCCGCGGCTGCGGGAGCGCCCTTGGCCGGAGCCGGAACCGGAGACGGTCAGCCGGCCGCGACCTCGTCGAGCTCCGCGGTCAGGTTACGGACCGCGTTGGGGTCCACCGGGATGCCGGGGCCCATCGTGGTCGTCATCGTCGCCTTCTTGACGTAACGGCCCTTGGCCGCCGACGGCTTGAGTCGCTGGATCTCGTCGACCGCGGCGGCGTAGTTCTCCACCAGCTCGCGCTCGTCGAACGAGGTCTTGCCGATGATGAAGTGAAGGTTGCCGTGCCGGTCGACCCGGAACTCGATCTTGCCGCCCTTGATCTCCGTCACGGCCTTGGTCACGTTCATGGTGACCGTGCCGGTCTTGGGGTTGGGCATGAGACCACGCGGGCCGAGCACCCGGCCGAGGCGGCCGACCTTGCCCATCATGTCCGGCGTGGCGACGACCGCGTCGAAGTCCAGGAAGCCGCCCTGGATCCGCTCGATCAGGTCGTCAGCGCCGACGAAGTCGGCTCCGGCCTCACGGGCCTCGTCGGCCTTGGCGCCGCCGGCGAAGACGAGGACGCGCGCGGTCTTGCCCGTGCCGTGCGGCAGGTTGACCGTGCCGCGCACCATCTGGTCGGCCTTGCGCGGGTCGACGCCGAGCCGCAGGGCGATCTCGACCGTCGAGCCGAACTTGGTGGCCGAGGTCTCCTTGGCCAGCCGTACGGCCTCGATCGGGCTGTAGAGCCGGTCGTGGTCGATCCGGTCGAAGGCGTTGCGGTAGTTCTTGCTGCGCTTCATCTCAGCTCCCCAAGAGTCAGGAGTTCGTGGTACGGGCCAGCGCCTGACCCACCCACTTTGTCTGTTGTCGCGCCCTGCGGCGCGACGGCTCGGGGCACGCGCCCCTCGCGGGTCTTCTACTTGACCTCGATGCCCATGGATCGGGCGGTGCCGGCGACGATCTTCTCGGCGGCGGCCATGTCGGTCGCGTTGAGGTCGGGCATCTTGGTCTTGGCGATCTCGCGGACCTGGTCCGCGGTGACCGAGCCGACCTTGGTCTTGTGCGGCTCGCCGCTGCCCTTCTCGACACCGGCGGCCTTGAGGATGAGCTGCGCGGCCGGCGGCGTCTTGGTGACGAAGGTGAACGAGCGGTCCTCGTAGATGGTGATCTCTACGGGGATGACGTTGCCGCTCTGTGACTCCGTGGCAGCGTTTTACTGCTTGCAGAATTCCATGATGTTGAAGCCGTGCGGGCCGAGGGCGGTACCGACGGGCGGCGCGGGCGTCGCCTGGCCGGCCTGCAGCTGGACCTTGACGACGGCATTGATCTTCTTCTTCTTCTTCGGAGGCATGGCGCCTTCCCCTCGTTCCCGTTCGCGTCGGTCCCCACTCCCGCTCGTGCGGGCAACGCTCGCGGCCGGAACGTGAGCCTGAGCGTTGGGACCCTTGATCCCGCCTGGGCGGGAAGACAGTGTGCGCCCCCCGCGATCCCGCGGGGGGCGACCTCAAGAATATCGCTAGATTTTCGAGACCTGGTTGAACGAGAGCTCGACCGGCGTCTCACGACCGAAGATCGAGACCAGCACCTTGAGCTTCTGGGTGTCGGCGTTGATCTCATTGACCGTGGCCGGCAGCGTGGCGAACGGGCCGTCCATGACCGTGACCGACTCGCCGACCTCGAAGTCGACGGTCGCGGCGACCTTGGCGGCCTCCTCGGCCCTGGTCTGCTCCTCCGGCTCCGGAGCCAGCAGGTTGGCGACCTCCTGGAGGCTCAGCGCCGAGGGCTTGCTGGACAGGCCCACGAACCCGGTGACGCCCGGCGTGTTGCGGACCGCCGCCCAGGACTCGTCGGTGAGCTCCATGCGCACCAGGATGTAACCCGGCAGGACCTTCTCGTTGACCTTCTGCCGCTTGCCGCCCTTGATCTCGGTGACCTCGTGCTGGGGCACCTCGACCTGGAAGATGAAGTCCTCCATGTTGAGCGACTGGGTGCGGGTCTCGATGTTGGTCTTGACCCGGTTCTCATAGCCCGCGTAGGAGTGCACGACGTACCAGTCGCCGGGCTGCAGCCGGAGCTCGGTCTTGAACTCGAGCAGCGGGTCGATCCGGACCTCGGGCTCGGGCTCGGCGTCGACGGCCTCGGGCTCGGCGGCGGATCCGTCATCGCCGGCGCCCTCATCGGGGCCCGTCCCCGCCTCGTCATCGGCGGCGAGCCCGGCGGACGTCTCCTCCGGCTCGGGCGCGGCCGCCTCCGCCGACTGGGCCTCCTCGAGGACCTCGTCGTGGCGCTGTGGGGACTCGGACACGATGACTCTTTCTCTCGTAAGACGTGGTGTTGTGAAAAAACCGGAAGCCGGGCGGCTCAGCCGAAGACCGCGAAGATGCCCTTCTGCAGCCCCCAGTCCAGCACCGACACCAGGGCGACCATGATCAGCACGAAGACCAGCGAGATCACCGTGTAGGTGATCAGCTCCTTGCGGGTCGGCCAGATGACCTTCCGCAGCTCGGCGACCACCTGGCGCACGAAAAGGGCAGGGGTCGTCCGCTTCTTACCAACGGGCTTGCCCTTGTCCTCGGTCACGGACTCGCCGCGCGTCTCAGTCGCCATCTGTGCCGCCGTTCACTTCATTGGTCGTGTCAACCATTCCGTGGTCTCGTGCACGCACACCGCGGGCGTGGCCACGTGCGTGCACCGCACTCGCAGGGCAGGAGGGACTCGAACCCCCAACCACCGGTTTTGGAGACCGGGACTCTGGCCAATTGAGCTACTGCCCTTCGCTGCCCAACACCAGGTATACCCGGGGCTGGGCGTGGTCGGCACTCGCAGACGGCATGACCGCATGCCAGCACTCCCCATCGATGGAGCAGTGTACGTGTCAAAGCGCCCCGGCGTCGAACTCAGGCGTCAGACGCCTGGGTTCGACCGGCTTTTCAGGGCCGGAGGGCGGCTCTCGCGCGGGCCCGGGCATCCGGCTGAATACCTCGTGAACGGTCTGGGACCATAGGACCATGAGCCGAATCTCCACGCGCATCGCCGCCATCTCCGAGTCCGCCACGCTGGCTGTGGACGCCAAAGCCAAGGCGCTGAAGGCGGCCGGGCGGCCGGTGATCGGTTTCGGTGCCGGCGAGCCCGACTTCCCCACACCCGAATACATCGTGGAGGCGGCCGTCACGGCGTGCCGCGTGCCGCGTTTCCACAAGTACACCCCGGCCGGCGGGCTGCCCGAGCTCCGCGCGGCGATCGCCGAGAAGACCGAGCGAGACTCCGGCCTCAAGGTCGAGCCGTCCCAGGTCCTGGTCACCAACGGCGGCAAGCAGGCCGTGTACGAGGCGTTCGCGGCGTTGCTGGACCCGGGTGACGAGGTCCTGCTGCCGGCGCCCTACTGGACCACCTATCCCGAGTCCATCAAGCTCGCCGGTGGGGTGCCGGTCGAGGTGATGACCGACGAGACGACCGGCTACCTCGCCACGGTGGGGCAGCTCGAGGCGGCGCGTACCGACCGTACGAAGGTGCTGCTGCTCTGCTCGCCGTCCAACCCCTCCGGCGGTGTCTACCCGCGCGACCAGGTCGAGGCCATCGGCCGCTGGGCGGCCGAGCACGACCTGTGGGTGATCACTGACGAGATCTACGAGCACCTCGTCTACGGCGACGCCGAGTTCCACTCGCTGCCTGTCGTGGTGCCGGAGATGGCCGACCGCACTCTCGTGCTGAACGGCGTGGCGAAGACCTACGCGATGACCGGCTGGCGGGTCGGCTGGCTGATCGGCCCCGCCGACGTCGTCAAGGCCGCGCAGAACCTGCAGTCGCACGCCACGTCCAATGTCTGCAACATCGCCCAGGCCGCGGCTCTCACGGCCGTCAGCGGCGATCTGTCGGCCGTGGAGGAGATGCGCGACGCCTTCGACCGGCGCCGGCAGACGATCGTGCGGATGCTCAACGACATCCCCGGAGTGCTCTGCCCGGACCCGCAGGGCGCCTTCTATGTCTACCCGTCGGTCAAGGAACTGCTGGGCAAGCAGATTCGCGGCCGGCGCCCGCAGACCTCCGTCGAGCTCGCGGAGCTGATCCTGGAGGAGGCCGAGGTGGCGCTGGTCCCGGGAGAGGCGTTCGGGACGCCGGGCTACTTCCGGCTGTCCTACGCGCTGGGTGACGAGGACCTGGCCGAGGGCGTCAGCCGGATCGGCAAGCTGCTGTCCGAGGCGAGCTGAGCCCGGACGCGCACAGGCGCGAGCGCACGCGAAACGGGGTGGGGCCGGCGCGGCCCCACCCCGTTCGCGTTGAATCTCAGGCCGGGACGCGGATGCCGTCGGCGACGCGCATCAGCTGTCCGTGCAGAGGTGCGCTCACCGAGACGAAGACGCCCACCCCCGGGCGCTCGATCCACATGATCTCGCGGCCCGCGTCCGGACGCTCGGTGGTGATCGCCCGCTGCCCGTGCACGGAGGTGTACCGCGGCATCGCCTGGATCGCCGAGAAGTCCTCCGGCTTGGCCATCCCGGCGCCGCGGACCAGGTGGACCTCGACGGAACCCCCCGCGCCGGTCCACCGGCAGGTCGTGGTGCGCCGGTCCCCGGCCTTCTCGTCCTCGCAACGGCCGGCCGGCTTCAGCCCGCCCGGGAGATAGGTGACCCAGGTGCGGATCGGCAGGACGCCGGGGCCGGTCGAGTCCCCGCGATGGTGGGACGAGGCCGTCGTGGGCCGGGCCGGCCCACCCACCTCGGCCTTGCCCGTGGAGACATGCTGCTGCGGAGCCGCGGTGGCGGCCGGCGCCGGCGAGCCCATCCGCGTCGCGGTGTGGCCGCGGCCGGCCATGGTCGAGGGCGCTCCCACGGGGGTGGCCCCGATCTGGAGCGCGTTGTAGGCGGGTGTCACCGCGATGGCGACGAGGGCGGTCGCCGCCACTCCGACCGTCGTGCGGATTCGCGTGACCCGACGGCGGTGCCGCCGGCGGACATCAGTGACCAGCGTGGTCGGCGCCGAAGCCTCGCCCACGTGCGCGGCCATGGCTTCGCGCAGTTCCTTTTCCAGATCCATAGCTCACCTCCCCAGGAGCGCCATGTTGGTGCCGAGGCGCTCCCGGAGTCTGGCGAGACCCCTGGACGCCTGGCTCTTTACCGTGCCGACCGAACAGCCGAGCAGCTGCGCGGTCTCCATCTCTGACAGGTCCTCCCAGTAGCGCAGCACGAGCACCGCCCGCTGGCGTGGCCCGAGCCGGCGCAGCTCGTCCATGAGAGCGCCGCGCAACTCGAGAGAATGGGTCTCCGACGGCGTCGGCACCTCCGGCGTCTTCGCCACGTGGATCTCCCGCAGCACCTTCCAACGCCGGGCCTTGCTGATCACCTGGTTCACCAGGATGCGCCGGACGTACGGCTCTGGATCGGTATCGGGATCGAGTCGTTTCCAATGCCGATAGGCCTTTTCCAGCGCCGCCTGCAGCGCGTCCTCGGCATCATGCCGGGACCGGCACATCAGCAGGGCGGTGCGTGTCAGCGCGTTGCCACGCGCTTCCACGAACTCCACAAAAGAGTCATCGTCCCGCCGCCTCACACCAGTTCGCCCGCCTCGATGCCGTACGCCGCCGGAGACCGTCAGACCCGCGGGCGGCTCCACCGCGCGGAGCCGCCCGCGGGGTCATTTCACTTCACCTGGTGAAGCTGGGTGGCGATGTCCTGGAGACGGTACTGCAGGGCGGGGCCGGCGGTGATGTACATGATCGAGCCGGGGGCCGGCGACCAGAACATGCCGCCGCCGTCCACGCTCGGGACCACGGTCTTCCAGTAGGTCGCCTGGCCCATGGTGGTGGGCTGGGGCTGGGCCGCGGGCAGCTTGAACGCCTGGCGCAGCTGGTCGGCGCTCACCGCGCCCTTGAGCCGCTCCACCTTCAGCCACTGGTTGCCGGCGCCCTTCCACTCCTGGGTCTTGGCGCAGACCTCCTGGCCCTTCACCTTGAGGGTGCGGGTCTTGGTGGCCACGAACTTCAGGCCGCCCGGCGTCGTGATCGAGTGCTCCACGGTGCTGCCGCGCTGGACCGCGGGGGTCAGCGAGTCGCAGGAGAACTTCGGCAGCTTGGGGACCTCGCGGCCGAGGGCCGGGGCGGCGGGGACGTGCGCCGCCGGGGCCGACTGTGCGGCGCCCTTCGGCATGTTGTTCGTCGGCACGCAGTCGGGCACGGCGGCGTGGATGTCCTTGGCGGCCTTACCGGCTGCGTCGGTGGCCTTCTTGGCGGCCTCGGTGGCGGCCTTCGGGTCGGCGGCCTTGGCCGCCTCGTGGGCGCCCGCGGCGGCCTTCGACCGCAGGTCGGCCGGGGCGGGCATGCCCGGCTTGTGAGCGTCCAGCTCGGACTTCAGCTTCTCGGCGTCAACCTTGGACTGGAGCTTCGCAGGGACCTTGGAGGTCGCGTCGTGCGCCGCCGTCTCGAGGCAGTTCGCCGGGCCCGCGGGCACGGCCGGCATGGCGACCTTCGGCCGCGCGGGAGCGGCCGCGTTGGCAGCGGCCGGAGCGGCCTGGTGCGAGCCACCCGTCATGGCGAGCGCCGCACCGCCGATCGCGATGGTGCCGGCCGTGGCCGTCGTGGCAAGGATGATCTGGATCGCCTTCATCGCTGTTCCCTTTCGTACCTGTGTGAACCTTCTGCGCCCGACAAATACGCATGAGCCCCCGGATGGGTTGCACGTTTTCCAAAAAAACTTCTCAACAGGTCGCCGGTGCCACGACGCCGCAGGTCGTCCGGCAGGATTAGGTCATGAAGGCCAGCCCACCCCCCACCCGGCCGGCACGGTCCATCGCGGCGCTGCCCAAGGCCCACCTGCACCTGCACTTCACCGGATCCATGCGCCACTCGACCCTGGTCGAGCTGGCGGAGCGGCGGGGCGTGCACCTGCCGGCCGCGCTGGTCGACAACTGGCCACCCGAGCTGCACGCGACGGACGAGCGCGGATGGTTCCGGTTCCAGCGGCTCTACGACATCGCCCGCTCGGTGCTGCGCCGGCCGGAGGACGTACGACGGCTCCTGCGCGAGGCGGCGGAGGACGAGGCCGCTGAGGGCTCCGGCTGGCTGGAGATCCAGGTCGACCCGAGCGGCTACGCCGCGCGCTTCGGCGGCCTCACTCCCACGGTGGACCTGGTGCTCGACGCCGCCCGGGACGCCGAGGAGGCCACTGGTGTGGGCATCGCGGTCATCATCGCGGCGAACCGTACGCGTCATCCCCTCGACGCCAAGACCCTCGCCCGGCTCGCGGCGCGCTACGCCGACCGGGGCGTCGTCGGCTTCGGGCTGTCCAACGACGAGCGGCGCGGGCGCGCCTACGACTTCGAGGGAGCGTTCCGGATCGCCGACCGGGCCGGGCTGCTGTCGGATCCCCACGGCGGTGAGCTGCTCGGTCCCGCGAGCGTGCGGGAGTGCGTGGAGACTCTGGGCGCGCACCGGATCGGGCACGGCGTGCGCGCCGTCGAGGATCCCCGGCTGCTGGACCTGCTCGCCTCCCGCGGTGTGACGCTGGAGGTCTGCCCGTCCTCGAACGTCGGCCTGGGCGTCGTGGCGGCGCCCGAGGACGTCCCGGTGCGGGCGCTGTTCGACGCGGGCGTGCGGATCGCGCTGGGGGCCGACGACCCGCTGCTGTTCGGCTCCCGCCTCAACCGGCAGTACGAGCTGGCGCGTGGGGTCCACGGGTTCTCCGACCCGGAGCTGGCCGAGCTGGCGCGGTGCTCGGTCCGCGGCTCGGCCGCCCCCGAGGACGTCAAGAAAGGCCTGCTGGGGCGGATCGACGCCTGGCTCGAGGGCCCACCGGACGGTGCTTCAGGGGACGGTCCTACAGGGACACGCCCACAAAGACCGGTTCGTTGACCAGCTCGACACCGAACGCCTCCCGGACGCCGTCCCGTACCTCCCGGGCCAGGGCCAGCAGGTCCTCGGTCCGGGCGCCGTCGGGGTTGGTCAGGGCGAGGGTGTGCTTGGTGGAGATCCGCACCGGCCCGCGCGCGTAACCCTTGGCGAACCCGGCCCGGTCGATCAGCCAGGCGGCGGAGGTCTTGGTGCGGCCGCCGGTCTCCGGATAGCGCGGGAAGGCGACATCGGGCCCCAGCCGTTCCGCGACGCTGCGCTCCAGCGCCGCGAGGGCGGAGGGCTCCAGGATCGGGTTGGTGAAGAAGGACCCGGCGCTGCGGGTGTCGGGGTCGGCCGGGTCCAGGACCATGCCCTTGCCGCGGCGCAGCCCCAGCACGGCGGCGCGGGCGTCCTCGAGCGGCACCCGCTCGCCCACCGCCACGCCGAGGACGCGGGCCAGCTCGGCGTAACGGATCGGCCGGGACTCCTTGACCGCCTCGAGGGCGTACGTGACGTCCAGGACGACATAGCGGTCCGAGCCCTTGAACAGGCTGCCGCGGTAGGTGAACGCGCAGGCATGGTGATCCAGGGTGACGATCTCCCCGGTCTTGCGGTCGTAGGCCCGGACCTGCGTGATCGTCTCGCTCACGTCCTGGCCGTAGGCCCCCACATTCTGGATCGGGGTGGCACCGATCCGGCCCGGGATGCCGGACAGGCACTCCACCCCCGCCAGGCCGTCCTGGACGCAGCGCGCCACGAACGGGTCCCAGTCCTCCCCCGCCTGGACCCGCACGCGCCCGCCGGGGATCACCTCGGCGCCGCGGGTGGCGACGTGGACCACGGTGCCGGTGAAGCCGTCGTCGGACACCACCAGGTTGCTGCCGCCGCCGAACACCAGCAACGGCTCGGCGCGCCGGTCGGCCGTGCGAACCGCCTCGATCAACTCGTCCTGCGTGACCGCCTCGACGAAGCGGCGGGCCGGTCCGCCCAGCCGCAGCGTGGTGTAGCCGGCCAGATCGACCTGTTCTGCGAGCATTCCCGGTCTTCCACTCGATCGCGGCCGCAGTCGCGACCGGGCCCTGACTGGTCCGCGTCTAGGCGAGACGTACGGTCGCCCTGGCCTGCGTGAGCACCTTCTGGTCGGCGGACCGCGCGGTCAGCACGACCACCACCCGGTTGTCGTCGAGCTTGTCCTCCACCTTGCCGCTGACCTCCAGGGTCGCGCCGCCCTCGTCGGGGACCACGACCGGGGAGGAGAACCGGACGCCGTAGTCCAGGAGTGCGGCGGGGTCGCCCACCCAGTCGGTGACGAACCTGCCGGCCTCGGCCATCGTGAACATGCCGTGCGCGATCACGTCCGGCAGGCCCACGGACCTGGCGAACCGCTCGTTCCAGTGAATGGGGTTGAAGTCTCCGGAGGCACCCGCGTACATCACCAGATTGAGCCGGGCGACCGGGTAGGACCGCGCGGGGAGCTCGGTGCCGACCTCGACGTCGTCGAACTTCACCTTGGCGGTCATCGGTGGCCTCCTTGGGCCGCGCGCTCGACGATGGTGTTGTAGGCCGTGCAGACCAGCTCGCCCTCGACGGTCTTGATCTCGGTCGTGAGGTCGATCCGCTCGTTGCGGCCGGCCGACCGGATGTCGGTGATGGTGCTCTCGCAGACGACGACGTCCCCGGCGTAGAGGGGACGGGCGTAGGTGAAGCGCTGCTGGCCGTGCACGACCATCGCGTAGTCGAGCCCGAGCTCGGGGTCGGCCAGGGCCTCGCCGCCGAGGGAGATCACGATCGGGAAGGTCGGCGGTGCGATGACGTCGCGGTGGCCCTCCGCCTTCGCCGCCTCACGGTCCCGGAAGATCGGGTTGGCATCGCCGATCGCGTCCGCGAACTCACGGATCTTGACCCGGCTGATTTCGTACGGGTCCCCGGACCCGAAGGTCCGCCCGATGAAATCACGGTTGAGTGCCATGTGCTCCGTCCCTCCAGGAGGCTGTGCGCGCGACCGTAACATCAACGACGACCAGCCCGTCCCCGCTGGTCTGTGCGGGTACGGGCCGGGTGTGTCAAGGAAGGCTTTTAGCGGGTTTCCCGGTGGGCCCGGTGCGTACGGCAGTTGGGGCAGTACTTCTTGAGCTCCAGCCGGTCCGGGTCGTTGCGCCGGTTCTTCCGCGTGATGTAGTTACGGTGCTTGCACTCCTGGCAGGCCAGCGTGATCTTCGGCCGTACGTCGGTGGCAGCCACGATGGAGTGCCTTTCTGCGCGAGGGACATGGACAGACCTTGCCGTTCCGCCGGGGGGCGAAACAACGAGGTGGTAGCGGAGGCCGGACTTGAACCGGCGACACAGCGATTATGAGCCGCTTGCTCTGCCTGACTGAGCTACTCCGCCTTGGCATCCTTTCCCGGTGTGGCCCGGGATCCCGGCTCACACCGGGAGGTTCGCGGTTCAAAGCCTCGGCCATCGCCTAGAAGACTCCCCGCGCCGCCACCCCATGCCCTGGGGCGGTCGAGCGATCGACGGCTATCGCCATCGACAGGCAAGGATACCCCAACTCAGAGCGGTGCTCACCGACGGCCGGGACCCGGCGGCGGACGGCCGGGCCCATCACCAGCCGACGGGCCGTGATCTCGCAGGTCAGAGTAAGTTCAGCGGCGACTCAGGAGCCTTGGTGGCGCGCCGGCTCACCCGCCTTTCGGAGCGCGTCCTCGACCCAGGACCGCAGCACGGGGGCCGGGGCCGCGCCGGGTTGCCGGGCGATGACCTCGCCGCGGTACATCACCATGAGGGTGGGGACGGCCTGGACGCCGAACCGCTGCGAGAGCCCGGGGTTCAGGTCCACATTGACCTTCACGAGCTTGATCCGGCCGGCCATCTCCCGGGCCAGCTGCTCGAGGACCGGGGTCACCGTGCGGCAGGGACCGCACCAGGGTGCCCAGAAGTCGATGAGGACCGGGAGGCCGGCCTGCTCCGCGACGTCGGCGAAATCCTGGTCGCCCGCCTCGGCGATCCACGGCAACGGCTGATGGCAGTTGCCGCAGCGGGGTACACCATCGGCCACCGCGGGCACGCGGTTCTTGCGGCCGCAGTCGCCGCATTGCACCACCTGCGCTGACATGGGCACCACCTCAGGTCGCCAGACGACGTGAGACCCTCGGTTCCACGATCCGCCCGATCCTCTGCCGTGTCAAAGCCCAGGTCAGAGGCGGGACGGGATAAAAGCGAAGAGACCGCCACCGGATCCTGCTGGTGGACGGTCTCAGTTCTCGAGCCCCTTTACGGAATCGAACCGTAGACCTTCTCCTTACCATGGAGACGCTCTGCCGACTGAGCTAAAGGGGCCTGCGCCCTGGGCGCTCCGCAACCATACACGGACCCGGGCCACGGTGCGAAATCGGAATCCGCCGAGGCCGGAGACCAGGATCGTCACCCCGGAAAGACCACGAGGACCGCCGTCGCGTCGTCGTGGGGCTTGCCCCGGGCGTGCACCCGGCCGGCCTCGATGTCGGCCCGCTCGGCGGCCCTGGTGCGCCGGATGAGCTCAACCGGCCCGGCGGCCGCGAGCTGGTCGAGCAGGCCCGTCCAGTCCGTCCGCCCGAAGCGCTCGGCGAGACGCGAGGCCCCGTCGGTGAACAACGCCGCGCGGCGTACCCCCGCGGCCGGCACGGCCCCGGTCAGCGCCTCGTAGGCGGCCTCCGGGCGCGCGCCGGCCACCCAGAACCCCGCGGGGTCGTTGCGCGCCGCCCGTACGGCCTCTGTGGTGTAGCTGGGCAGGCGGGCGACCCTGTCGTCCACGACGGCCCGGACCTGTCCCCCTACGTCCAGGACCAGCGGCGAGTCGGCGAGCACGAGCCAGTCGATCTCGTCCTCGCGCCGGCGCAGCATGGTGACAGTCGCCGAGGGACTGTCGGGGTTGGTCAGATCACACCTGCCGGCGTGCGCCGCGCGAGTGCTCTTGATCGCCTCGGCGAGCAGCGCGGGCAGCTCCCGATCGGGCTCACCGGCGAGCCCGGCCGCGAGCGCCCCCGCGAGATTGCGGACCAGCCAGCTCACCGAGTGCACGCAGCCGCTGTCCACCTCAGGCGCCGCCGTGGCCCCGTCGAGCACCAGCGCCCAGCTCGGGCCGGCGACCACGTAGTCCTCGTTGCGTTCGCCGGGTGCCGCCTGCGTGGCGTAGCTGATCTGCACGGAGACCATCCTGCCGGGCCGGCCGGGCCTGGCGTCAGTCCAGGCCCATCCGGGTCGCGAGAGCCCGCATCTCCCGCCCCTTGGAGTGCCTGCCGTTGCAACGCAGGTCGCGTACCAGATTACGGACGAGGGGCCGGTTACGTACGTGCTGCGGCGCGATCCGGTCGGCGATCAGCAACGCCTCCACTGCCTTGTCGTCCTTGCGGTTCATCGCCATCCCGGCGGCCCGGCACGTCCAGTAGTGCGCCTGTCGTTCCCTGGAGACGATGTCGGCGACGGAGACCTGCTCGATCATCGCCATGGCGTCGCGGGGACGGCCCAGCTCCAGGTTGATCTCCACCGCGTGGATACGGGTGTTCACAGTGTTGAACTGGGTCTGGAAGACGTTGCCGTGCGGCGGCAGCCGCGTGGCGGCCCGTTCGGCCTGGTCGAGGTGGCCCTCGGCCTCTCCCCTGTTGAGCAGCCGCGAGTTGGCCACGGCGGCCCGCAGGTGCAGCGCCCCCCAGAGCGCCTGCAGGACCGGGTCCCCCGAGGACATGTGCTCGTCGATCTCGTCCAGGGCCGCGAGGGCCGCGTTCCTGGCGCCTTCCAGGGATGCCTCGTGCAGCCAGACCCCGCACAGGTCCCATGCCGACGCCGCCACGAGCTCGGGCGCGCCCACACGGTCGGCGGCGATGAGCTCCCGCTGCACCGCCGTCCAGCCCAGGTCGTGGTGGCCGAGCAGATTGGAGGTGACCCGCGCCATGTGGCAGGCCCGCAGCATGAGCGCCTCGGCGCCGTCCCAGCCCGAGGACCCACGGTCGCGGGTGTGGACGACCAGGTCGGTGATGATCTGCGGAAGGATGCCGCCCAGCGTGCTGAACGCGGCATCCTGGCGGAGCGCCTCGGCGTCGGAGATCTGCCTCTTCAGCTCCGCGAGCGGCCTCGGCGCGTGGTCTCCGAGGAGTGCGGCACCTTCCGGCATCGTCGCCCGCTGAAGTGCGAGGCGCAGCTCCGGGATGGCCGCGTGGCCCGAGTCGAGGTCGGCGGTCTCGTGCCGGTAGGGCTGTCCGGTCAGCTCTGGCACCTCGACCGCCAGCAGCTCGGCCAGCTTCGCCAGCACACTCGCGCGGTCGAGCGGCAGCCTGTCGTTCTCGACCTTCGTCATCCAGCTCACCGAGCGGCCCATCTGCCGCGCCAACGTCGTCTGGTCCCACCCCTTACGACGCCGTGCGCGGGCGACCCGCCGCCCTGTGGTCATCTGTTCCTGCACTGGCACTCCGTTCGCCGAACCCGCAACCCGTGACCGTCAGTCGATCTGTCAGCACAAACGGAAATCCTGGTTGTACGGCGCGGTGGACCAGTCAAGTCCGATTCGTCGTTTTCTGCCCGTCGCTCCTCCAGCGGACGGGTTCCCCCCGACGCATCCCCTCACGGGGATGCCGACCGGCACGACGAGAGCCGATCTTCAAACGGTCATGGCGCGGGATGTTCCACCCCGATGTCCCGGGCTTGCGCCGCCGGGCAGGCGTCATACCTCACTACCGACATGCAATACGTAGAGAACCCGCTCGACGGCGCTCGGCACATCACCGGCGCGGCCGAGAAAGACCTGCAATGCCGTCCACTGGAACCACAGTTCCCCGTCATTGACACAGCAGCCGATCTGCTCTTGCAGTGGCGGTGGCCCGATGTTCACCACGTGCAGCAACGGCGGCTCCCCCACCACCAGCCGGACCCTCAGCCCCATCTCCGTCAGCGCTGCCGCTAACTTCTCCAGTCGCTCCCTGGCCTCGGCCATGTTACCCTCCGCATTTGCTTGGTCACAGGAAGAGTACGACCTCGGTTGAAGGGATCATGCAGAAAAACTGACAGGTGTGCGCGGGATCAATGGCGCGAGACAGAGAACGGCCCCTGACCAGATCTTCCCCGGTCAGGGGCCGTTCTCCGCAGTGTGGCGGGTGTTGGGTTCGAACCAACGTAGGCTGAGCCGACGGTTTTACAGACCGTTCCCTTTGGCCGCTCGGGCAACCCGCCGTGGCATCGCTTGCGCGATGGCACTGGAAAGGATAGCGGACCTGGGCGGTGAAGGTGACATCCGATTTCGATCTTCGGGCGGCCTCCCCGCGCCTTGGGACGCGGCGCGGAGGCGGCCCTGACTAGGCTGGTCCCAGTAGCGGCCGGCCTCGTGGATGGCGGTGACGCCACACGGCTGCCGCCGGCGGCAGGGAGCCCGTTCCAAGCAGCGAGAAGGGTTTGTGCTTTGGCTGACTCGTCGTTCGACATCGTCTCCAAGATCGACCACCAGGAGGTCGACAACGCCCTGAACCAGACGGCCAAGGAGGTCGGCCACCGGTTCGATTTCAAGGGCGTCGGGGCGAGCATCGCCTGGTCCGGGGACAGCATCGAGATCAAGGCCAACAGCGAGGAGCGCGCCGACGCGGTCCTCGACGTTTTCAAGGAGAAGCTGATCAAGCGCGGGGTCTCACTGAAGGTCCTCGACGCGGGAGAGCCCAAGCTGTCCGGCAAGGACTACCGGCTCGGCGTCGCGCTCAAGGAGGGCATCTCCCAGGACGACGCCAAGAAGATCGGCAAGATGATCCGGGACGAGGGGCCGAAGGGCGTGAAGGCCCAGATCCAGGGAGACGAGCTGCGGGTGAGCTCCAAGAAGAAGGACGACCTGCAGGAGGTCATGTCCCTCCTCAAGGGCAAGGACCTCGACGTCGCCCTTCAGTTCACGAACTATCGCTGAGCGGAGCCCCTGCCGCTCAGCTCACCACGACCCGGTGCCGGGACCACAGGTGCCGGGTCGTGTCACTCCCCCGGACTCGCGCTCGCTCAGCCCCGCCTCGGCCTGGGCCTGGAGGACGAGCTCCTCGCGGAGCTGCCGGAGATGGTCGCACACGAGCGTGTGGGCCAGACCGTGGAACATCTCCTCGCAGGTGAGCAGCCGGTCGCGCGTGGCGCACCAGCTGCCCAAGCCGCCGTCGAGCCGGCGAGCCCTCCACACCGACCAGCCAGGGAACTCGGCACGCATCCGGGTCCTGGTCTCGTCGACGTCCTGCTGTACGGGGTCCATGCCGTCTATAGCAAGATGGGCGACAGGACCGGATGAACCTTCACCCATGACGCGATCTCCCTGAATGTAGACCTTTAGGGGGTCTAAAGTTCGGTGTGGGGTGAGCATACGGACACTCTCTGTTGAGGCGCAATAGGGGGGCTAAAGCTCGTCAGGAAGGGCTCCGTGGATCTGAGAACGCTGCGCGACATTTCCGCCATCACCGACCCAATCGAGCGTGCACGGGCCATCAGCCGTGCGATGACCGAACAGCAGGGCCTCACCGAAGAGGCCGCTCGGCTCCGGCGCGGCGCCATCGCCGAGGCCCGCGAGGCCGGCCACACCCTCGAGGAGATCGCCGGCGCGCTCGGCGTCTCGCCTGGCCGGGTGTCCCAGATGCGCAAGGGGCCCACGGCCAAGGCTCCCGAGCCGCCCGCCTCCAAGGGTGCGCGCGTCATCGTGCAGCGTGCCCTGCCCACGGATCCGGCCACGCGCGGCTCCGTGTCGCTGTTCCTGGTCGAGGCCGAGCGTCAGGGCATCAGTCCCGAGCGCCAGATGCTCTACATCGGCCCCGAGCCGGCGCGAGAGCACGTGGCCGCCTGCCTGAAGGTCCAGCCGGGAGACGAGATCATCGCCCGGCGCAAGATGATGACCGCGAACGGGGTCCCCGTGCGGATCGCGACGTCGTACTTCCGCGCCGACCTGTTCTCGGGCACCCGCATCGCCGAGCCGGAGTTCGTGAAGCCGTCGCTCCAGTCCGCGATCCTGGCGCTCGGCTACGCCTTCGGGCATGCCGACGAGACCCTGACCGCCCGGCCCGCGACCACGTTCGAGGGCGAGACACTCGATTTGGACCCGGGCGAGTGGGTCGTCCAGGTGCTGCGCGCTTCCTACTCCACCGAGGGCACCCCGGTTCACACGCTGGAGACGATCTGTGCCGCGACCCGGCACCTGTTCACGATCGGTCAGGTCGGCGGTCTGGACGAGTTCTAGGCCGACTCCGCGGCACGCTCTAGCGGCGGTAACCCGCCATCCGCTCCAGCCTTGCCACGCGCTCCTCCGTGGGCGGATGGGTGGAGAACAACCGCACCAGGCCCTGGCCGCGGAACGGGTTGACGATCATGAGCGCGCTCACCGGGGCCAGCTCCGGGTCGGGCGGCAACGGCCTGGCCCGCGCGCCGGCGTCGATCTTGCGCAGAGCGCCGGCCAGCGCGAGGGGATCGCCGGTCAGCTGCGCACCGGCGGCGTCCGCCTGGAACTCCCTGGTCCGGCTGATCGCCATCTGGATGATCATGGCCGCGACCGGGCCCAGGACCAGCATCAGGAGCGTGCCGAAGATGCCCGGCCCCTCGTCGTCGTCCGACCTGCCGAACGGCAGGAAGATCGCGAGATGGGACAGATACGTGATCACGGTGGCGAGGCCCGCGGCCACCGAGGCGATCAGCACGTCACGGTTGTAGACGTGGGACAGCTCGTGGCCGAGCACCGCGCGAATCTCCCGCTCGTCGAGCATCTGCAGGATCCCGCGGGTGCAGCAGACCGCCGCCCGGCGCGGATTGCGCCCGGTGGCGAACGCGTTGGGCTGCATGGTCTCGGAGACGTACAGGCGGGGCATCGGCTGCCGGGCCGACGTGGACAGCTCACGCACGATGCGGAAGAGGACAGGGGTCTCGACCTCGCTCACCGGATGGGCCCGCATGGCCCGCAACGCGAGACGGTCGCTGAAGAAGTAGGCGGTGCCGTTGGTCAGCAGCGCGATGACCAGCGCGATGGTCAGTCCCGGGCCACGGCCGAAAGCCCAGCCGGCCAGCAGGATCAGCGCCGACAGCAGGCCGATCAGCATCGCCGTCTTGACGCCGTTGAGTCGCACCGTGATTGCCTCCCGGACTGATCATCTCGGCTGAACAGGAGCGCGGCTCACCCGAGTCGTCACTATTGATAACGGCGTGACCTGGACGGACGTTCCCCGTCAGGTGATCGCGGACACCGTCTGCAGGACGAGCTGCGGCGCCACCGACAGCACCACGGCGCCCGCCGCCGCCGCGCCGATGGCCAGCCCGACGGCCCACCCTGTCCGCAGCCGCGGTGCTTCTGCCTCCGGCTCGGGGTCCAGCACCCCGAACAGCCGCACCGCCCAGGCGAGATAGTAGTAGAGCCCGATCACGGTGTTGACCGCCATCACGACCGCCAGCCACACCACGCCGCCGGCCACCGTCGCGCGGAAGACGACGATCTTGGCGAACAACCCCATGACCCCGGGCGGCAGGCCGGCCAGGCAGACGAGGAAGAACGCGAGCGCGACGCCGGCCGCCGGGTTGGCCCGGGCGAGTCCGCGATAGTCCTTGACGAGATTGCGGGGACGCCGGCGCGCGACGGCCGCAACCACGGAGAAGGCCCCGATGTTCATGACCGCGTAGAGCAGGACGTAGGCCACCGTGGCGGCCACCGCGTCGCTCAGCCGCCTGCCGCCGACCGCGAGCGGGGCGAGCATGTAGCCCGACTGCGCCACCGAGGACCACGCCAGGAGCCGTACGGCATGCCGCTGCCGGAGCGCGACCAGGTTGCCGAGCGTCATGGTGACCGCCGCCACCACGGCGATCAGCGGTCCCCACACGTACCCGTACGAAGGGAAGCCGATCGCCACGGTGATCACCAACCCGGCGAAGCCGCCGGCCTTGGACACCACGGACAGGAACGCCGCCACCGGCAGGGGAGCGCCCTGGTAGACGTCGGGAGCCCAGAAGTGGAACGGCACCGCCGCGACCTTGAAGGCGAACCCGGCCAGCACCATCACCACGCCGACGGCCGCGACCGGCCGCAGGTCCGACGGCGTATGGGCCAGTGCGGTGGCGACCCGGTCCAGATGCATCGCGCCGGTCACCCCGTAGACCAGGCTGATGCCGAACAGCATGACCGCGGCGGAGATGACCGAGATCAGGAACAGCTTCAGGGACGCCTCGCTCGCCGCGCCGTCATAGCGTCGCAGTGCCACGAGCGCGAAGACCGGCAGCGAGAGGGTCTCCAGCGCCACGATCAGCAGCACGAGGTCCCTGGCGGCCACGAGCGTGACGACCCCGGCGATGGCGCAGAGCAGCAGGAAGTAGTACTCCCCCGCCGGTGACCGCGACGCCGTGATCTCGCCGAAGGACAGCAGGACGACGATCACCGCGGCCGCGAACACGACGCCCTGGAAGACCAGCGCGAAGTCGTCGGCCACATAGGAGCACGAGGGCGGCCCGCCGCCGCGCAGCCCGGCCGGCAGGCAGAACGTTGCCCGGGTCGGGCCGGACGCCAGCGCGATCACCGTCACCAGGCCCGCGGCCAGAGAGCCCAGGCTCACGAGGCCGAGCACCTGCCTGGACGCGCCGAAGACATCGGCGAGCAGCACGCCCACGGCGGCCACCGCCACGATCAGCACGGGCGCGATCGCCGCGTAGTCGATCGCCTGAATCATCAGCCGCCTCCCAGCAAAGCGCGCACGGGAGCGTTGGTGAGCTCCAGCAGCAGCTTGGGCCAGAGCCCGACGAGGACCGTCAGGGCGATCAGCGGAGCCCACGCGGCGTATTCATACGGCGTCAGAGCGGCCACCACCCGATGCTCGTCCTTCGGCCGGCCATGGGTCAGCTTGGCCAGCATGCGCAGGAAATAGGCCGCGGTCAGCGCGGCCCCGATGCCGCCCAGGGCCATGAACGTCACGAACGTGGGGCGGGACAGGCCCGGACCCGGCCGGTAGGCGCCGAGTAGGGCGAGCATCTCGCCCCAGAACCCGGCCAGGCCGGGCAGGCCGAGACTGGCGATGGCGGCGAACGTGAGGACCGCCGCGAGCCGCGGCGCCCTGGCGAACATGCCGCCGCCGAGCTCCTCGAGGTCTCCGGTGCCGTACCGCTCCTTGACCGCGCCGGCGAGGAAGAACAGCAGACCGGTGACGAGGCCGTGCGCGATGTTGCCGAACAGCGCGGCGTTGACCCCGACCGGGGTGAGCGTGGCGATGCCGAGCAGGACGAAACCCATGTGCCCGACCGACGAGTAGGCGATCATCCGTTTGAGGTCGCGCTGGGCGAGACAGGCGAGCGCTCCGTAGATGATGCCGATGACGGCGAGCAGTCCGAGCCAGGGCGCCCAGAACTCGGCGCCGCTGGGCACCATCGGGAGCGCGATCCGGACGAAGCCGTACGTGCCCATCTTCAGCAGCACCCCGGCGAGCAGCACCGACCCGACGGTCGGCGCCTCGGTGTGCGCGTCGGGCAGCCAGGTGTGCAGCGGCCACATCGGCGCCTTGACCGCCAGGCCGAGCCCGATCAGCAGGAAGGCCATGACCTGCACGCCCCGCGACAGCCCCGCTCCGTGCCGGTGCGCCAGCGCGACCATGTCCAGGGTGCCCGCGTCGACGGCGACGAGGAGCAGCCCGACGAGGAGCACGCCGGAGCCGAGCAGCGTGTAGAGGATGAACTTGTACGCCGCCGCGCGGCGCCCGGCACCGCCCCACAGCGCGATCACGACGTACATCGGGATCAGCACGACTTCGAAGAACACGAAGAACAGCACCAGGTCCAGGGCCATGAAAGTGCCCAGCATCCCGACCTCGAGCAGGAGGAGCAGTGCCGTGAGCAGCCGCGCGGAGCCACCACCGGACGGCGGGTGCTGGAGCGTGTACACGAAGCAGAGGAACGTGAGGAGCGCGGTCAGCACGATCAGTGGCAGCGAGACGCCGTCGACGCCGAGATGGAACCGCAGGCCGATCGCCGGCGCCCAGGGCCGGTCGAACTCCAGCTGTGTCCCCGCGTGCCCGTAGTCGAAGGCGAGCGCGGCGGCCAGCGCCCAGGCCAGCGTGATCCCGGAGACGACGATCCCGTGGAGCCGGGCGTGCCGGACGCTCGGCACGAGGAGCAGGAGGGCTCCGGCCAGGGGCACCGCCAGCGTCGCGAGCAGAATCATACGAAGATCACCACCGCGATGACGATGAGCGCCATGCCGGCCAGGGCGCCGGTCAGATAGGTCTGCGGATTGCCGTTCTGCGGCCGGCGCAGCAGCTCGCCGAGGCGGCCGGCCAGCGGGCCGGACCCTCGCACCGCCGCGTCGATGGTCCCCCGGTCGACCCTTACGACGGCCCGGGCCAGGGCGAGTACGGGGGAGACGATCAACCTTGCGTAGAGCTCGTCGACGAAGAAGGCCCGCTCCAGGGTGGCCCGGACCGGTCCGAGCACCCGAGCCGGATCCTCGGCGGGGGCGCGGTTCCAGATGGCGTACGCCGCGTACGCGCCGGCCGCGGTCAGGAGCACCGACAGCGCCGCCGACACCGGGTGCGGCCGCAGTTCGGGCGCGCCCAGGCCGAGGAAGCCGAGCAGCAACGCGGGCACGGCCAGCGCCGCCACCGGCCACGACATGAGCCGCGGCGCCTCGCGGGCGGGGCGGCCGGTGCGCGCCGCACCGAAGAACGTGAGCAGCCAGGCCCGCGTCGCATAGGCGGCCGTCACGGCGACGGTGATCAGCAGCGTGACGTAGACGATCAACCCGACGGTCCCCGGGATGCCGCTCCTCGGGTGCTGGGCCGCCTCGATGATGGCGTCCTTGCTGAAGAAGCCGCTCACCGGGGGCACCCCCGCGAGGGCCGCGAATCCCACCGTCATGGACCAGAACGTGATCGGCATGGCGTGTCGCAGGCCACCGTAGTCACGCAGCATGTTGGTGCCGGTCACGAAGATCACGCACCCGGCCGCCAGGAAGAGCAGGGCCTTGAAGGCTCCGTGGGTGAGCAGGTGGAAGACCGCGCCGCTGCGGGTGCCCACCGCCAGACCCGCGGCCATGTAGGCGAGCTGGCTGATCGTCGAGTAGGCGAGGACCCGTTTGAGGTCGGCCTGGGCCAGGGCGGCCAGGGCGGCGCCGAGCATGGATATCGCGGCCATGCAACCGAGGACCGCGAGCGCGGTTGGGGCCGCGAGGAAGGCCGGATAGAGCCGCGCGACGACGTAGACCCCGGCGGCGACCATCGTGGCCGCGTGGATGAGCGCGCTGATCGGGGTCGGGCCGGCCATCGCGTCCGGCAACCAGGTGTGCAGCGGGAACTGTGCGCTCTTGCCGGCCACACCCGCGAGCAGCAGCAGCGTCCCGGCCAGCACGACCGTGCCCGGCATGGCGCCCACGCGCGCCAGCACACCGTCGATCCGGAACGTCCCGGCGCCCACACCGAGCACGAAGATGCCGAGCAGGAAGCCGACGTCACCGATCCGGGTCACCAGGAACGCCTTGACCGCGGCCCGCGAGTTGGCCCGGTCCTCCCAGTGGTGGCCGATGAGGAAGTACGAGCAGACGCCCATGACCTCCCAGCCGACATAGAGCACCAGCAGGTCGCCCGCGAAGACCACGAGCAGCATGGCCGCCGTGAACAGCGAGATGAACGCCGCGTAGGAGGAGTAGCGGGGGTCCTCGGCCATGTAGGCGATGGAGTAGATCTGCACGGCCAGCGCGACGCAGCAGACCATGAGCGCGACGACCGCGGCCAGGCCGTCCACCTGGACCCCCACGGTGATGGGGAGCGCGCCGGTCGCCACCGTGGTCAGCGCGCCCGCGCGAGCGCCGGGATGGAGCCACAGCGCAGCGGCGACGATCAGGCTCAGCAGCGTCGCGGCCATCATGGGCACGACCGCGATCAAGGCCGGGCCGTTGCGCGGCCACCACCGGCCGGGGACGCCGTGGCTCTCCAGGGCCCGCGACAGCCGAGGGCCCCCGAAGATGCCCGCGCACGCCGCCAGGAACGGCAGCAGCACCACGAGGGAGCCGAGGGCGATCACTGGGCCACCCCCCGTCCGGCGACGCCGAGGTCATCGCTTTCTTCCAGGAGTTCGCGCGGGAGGCTGTCGGCATCGGACTCGGCGAGCGCGCGCAACCGGTCGACGTCGATGGTCGCCCGGTTACGGAACACCAGCAGCACGATCGCCAGGCCGAGTCCGACCTCGGCGGCCGCGATCACGATGGTGAACAGGGTCAGCACCTGGCCCCCGTGCAGGCGGTCCCGGAGCCACACGTCGAAGGCGACGAGGTTCAGGTTGACGGCGTTGAGCATGAGCTCGACCGACATCAGGACCAGGATCGCGTTGCGCCGGGCCAGCACTCCGTACACACCGACGGAGAACAGCAGCGCGGCGACGACCAGGGGGTAGACGACGTGCATCAGCGGCGGCCCTCCTCGGCCCGGATGCCGGCCGGGTCGCGGCGGTCGGACCCGCCGGGGCCGATGTCTGCGCGCGAGAGCACGATGGCGCCGATGAGTGCGGCCAGCAGAAGGACCGACAGGACCTCGAACGGCAGCACCCAGGTACGGAAGACACCGGCGCCCATCTGCTCGGCGGATCCGCCGCCGGCCTTCAGCGGCGCGTAGGCCGCGCGGAATCCCCGCACGACCACGGTCACCAGGACCGCGGCCGTCGCGGCCGCGACGGCCAGCGCCACCCAGCGGTTTCCGGAGTCCAGGTCGGCCGACCGGCCGATCGGTGCGCGCGTCAGCATGATCCCGAACAGCAGGAGCACCACGACCGCGCCCACGTAGATGAGCACCTGCACCCAGGCGACGAACTCGGCGGTGAGCACGAGGTAGCAGCCCGCCAGCGAGCCGAGCGTGACCACCAGCCACAGTGCCGCGTGGACCATCTGCCGCGTCGTCACCACGAGCAGGGCGGCACCCAGCGCCACGACGCCGAGGGGGACGAAGACCATCTCTTGCCCCGTCACCTTCCGCTCCTCATGCTGCGACGCGGCCGCTGCCGCGTCACGGGCGCGTACCCCGCTCGGCCGCGGTGACTTCCTTGGGGGTCTCCGCGCCGGGGTCGTAGGCGGGCGGCGGCGGAACCGTCCACATCCACTCCCGCAGCCGGTCCTTCTCATGCGTCAGCTCGGCGATGTCGTACTCCGCGTACTCGAACTCGGGAGACCAGAACAGCGCGTCGAAGGGGCACACCTCGATGCAGATCCCGCAGTACATGCACAGCGAGAAGTCGATGGCGAACCTGTCGAGGGCGTTACGCGTCCGCGCTCGCCCGCCGCCTTCAGCGGGCAGCGTCTCCTTGTGCGAGTCGATGTAGATGCACCAGTCCGGGCACTCCCGTGCGCACAGCATGCAAACCGTGCAGTTCTCCTCCAGCAACGCGATCACGCCCCGGCTGCGCGGGGGCAGGTCGGGGGGGACCTCTGGGTACTGGCGCGTGATGGACCGCCGGGTCATCGTCCGCAATGTGACGGCGAGCCCCTTGGCCAGACCGCTTCCTGGTAGCCGTGTCACGAAACACCATGATTCCCTACGCAGGCCCCAAGGGGAACGGAGAGCCCCCTTCGAACGTCGACGGTTATCCGCCGTCCCGTGCCGGCGGTCGCTCAGGAGAGTGCGACCTTGACCACGCCGGTGAGGGCGAGCTGCGCCAGCGCGAGCGGGACCAGTCCCGTCCAGGCGAGCTTTTGAAGCTGGTCCTCGCGCATCCGGGGATAGCTGACCCGGAGCCAGATCACGACGAAGGCCAGGGCGAACACCTTGGTGAGGGTCCACAGCCAGCCCAGTTCGGCGTCGAGGAACGGCCCCTTCCAGCCGCCGAGGAACAGCACAGTGGTCAGGCCGCACAGCACCACGATCCCGGCGTACTCCGCCAGCAGGAAGAACGCGAAGCGCAGGCCGCCGTACTCGGTGTAGGGCCCGAAGATGATTTCGGAGTCGGCGACCGGCATGTCGAAGGGCGGACGGCGCAGCTCGGCCAGGCCGGCCACGAAGAAGACCACGCCGCCGATGGCCTGCCAGGGCAGCCACCACCAGCGCCACTGCTCGACGATCCCGCCCAGTGACAGCGTGCCGGCCGCCATCGCCACCGAGGAGGCCGCGAACACCATGGGGAGCTCGTAGGACATCAGCTGTGCGGCGACCCGCATCCCGCCGAGCAGCGAGTATTTGTTCGCGCTGGCCCAGCCGGCCATGAGGGCGCCGATCACGCCGATGCCCATGACCGCGAGTGCGAAGAACAGCCCGATGCCGAGATTCAGCACGGCCTGGTGCGGGCCGACCGGGATGACCGACAGGACCACGAGGTACGGCACGAGAGCCACGCCGGGAGCGAGCATGAAGATCCGCCGGTCGGCGTCCCGTGGGATCACGTCCTCCTTCTGGGCGAACTTGATCCCGTCGGCGACGAGCTGCGCCCAGCCGTGGAAGCCGCCCGCGTACATCGGCCCGAGCCGGGCCTGCATGTGCGCCATGACCTTGTGCTCCGCCTGGCCGACGAGCAGGGGCACGACCAGGAACGCGACGACGACCAGCAGCACCTTGAATCCGACCACGAGCAGATCAGTCCCCATGGCCCCGGTCCTCCCGTCGATCTCCCTCAGCGCGTCCGCGCGGTGCCGCGGGAGCCGCCGGGCCCCAGTCGTCGGGCACCCCGGGCGGCAGCATGCGCCTGCGGCTCGGCGCCCCGCCCGCTCCCTCGCCCGGCTCCTTGGCGCCCGGCCATGGCTTGGCGACCCGGGCGGCGAGGACGAACTCCTTGCGGAGCGGGTGTCCTTCGAACCCGTCGGGCAGCAGCAGCGGCTTCAGGTTCGGGTGACCCTCGAAGACGACGCCGAACATCTCGAAGGTCTCGCGCTCGTGCCAGTTGGCCCCGCGATAGACGCCGGTCGCCGTCGCGAGCACCGGCTCCGCCCGTGGCACCCGGGTCCGGATCAGCAGGTGGTGCCCCTCCTCGAGCGAGTAGACGTGCGCCACTATCCCGAATCCCTCATCGAGCTCGTCGACGGCCGTCAGCCAGTCGAAGAAACCGCAGCCCAGCTCGTCCCGGGCGAACGTCAGGGCGGCCACCCAGTCCTCGTGCCCAACGTCGACGGTTAGCTGGCCGAGGCTCTGCGCCGTGTGGATCTGCGCGTCGAAGCGCACAGCCCAGGCGGCCGCGAGCCGGGCGTTGCGCTCGGCGGCGGGGGTCATGGCCGCTTCCCGTGCTCGTCGTCGGGGTCTTCCCCGAGGCCCGGGATGATGCTCAGATCGATGGTCGACTGGTCTTCGCCGGAGCCGAACCGCCGCAGCCGGCCACCGGAGGACCGACGCCTGGACCTGGCCTCGCCCGCGCGTTCGGCCTTATGGTCCCCGGGCCCTTCGGCCGGCGGGATGCGCAGCTCCTCGGTGGGGGGCTCCTCCAGGACCGGCAGCTCCATCGTGGGCCCGGACGGCTTTTCAATCTCGGGTATGCCGAGCGCCAGCGTCGGGTGGTCGGCCTCATTGAGGACCTCGGGCACGGGCTGGAGCGGCCGGCGCAGAACGGTGGCCGACCTGGGCGCCGGCAGCGGCGCGGCGGTGACCGGCTCGCCGCCCCCGGTGTAGCGGTCGCCCAGCGACTCGGCCGCGATCTTCTCCTGCAGCCGGACGATGCCGTGCAGCAGGGCCTCCGGCCGCGGCGGGCAGCCGGGAACATAGACGTCCACCGGGATGATCTGGTCGACGCCCTTGGTGACACAGTAGGAGTCCCAGTACGGGCCGCCGCAGTTGGAGCAGGCGCCGAACGAGATGACGTACTTCGGCTCGGGCATCTGCTCGTACAGGCGCTTGATCGCCGGCGCCATCTTGTCGCTGACCGTTCCCGACACCACCATGAGGTCGGCCTGGCGCGGACCGGGCGCGAACGGGATCACGCCGAGCCGGATGAAGTCGTGGCGGCTCATCGAGGTGGCGATGAACTCGATCGCGCAGCAGGCGAGCCCGAAGTTGAAGACCCAGAGCGAATAGCGCCGTCCCCAGTTCAGCACGAACTTCACCGGCTTGGGCGCCAGCTTGGACAGCGGGCCGATGCGCGGCTCGGGGAGATCTGTCACACCCACGTGAGAATGCCCTTCTTCCAGGCGTACAGGAGCCCGGTCGCGAGGAAGCCGAGGAACAGGAACATTTCGGCCAGCGTCACCATGCCGTAGCCCGGGGCGGCGAACACCGTGGCCCACGGAAACAGGAACACCGCGTCCACAGCGAAGATCACATAGAGGTAGCCGAAGACGTAGTAGCGGACATAGGACTGCGCCCAGCCCTCACCCACCGGGTCCACGCCGCACTCGTAGGTCGTGAGCTTCTCCGGGGTGGGCCGGTGCGGGCGCAGCATGCGGTTGGCCATCAGCCCGCCGCCGACGATCGCACCACCGATCAAGAACAGCACCCCGACGACCATGTAGGAGCCGTAATAGCCGTGCACACCAGCCTCCCGAAAGCAGTCCAAGACAAAGGTATCGCGCGGGAACGTGGTGACCCGGCGGTCCGCCTGCTCGAATGAGGCCTTTGTGGTGGCCGATTAGCGATCAAGACGACATAATTCCTGTCCGGTTACGCCACGCTATGGGGACGTTACGGCACCCAACGGAAGGACACGCTGGATGAGCGGTGACGGCGGGTGGGCTCCGAGCCCTCAGGGTCAGGGCTGGGGCCAAGGTTGGCCACCGCCCGGCGCAATGCCCGGCCATCCCGGTCATCCAGGCCATCCCGGAATGCCGCCACCGCCACCACGCCGCTCGTCCAACACCGGAGCGCTCATCGCGATCCTGGGCGGTGGTGGTGTCCTCGCCATCGTGATGATCGTGGCGATCCTGGCCGTGACCGGGGTCTTCTCCGGTGGCGGAAAGTCCGGTGGCGGCTCGCCGGCGGACAAGCTCGCGGCCGCGGCCGGGCAGCTGGAAGGACTCCCCGCCGTGGGGCTGAAGGGCACGCTCGGCTGGGGCTCGGACAAGGTGGACGGAGAGCTGAAGGTCACCCGAAGCGGGTGGGCGAGCGGCACCGTGACCTGGGGCGGCCAGAACGCCGAACTGATCACCGTCAAAGACCAGACCTATGCCAAGGCCGGGCCCGGCTTCTGGCGCTCCCAGGGCAACGTGTCCGGGAGCCCCGCCTGGGCCAACGACTCTCGGTGGGGCAGGCTGGGCAACTTCACCCTCGCGCCGGCGATCAAGAAGGACATGACCCCTTCGGCGCTCGCCAAGAACCTTCGAGACATCACGCGGTACAGCATCAGGAGTACGGAGCAGAGCTCGGCGCAGGGCACCCCCGCGCTGAAGATCACCACGTCCGGCGGGACGTACTTCCTGTCCGCGGACGGCTCGCCGCGGTTGCTGCGGCTCGAGACGCACTACCCGGGCACGGCGGCGGACGTGACGGAGCTCACCGGCGGCGGACAGGGTGACGCCGTCACCGAGCTGCGCGGCCGGATCGGCGAGCTGAAGGACGCCTTCGACCAGGCCCGCGACCCCAGCGTCTTCAAGTTCAGCTGGGGAAGCTGCACCGCCTCGGGCTGCACCGTGAAGTCGAAGGTCTGGGCCGGCCGGGGCACCTCATCGTCGGTCCGTGTCACCGTGTTCGTGGAGCTCAGGGCGGGCGGCCCGAGCGGCACCAAGCTGGGCGAGTGCAGCAACTCGGGCTCGGTGACCTCGAACTCCATCGAGGTCTCCTGCCGGGTCGAGAGCGCCGCCTGGTCGAGGTTTCGCGGCAGCCCGGGCACCCGGCGCTGGTGGGGCCGGTCCAAGGCCATGGCCGGCGCCGTCACCCCCGAAGAGATCCGGGCGATGCTGAACGATCTCACGAACGCGTGAGACCCGCTCGCGACACGGACCGGCCCCAGTGGACGGTGCCTTGTAGGCGCCACCCATCAAAAGTATGGTCGCGGCAAAGCGCCAAGTGGCGGGGGAGCATATGAGCAGTCCGAGCGAAGGCGGCCCCGGTCCCTGGGGGCCCGGCGAAGGAGGCCCGGCCGGTCCGGGCCGGCCCCCCGGGCAGTGGGGTTACGGCTCCGGCTTCCCCGCGGGTCCCCAGCCCGGGTATCCGGCCCAGCCGGGGTATCCGGTCCAGCCCGGTTACCAGGGCCCGCCCGGGGGATTCGACCCGCCGCCCCCACGGCGCGGCAGGCGGCTTCCGCTGGTGGCCATCGTGATCGGTGCCGTGGTGCTGCTGGCCCTCGCCGGGGTCGGGGTCGCCGTCGCCGTGAGCGGCGGAGACGCGAAGAAGAACACCAGCGCAGGGAAGAAGGCCGACAGCACCGCCGGCCAGGCGGGCAAGGCAGCGCAGCATCTCGCCACGGTCCCGGCGCTGCGCTACAACGGGTCCTTCTCCTCCGGCGGCAGCGCGATGCAGGCCCAGATCTCGGTCACCAAGGCCGGCTCGGCGAGCGGGTCGGTGACCGTGGACGGTGACAAGGCCGACCTGGTCGCGGTCGACGGGTCGACCTACGTGAAGGCGAGCCGCTCCTTCTGGCGGTCCCACGGCGGCGTCACCGCCAATCCGGAGGACTACGCCGACCGGTGGAGCCGGGCACCGGCCTCGGCGCTGGACCTCGACGTGGAGGGAGTCCTGTCTCCCAGCGTGCTCATGCGGCAGCTGCAGACGGCCACCCCGCAGCCCGCCGGGGCCAAGGCCGACGTCAACGGCGCCCCGGCCGCCAAGGTCACCACGTCCCAGGGGGACTACTACGTCTCGACGGCGGAGCCCCACAAGGTGCTGCGGATCCAGGGCGCCGGCACCAAGCCGTACCAGTTCGACGTCACCGAGCTCGCGTCGGCCGAGCTCGGGAGCCTCTTCACGGACCTGCGGGACAAAGTGAAGAACCTCACAGGCGCGCCGGACCCGGGCGCGCGGTTCGTGCCTGTCGGACGCCTGAAGTTCAGTAATTGCGGCGATGGGGGCTGCACGGTCAGATACACGGTGGCCAGCGTGTCGCTCGGGGGAAATCCGTCGGTGCGGGCTGTGATGAAGGCCACGATCAACGGCAGCGGACGCGACCTCGGGTCCTGTACGGCCGGCCGGAACGTAGCGTCCGCAAAGAACGTCGACCTGAGCTGCACCGTGAAGAGCGCCGGCTGGAAGTCCTGGGTCCGCTGGGCCCGCAGCACTCCAGGCTCACACCGCTATGAGGCCAAGGCCCGCGTGCTGGCCGAGGCGGTCTCGGCCGCAGACGTCAACGGACTGCTCTCCAAGATCGACCAAGAGCGGCAGGGCGCTTAACCGAACCCGATTCGGCCGGAACTATAGTGCGGACGTGAGCGGTACGCTGCGTCGATCCCATGATCGCGACCCGGCGTGTCCGGAACCGCCGGAGACGAGTGAGGCCCCGCCTGAAGTGATACCTCTTTGTCACAGGGGGTGGGCCTTCCACGTGTGCGATATGACCTGACGGCTCGAGCCGGACCGGCGGCATGCGGCGCCAGCGGCGTCCCGGCCGGCCCTGCATCCTGTTCCCAGACGTAACATGAAGGTAAGCCTAAGTAGCGCTCTGGTCCCGGACGCCTCCCCCGGGGCGAGTGCTGCGCGTCGAGGAGGTCTCCCTCTGTGACCAAACAGGTCCAACAACTCGACCGCGTCATCATCCGTTTCGCCGGAGACTCCGGTGACGGCATGCAGCTGACCGGTGATCGATTCACCCAGGAGACGGCGTCGTTCGGCAACGACCTTTCGACGCTGCCCAACTTTCCAGCGGAGATCCGAGCGCCGGCCGGGACGCTGCCAGGTGTTTCCAGCTTCCAGCTGCACTTCGCCGACCACGACATCGTCACTCCCGGCGACGCGCCCAACGTGCTCGTGGCGATGAACCCGGCGGCGCTCAAGGCCAACCTCGAGGACCTCCCCCGGGGCGCGGACCTGATCGTCAACACCGACGAGTTCACCAAGCGGAACCTCGCGAAGGTCGGCTACGCGACGAACCCGCTCGAGGACGAGTCGCTGAGTGAATACAACGTGCACGCCCTCCCCCTCACGTCGATGACGGTCGGGGCTCTGGCCGACGTCGAGGTGTCGAAGAAGGACGCCCAGCGGGCCAAGAACATGTTCGCGCTCGGCCTGCTGTCGTGGCTGTACCACCGGCCGACCGAGGCGACCGTCCAGTTCCTGGCGGACAAGTTCGCCAAGAAGCCCGAGATCATGAAGGCCAACATCGCGGCCTTCCAGGCGGGCTGGAGCTTCGGCGAGACCACCGAGGCCTTTTCCGTGTCCTACGAGGTCAAGCCGGCCCCGTTGCCACCGGGGCTCTACCGCAACATCACCGGGAACCTCGCCACGGCCTACGGGCTGGTGGCCGCGAGCCGGCAGAGCGGGCTGCCGCTGTTCCTCGGCTCCTACCCCATCACCCCGGCCTCCGACATCCTGCACGAGCTGTCCAAGCACAAGCGGTTCGGTGTGCGCACCTTCCAGGCCGAGGACGAGATCGCCGGCGTGGGAGCCGCGCTGGGTGCGGCCTTCGGCGGTGCGCTCGGTGTCACGACGACCTCCGGGCCGGGCTTGGCCCTCAAGGGTGAGACCGTCGGCCTCGCGGTAGCCGTCGAACTGCCGCTGCTCATCGTCGACGTGCAGCGGGCGGGGCCCTCGACGGGTCTGCCGACCAAGACCGAGCAGGCCGACCTGCTGCAGGCGCTGTACGGCCGCAACGGTGAGGCGCCGGTGCCGGTCGTGGCCCCGCGGTCACCGTCCGACTGCTTCGACGCGGTCATCGAGGCGGCGCGGATCGCGGTGAAATACCGCACCCCGGTGATCATGTTGTCCGACGGCTACCTGGCCAATGGTTCGGAACCATGGCAGATCCCCGAGGTCGCCACGCTGCCCACGATCGACCCCGCCTTCGCCGAGCCGAACGGCGAGGCGGACGGCGAGGCCTTCCAGCCGTTCAAGCGCGACCCGCAGACGCTCGCCCGTCCGTGGGCGATCCCTGGCACGCCTGGGCTGGAGCACCGGATCGGCGGGCTGGAGAAGGCCGACGGTTCGGGCAACATCTCCTATGACGGGAACAACCACGACCTGATGGTCCGGCTGCGCCAGGCCAAGATCGACGGCATCGCCGGCGATATCCCGCCGCTCGGCGTGGACGACCCGTCCGGTCAGGCGAAGGTCCTGGTCCTCGGATGGGGCTCCACCTACGGCGCCATCACCGCGGCCGTACGCCGGATCCGCAAGTCGGGCGGCCAGGTGGCCCAGGCGCATCTGCGGCACCTGAACCCGTTCCCGGCCAACATCGCCGAGGTGCTCCGCTCCTACGACAGGGTCCTCGTGCCGGAGATCAACCTCGGCCAGCTGGCCCTGTTGCTGCGAGGCAAGTTCCTCGTGGACGTCATCAGCTACAACCGTGTACGCGGGCTTCCGTTCAAGGCGGAGGAGCTCGCGGGTGTGATCCAGGACGTGATCGACAGTGAATGAGGCCGAGATCAGCACATCAGGGCCGAACGGCAACGGTGTCGTGAGCCTGCCCCTGCCGGCTCACCGCCCGCCGCTCCTGCCGGAGGGAGAGACCCAGTCGGCCAAGGACTTCAAGACCGACCAGGAGGTCCGCTGGTGCCCGGGCTGCGGTGACTACGCCATCCTCGCTGCCGTGCAGGGGTTCCTGCCGGAGCTCCGGATCAAGCGCGAGAACACTGTGTTCGTCTCCGGCATCGGGTGCTCGTCGCGGTTCCCGTACTACATGAACACCGACGGGTTCCACTCGATCCACGGCCGCGCGCCCGCGATCGCGACCGGCCTGGCGGCCTCGCGCCCCGACCTGTCGGTGTGGGTGGTCACCGGAGACGGTGACGCGCTCTCGATCGGCGGCAACCACCTGATCCACTCGCTGCGCCGCAACATCAACCTGAAGATCCTGCTGTTCAACAACCGGATCTACGGGCTCACCAAGGGGCAGTACTCCCCCACCTCCGAGATCGGCAAGATCACCAAGTCGACGCCCATGGGCTCGCTCGACTCGCCGTTCAACCCGATCTCGCTGGCGATCGGCGCGGAGGCGACCTTCGTGGCCCGTACTCTCGACTACGACCGCAAGCACATGCAGTCGGTGCTGCGGGCGGCCGCCGAGCACAAGGGCACGGCGATCGTCGAGATCTACCAGAACTGCAACATCTTCAACGACAACGCGTTCCAGCCGTTGAAGGACCCCGAGGTCCGCGACGACATCACGATCCGGCTTGAGCACGGCGAGCCGATCGTGTTCGGCGCCGCGCGGGACAAGGGCCTGCGCCGCTCGGCGTCCGGCAGCTTCGAGGTCGTGCCCGCGGACTCTCCGGACATCGTGGTGCACGACGCGCACAACCCGGACCCGTCGGTGGCCTTCGCGCTCTCGCGGCTGGACTCCCCGGCGTTCGAGCACACCCCGATCGGGATCTTCCGGCAGGTCGCGCGCCCGTCGTACGACGAGCTCATGGGGGCCCAGCTGGAGGAGGCCGTCGACCGGCACGGCGAAGGCGACCTCGCCGCGCTGCTCGGCAGCGGAGACACCTGGCGCATCGGCTGACCTCCGGGTCACCAGAACCACTACAAGATCACCCCGTTGTCCTCGGGGTGATCTTGTGGTCGTTCACGGCCAGGTCCGGTTCGCGGGTGCGTGCGCCTCGCGTCACCTGAAAGACTGGACGCCACGTCCACAGGAGGTGACGATGCGGGCCGCTCCGCCCCCTGCGTATGCAAAGAGGCCGTCACGCGCGGCGCTACTCGCCGCGATCACCTCGCTGGGCATCGGCGCCGCGGCCGTCGCGGTCGCCGGCGCACTGCTCGCCACTCCCCTGCACGGCAAGATGGCGCGTTTCACGGCACCCCTCAACGTCTACCCGGTGAGCCGGACGACACCGGGCCCGTGCACGGCCGGCACGAAGGGCGTCAACGGGCAGAGCCCGAACGGACCGGCCTGTTACCAGGTCACCGACGGCATAGCGATCCACCGGGTCAATGACATCCACGTCCAGCGCGGGGGCGGCGGCGGGTTCGAGGTCGCCATCAGCCTGTTGCCTCCGGACCAGCGGGCCTTCGCCCGGCTCACGCGCGCCATGACCGGACGGGACGTCGCCTTCGTGGTCCGCGAGCGGCTGGTCACGGCGACGCGCGTGGAGGCCCCGATCACCCACGGCAAGGTCATCATCGCCGGCAGCCTGACCCGGGCCGACGCCGACCGGCTCGTCCGTGAGCTGAAGGGCGCACGCTGACGGCACGGCGCTAGCGCGGCTCGCGGCGGTCGCGGTCGCGGACGTCGATGACCGCGCCGAGACGGCCGCGGAGCCGGAAGATGGTCTTGATGTCCGACGATGAGCTGGCCGCCACGGCGATGAGCAGCACCGGCGCCTTCACCACCCACGGCGTCTGCTGGAAGGCGTCGGCGACGAACGCCGCGACGATGACGAGCGTCAGCCGCGTCAGGGTGTCCCGGGAGAGCATCCTCGGATCGGGTTGGTCGGCGGCCTCGAGCAGCCCGAAGGCGACACCTCTCATCGCCCCGGGGTCGCCGGAGCGGCGCCATTCCCTGATGGCGTCGCGGTTGTTGTAGAGCACGGTCTCGAAGACCGAGCGCGGCATGGTGCCGAGCTCGCCCAGCAGCGTCATCGGGAGCATCACCTGCCGGGTCTCGCCGCCCTGCGCGGGCGCGCGGCGGCGCCGCTTCAGCCGGCGCCGCTGCACCGCACGGGGGTCGCCGAGGACGAACTCGATCAGTTCCGCGCCCTGGGCGTAGGCGAGGGAGCGCAGATAGCACGCGTTGTGCCAGAACTCCAGGGTCTGCCGGTCCATGGCCAGGTCGCTCTGGGTGTCGGGGAGCCAGTCGCGCAGCCGCGCCCGGACGGTGGTCCGGCGCTCGTGCCGGTTGAGGTCCATCCAGCGCAGCGCCTGCTCACCCGCTGCGGTCCGCAGGTCGCGACGCATGTTCTCCACCGGGTCGACCGCGAACGCGCGGTCGTCGCCGCCGTCGCGGCGTTCACCCGCTTCGCGGAGGGTGAGCTGGCCGTCCCGGTCGGTCTCGATCCAGGCGGTCCAGGCCCGTCGCATGCGCCGGACCGGCTCCTCCGGGGCGCCGCACCGCTCCACCAGCAGCCGCGCGATGCCCTCACTCACCCCGTGCTTTTCCACTCGCCGGTCGAGCTCGCGGACCCGCACCCGGCCGAGCCGCTGCCCGATCTCTATGCGTTCCGCCTCGGGAACGTCCAGCGCGTGGTATTCGAAGCAGTTGAGATGGTCGCGACCGCCGGCCCCGGGCTCGCGCAGGGCACGCAGCAGCGCCTGCTCGATGGAGCCGGCGCGGGAGCGGATCTCGAAGGGGTAGACCAGGTTGGTGCCGATCCGCCGGCCCACGAGGTGCAACATCCGCCGCGGGCCGATGTGGTGGAACAGGATGCCGTCGAAGACCATGTTGTCGGTCAAGACGATGGTCTCCGACAACAGGTCGGCCAGCCGGATCATGGCCACGATGGAGCTCTCGGCGTCCTCACCGAAAGGGGTCATGCCGATGTCGTCCACATGCCGCTGCGCCAGGGAGTCGAACTCGACGACGTACAGACGTTTGATGCTCCCCGCGCCGTCCTCGACGTCCCGCATGCCCCTCCCCGGCTCGGCGCAACGTTAGCGGACACTTCCGGACATGAGGCGTGCCGCATGACACATTTCCGTCCGCCCATTACGCGCCGCGGCTTCCGCGCCCGGCGCGTCAGCCGATCAACGATCAGGGGCGGATCAGAGCGCCCACCGCGGGTGCGTAGGGTTTGGCTCATGAATCTGCGGGGAACGCGACGGCGCTGGAGCGCCCTGGCCGCGGCGGGGGCCCTCATCGCCGGCGGCGGGATCGTGTGGGGCTTCACCGCGGACGGCCCGGCACGGGTCCACGAGGTGCAGCAGCGCATCGCGGTCGTCGACGGCCCGAACAGCGACCAGCGGGTCTCGCTCGACGCGACGTTGTTCCGGCCGGTCGGCCGGCAGAACGCACCCGCGGTGCTCCTGGCGCACGGGTTCGGTGGCTCCAAGCAGAGCACCCGCGCCGAGGCGGAGCAGCTCGCCCGGGCGGGCTACGCCGTCCTGACCTGGTCGGCGCGGGGCTTCGGCCGATCCGGCGGTGAGATCGCCCTGAACTCCCCGGACTACGAGGTCAAGGACGTACGGCAGCTCGTCGACTGGCTGGCGCGCCGACCGGAGGTGCGCCTCGACCGGCCCGGCGACCCACGGGTCGGCATCGCCGGTGAGTCCTACGGCGGCGCGATCGCCCTGCTGGCGGCCGGCTATGACCACCGCATCGACGCCATCGCCCCGCAGATCACCTGGAACGACCTGTCCGAGGCGCTGTTCCCGGGCGGCACGGGTGCGGGCTCAGGCTCCGGTGCGGGGCCCGCCCAGGGCGTGTTCAAGAAGCTCTGGGCCGGCATCTTCTTCACGGGCGGAGCCCAGGGCGCGGACCCTGCGGGCGCCTCCGGACCACCCGCCGCGTCCACAGCCTGTGGACGGTTCCTCCCCTCGCTGTGCGCGATGTACGAAAAGGTCGCGGAGACCGGGCGTCCTACCGACGAGGCGATCAGGACGTTGCGCCGCTCCAGCCCGGCGGCGGTCGCGGACAGGATCAAAACGCCTACGCTGCTGATCCAGGGGCAGGCCGACTCGCTGTTCCCCCTCGACCAGGCGGACGCCAACGCGGCGGCCATCGCCCGCAACGGCGCCCCGGTCTCAGTGGTGTGGTTCCAGGGCGGCCACGACGGCGGCGACCCGGAGACCGGCCGGGTGCGCGGGCTGGTGCGCCACTGGTTCGACCACTGGCTGCTGAACAAGCCGGGCTCCACCCCGGGCTTCACGGTCACCCGGGCCGGTGGCATCGACTCCTCGACCCAGCAGGTCGTGGTCGACGCCGCGACGGCCCGCTCCTATCCGGGCCTGAGCGGCGCGGGGCCGGCGATCCCCCTGCACGGAACGCAGCAGACCGTACGCAATCCGGCCGGCGGCTCACCCGCCTCCATCTCGGCGCTGCCCGGCCTGGGTGCCCTCGGCAGCCTCGGTGACCTGGGCGGCGGCGGGTCCGTCGGCGGGCTCGCGCTGGACATGCCGGGGCAGGCCGCCGTCTTCGACACGTCGCCGCTGACCGCGCCGCTCCAGGTGACCGGCGCCCCGAAGGTACGGCTCCGGATCACCGCTGACCCGGAGGCGACGCTGTTCGCCAAGATCTACGACGTGGGCCCCGGCGGCCAGGCCACCCCGGCCCGGCGGCTCGCCGCGCCGCTGAGGGTCGAGAAGGCCGGCGCCGGCCGCGAGGTGGACGTGCGGCTGCCGGCACTGGACTACCGTTTCGCGGCCGGGCACCGGGTGCGGGTCGTCCTGGCCACCACGGACATGGGATTCGCGGCCCCGGCACAGCCGGCGACGTACAAGGTCGCGGCGGTGTCGGGCCTGACCATGCCGACCGTCCCGGCTCTGCGCGCCCCGGCGCCTCCGCTGCCCGCGTGGATCTGGCTGTTGCCGGGCGCGGCCCTGATCATCGCGATCGTGATCCTCGTCGCCGGCCGCGGCCGCCACGCGGGATCGCACGAGGAGGCCCTCAGCGACGTCCCGCTGGAGATCACCGGCCTCACCAAGGCCTACTCCAACGGGCACCTCGCGGTGGACGACCTGTCGCTGCGGGTGGAGAAGGGCCAGGTGCTCGGCCTGCTCGGGCCGAACGGGGCCGGCAAGACGACCACGCTGCGCATGCTGATGGGCCTCATCCATCCCGACCAGGGCGAGATCCGGATCTTCGGCCACCGGGTGACGCCGGGGGCGGCTGTGCTGTCCCGGCTGGGCTCGTTCGTCGAGGGGCCGGGCTTCCTGCCGCATCTGTCCGGCCACGAGAACCTCGACCTGTACTGGCGGGCCACCGGCCGGCCGGCCGATGAGTCCCACGTGGACGAGGCCCTGCGGATCGCCGACCTCGGCGCCGCGCTGGACCGGCCCGTACGGACGTACTCCCAGGGCATGCGGCAACGGCTGGCCATCGCCCAGGCCATGCTCGGCCTGCCGGACCTGCTCGTCCTCGACGAGCCGACCAACGGGCTCGACCCGCCACAGATCCGCGAGATGCGTGCGGTGCTCCAGCGCTACGCGGCGGGGCCGGGCGAGCATGGTCAAGGCGGCCGGACGGTCATCGTCTCCAGCCACATGCTGGCCGAGGTCGAGCAGACCTGCACGCACGTTGTGGTGATGACCCAGGGCAAGCGGGTGGCCGCCGGGCCGGTAGCCGAGATCATTGGTACGCAGGGGCGGCTAGAGGACGCGTTCCTCGCCATCATCGGGGAGAGCTGATGTCCTACAACGCCCACCGCACACTGCCGCTGCGGGTCGAGGGCCTGCGCCAGTTCCGGCGGCGACGCACGCTGGTGGCCTTCGCCATCCTTCTCGTGCTGCCCTGGGTGCTCGTCGCGGCCTTCCAGCTCGGCGGCGGCAGCGGCCCACCTGACGGCCGGCCCAGCCTGGTGGACGTCGCGACGGCCAGCGCGCTGAACTTCACCGCCTTCACGTTGTTCGTGTCCGTGGGCTTTCTGCTGGTCGTCGCGGTCGCCCTGTTCTGCGGCGATACCGTGGCGAGCGAGGCGAACTGGGCGTCGCTGCGTTATCTCCTCGCCGCTCCGGTGCCGCGCTCCCGGCTGCTGCGGCAGAAGCTCATCGTGGCGCTGGCCTATGCGGCCGTGTCGGTGGTGTCCCTGCCACTCATGGCGCTGCTGGCCGGCACGCTGGTGTTCGGATGGGGCGACGTGCAGCTGCCGACCGGAGGCGCCGCGCTGCCGTCCGGCACCGCGCTGAGCCGCATGGCTCTGATCGTGGGCTATGCCATGGTGAGTCAGCTCGTGGTCGCCGCGCTGGCGTTCCTGCTCTCGGTCGCCACGGACTCGCCGCTCGGCGCCGTGGGAGGCGCGGTCGGGTTGGTGATCGTGAGCAACATCCTGGACGCCGTCACGGCCCTGGGTGATTGGCGGCAGTTTCTGCCGTCGCACTGGATGTACGCCTGGATGGACGCTCTCCAGCCTTCGATCCAGTGGTCCGGCATGGTGAAGGGCACCGCCGTCTCGGTGGCCTACGCGGTGGTGCTCCTCGCGCTGGCCTTCCGGCGCTTCCGCACGAAGGACATCGTCTCCTGACCGTGGGCTCGTGACCCGAGGCCGGGCGGTCTAGCCCAGAGCGCTGAGCACCTCGTCGGTCGAGCACACGGTGCCGAGGCCCGGAAAGATCTTCCGCACCGCGAAGTCGTGCGACTCCGCGTCCAGGCCGGCCATGGCGTCCTCGACGAGCAACAGCCGATAGCCGAGCTCGTGGCCGACCCGGGCCGTCGACTCGACGCCGAAGTTGGTCGCGATGCCCGCGAGGACCAGGGTGTCGATGCCACGGCTCTGCAACTCCTCATGGAGTGCGGTCTCGTGGAAGGCGCCCCACGTGTGCTTGGTGATGAGGAGGTCTTCGGGCCGCGGCGCCATCTCGCTGACGAGCTCGCTCCCGGCCCGCTGGTGGTCCTCGTCCGGCCGCTCCACCTGCACGATCACCACGGGGGCGCCGCTATGGCGAAAGCCGTCGGCAAGGCGCATCGTCTGCCGTACGACGTCAGCGCCGCTGCGTGGGGCGGTCCCGAGCCCCACGATCCGCACCTGGAGGTCGATGGCTATCAGGGCCGTGCGCTGTGGATCAAGTGTCAGCTGTGACATGTCCGGGGATCCTAAGTCGAGGGTCCGACGTTCTGATCACTCCAACATCTTGCCAGAGCCCGCCGGGGGCGGCCCATCGGCCTCATGACTCGACCGTGACCACTCCTGGGCAAGGGTTTCACATTGATCTACCGGTTAACGGTTGCCCCGAACGGGGAGATGATCAGCATGACACGGCAGCAGCTTGTCAAACGTCCGAAACCTCCGCGTCAGCCGGCGACGCCTGACCTGCGGACTCCTTCCGGACGCCTGCTCCCTTACTGACGTGCGGCCTCAGGCCGGCATGACGGTCAGTCATGTCGAGTCCGAGTAGGCCAGGTGGGCCGCACAGGACCTGCACCTGAACAGATAGGCCGTGGGCCGGCCGTCCTTGTCCAGCGCGGCCAGGTAGTTCTCCACCTGCTGCGCCGGCCGTCCCTCGTGCTCGCGACGCAACATCTCCAGAGCGTCGGGGTGGTCGGAGATCTCCTTCGCCCCCACGGCACCGAGGAAGGCCGCCCCGTCGCCGCAGTGGAACAGCCACCGCTCCTGCCGCCACGCGACGTACCCGGGCGTACGGCGGGTGATCTCCTCGATCACGGCGCCGGGGACCTCACCGGGCGCGCCGGCGCCGGCATCGTTGAAGGTCGCGCCGAAACGCTCCGTGGCGCTTCCGTCCGCGATGCACCAAGGGCAGAGCCGGCGCCGCTCGATGGAGCGCTCTGCATAGGCCGGGCCGCTGTAGACATAGCCGCGGGGCCGTCCGCAGCACAGGCATTCGGCGTCGGAGCCGATGACCGAACCCGTCGCGAGCGGGTCAGGATGGTATGGAAATTCCGGAAGGCCCACCGTTGCTCCTCTCCCTGCGGCGTCGGAGATCCCAGCCATCACCACACACAGCGTACGAGCCGTGCGCTCGATCACCCGGCTCCGGGATCCGTGGCTCCATCCTGGATCATCGGCGCCGCCAGAACCTCGGAGATGATCAGATGGGCACGTCCGGGAGCTATCGTGACGATCTGGTAGGCGGCGATACCGGGACCTCTCGCTTGGTCACCGGCCACCGGGCCTGCCGGGTCTTGTCGTTCACCGGTGTAATGTCGTAGCCGGCGGCTATATTAGAACACATGATCGAACGCGGGTCGTTGGTCGAGCTGCCCGAGGGGCTGGCGGAAATGCCACCCGGGCCGGCGCTTTCAGCGGCACTCGCTTCGGTCGACCGGTGTGGGTTGTCGGGTTTCGACATGGTCGTGTTGCTGCGGGCACGCGCCCGCCAGCTGGCCTTCGACCAGGCCGGCCTGGCCGCGGACATGGTCGCGGTGGCCGAGTGCGTACAGGCCGAGTCCGCCCACATCCCCTCGGTGTGGCCCTCCGACATCCCCAGGCTCGCCGCCGCGGAGATCGGCGCGGCCCTCACCCTCACCAAGCGCTCCGCCACCGCCAAACTCCAGGAGGCCTGGGCGCTGGTGGAACGGCTCCCCGCCGTATGGCAGGCGCTCCGGGGCGGAGTGATCGACCTGGACAGGGCCAGGGTGGTGATCGACGGCACGGCAGCTGGCCTACCGGCTCCGCAAACTCGTCCTGGAAGCCGACCCCGCCGCGGCGAAGAACACCTACGAACAGGCGGTGGCCGAGCGGAAGGTCGTGCGCGGCCTCAACGGCGACGGCACGGGGTATCTGTCCGGCTGCAACCTGCCACCCGACCAGGCCGCCGCAGCCGACGAACGCCTGGACGCATTGGCGCGGGCCACCAAACAGGCCGGCGACGACCGGCCGATGGACCAGATCCGCGCCGACATCTACCTCGCCCTCCTGTCCGGCACCCACACCGGCCCCGCACCCATCCACCGGCGCGGCGTCATCGAACTCACCGCGGACCTGCCCACCCTCATCGGCCTGGCCGACCACGCCGCCGACCTCGCCGGCTGGGGACCCGTCATCGCCGACATCGCCCGCCAAACAGCCGCCGCACGCACAGGCGACCACGAAACCACCTGGCGCTACACCATTACCGACCCCATCACCGGCCGGCTCCTCCACCACGGCACCACCCGACCACCCAGCAAGCCCGAACGCGACCCGCGCCGCCTACCCACCCCGCGGCAACGCGCCCTGGTGATCGCCCGCGACCGCACCTGCCGAGGACCCGGCTGCCGAACACCCGCAAGCCGCAGCGACATCGACCACCACCACGACCACGCAAAAAGCGGCCCCACCCAAACCTGGAACCTCGACGCCAAATGCCGCCACTGCCACACCCTCAAACACACCGGCTGGACCACCCACAACAACCAACACGGCGACACCACCTGGACCAGCCCACTCGGCCACACCTACACAGTCCCAGCCACAGCCATCACCAAGCCACGGCGGCTCACCGTCCTCGAACACCACCTCCTCGAGACCACGCGACGACGGACGTGACGGCGTACGGGACGCTGCGTCAACAGCCGTACAGACTGCGGACCCCGGCCACGTCGGACGGGCTGAATCCTGTCTTGTGGTACGGATCAGTCAGGGGTCGACCGTTCTTCGCCACGAGGGTGTCCTGCCCGTTGGCGGAGAACGCCTTGTTTCCATAGATCATGACCGAGTCCTGATCGAACCCGCCCAACAGCCGATTATCCGCAGGACCGATCTTGTGGAACTGCGATTGATAGGCGGGCTTCACGTTGTCCAAATTGACCGTCACGGCCTCATCCCGATCCGACCGGTTGTGCTCGTGATAGAAGCCGACGGCATGCATCAGTTCATGGATGGCCGTCCCTTTGTAATCGCACCCCGGGCCGAGGGACAGGTCTTGGCGGGACCCGGTCCTGCCCACCATGGAGTAACAGCCAGTGCCGGAGAAGACCCGTAGATACGCCGTCTCGGTCGTCTGTCGCAGGAAACGGATGCAGGTGCCGGCGCTGAAGTCCGCCATGGCCTTCATGACGGTGTTGCGCACCGACTGCGGCAGCCCGGAGTCGAAGACATAGGGCACCTGCCTGGACTGCCACAGCGCCGCGGCGCTCGCGGTGCCCGCGCCCGCCGGAGTCCGGTCGCAGCGGGCCGCACCGCCTCCTCTGGAGCCGTCGGACGACTTCGGGAGCACCGGGGGCGGAACGTCCACGGGCACGACGCCCGGGAGGTGAATCTTGCCGCTCGTCACATCGGACACAGTGCCGAGTGCGATGTCACCTTCGGTCACGGCATAGCCGTCGATGTTCACATACATGATCTTGCGCCGCCGGCCCGCGATATCCGGCACGGTGACGGCGAGATTAGGACGACTCGTCTGCTGGCGCCACAGCTCTGCCGGGGGCGGGTCCGCTTCGGCTCGCGCCGAGGACGTGCCCAAGGAGGCCGCGATCGCGACGGACATAAAGATAGCAATGCGTCTCATGCACATCCCCCGAATTCGCCCCGAGCCATTTGCGGGTGCTTTCCTGGCAGGAGGCTACCCAGCAAGACCATCGGGCACACGGCAAGATCGAGCCGAGGAGGCAGAGACGCCCGCAAGAGAAAGGACATGCGGAAAGGGCGTCACTGGATCGGGATTGTCATCTGGCGGACGCACCGCCGACCGGGTCAGGCGGGTGCCACGCCCACGGGGCAGGTGACGCCGGTCCCACCGATGCCGCAGTAGCCGCCCGGGTTCTTGGCGTCGGAGAGGTACTGCTGGTGGTAGTCCTCGGCGAAGTAGAATTCGCCGGCCGGGGCGATCTCGGTCGTGATGGGCCCGTGGCCGTGGGCCGTCAGGACCGGCTGGTAGGCGTCTCGGGACCTCTCGGCCGCCTTGAGCTGGTCATCGGACCGGGAGTAGATCGCGGAGCGGTACTGCGTCCCGAGGTCGTTGCCCTGGCGCATGCCCTGCGTCGGGTCGTGGCCCTCCCAGAAGACCTTGAGCAGGCCCTCGTAGGAGATCTGGTCCGGGTCGAACACCACCCGTACGGCCTCGGTGTGGCCGGTCAGGCCCGAACAGACCTCTTCGTAGGTGGGGTTGGGCGTGTAGCCGCCGGCATAGCCGACGGCCGTCGAGATCACGCCGGGGATGCGCCAGAACACCCGCTCGGCTCCCCAGAAGCAACCCATCCCGAACTCGGCCACCTCGGCGCCGTCCGCGTAGGGCGGCGCGAGGGGGCGTCCGAGGACCTCGTGGCGGGGCGGGACCGGCACCGGCTCGTCCCGGCCCGCGAGTGCCTGCTCCGGTGTGACCATCTGCGTCTTCACGAATCCGAACACGGTGCCAGGCTAACCCGGACGGCGGGAGCCCGGGAACGCCCGGGGGCTCCGCGCCCGGTGTCAGCCGGCGGACGTCCACATGACCGAGCGCTGAAGAACTGCTTGACATTACCGTTAAGCGCTATGACTAATTACCGGCTGATATGCTCCGGCGCGTGACAGATGTGCGCAAAGGAGTGCTTTATGGAATCGCCGCCTATGGCATCTGGGGATTGTTCCCGCTCTACTGGCCGCTACTGAAGCCGGCGCAGGCGTTCGAGATCCTCGCGCATCGCATCATCTGGTCACTGCTCGTCGTGATGGTGCTGCTCGCCGTCATGCGCCACTGGTCATGGGTGCGATCCCTCACTTGGAAGCAGGTCGGCCTGCTGGCGCTCGCCGCCGTGGTCGTCTCGGTCAACTGGGGGATGTACATCTACGGCGTCAACGCCGGCCACACGATCGAGACCTCGCTCGGCTACTTCATCAACCCGCTGATCAGCATCGTCCTGGGTGTCCTGGTGTTCCGGGAGCGCCTGCGCCGGACACAGTGGTTCGCCGTCGGTCTCGGCACCCTCGCCGTCATCGTGCTGACGGCGGACTACGGCCGGCTGCCGTGGATCGCACTGGTGCTCGCCTGCTCGTTCGGCTCGTACGGCCTGCTGAAGAAATTCGCGAACACGCCTTCCGCGGAGAGCCTCACGATCGAGACCGCCGTCCTGTTCGTGCCCGCGCTGGCCTTCACGCTGACCTTGCACGCGCAGGGCAAGGCCACGTTCGGCCACGCGGGGACCCTGCAGGCCGTGTTGCTCATCGGCGGAGGGCTGATCACGGCGATCCCGCTGATGATGTTCAACGGTGCCGCGATCCGGCTGCCCATGAGCGCCATCGGCATGCTGCAGTACCTCGCCCCTACCCTGCAGTTCCTCATCGGGCTGCTCGTACAGCACGAGCGGATGCCCGCCAGCCGCTGGATCGGCTTCCTGCTGGTCTGGTGCGCGCTGATGGTCCTCACCGGCGATGGGTGGCGGGCCGGCGTCGCCTCGGCCCGCCTCAGGGCCCGCAGCGTCCCGGAGGTCGGGGGCGCCGTCTGGACCCAGGAGCCGAAGCCGGGGGCGACTCAGCCGGTGCGGGAGACCACGTAGTCGCAGAGGCCTTCGAACGCGGCTCGCACGGGGACCTCGGGGAGCGTGAGCAGCTCGGCCCGGGCGTCCTCGGCCCATTGCCGCAGGTCGCCGCGGGCCCGCTCCATGGCCGGGTGGGCGCGCAGCAACGCGAGTGCCTCCGCGTGCGGCTCGTCATCGGTCAGGTCCGAGTTGAGCAGCGTTCGCAGCCGCTCGTCGGCCGGGTCGTCGGAGGCGAGTACGTGCAGCATGGGCAGTGTCCGGATGCCCTCACGCAGGTCCGTCCCCGGCGTCTTGCCTGACTGGTCGGACTCGGAGGCGATGTCCAGGATGTCATCGGACAGCTGGAAGGCGACGCCGATCTTCTCGCAGGCCGACGTGATCGTCTCGACGACCTGCGGCGGGGCGCCCGAGAGCATCGCGCCGAACTGCCCGGACACCGCGATGAGCGAGGCCGTCTTGTCCGCCATGACCCCCAGATAGTGCTTGAGGGGGTCCGTGCCCGCCTCGGGGCCGACGGTCTCCTGGATCTGCCCGCGGACCAGGCGGGCGAAGGCCCGGGCCTGCACGCGTACGGCCTCGGTGCCGAGCTCGGACAGCAGGTCGGAGGCCCGGGCGAACAGATAGTCCCCGGTCAGGATCGCCACCGTGTTGCTCCACCGCAGGTTGGCCGACTCCTGGCCACGGCGCATCGACGCCTCGTCCATGACGTCGTCGTGATAGAGCGTCGCGAGGTGGGTCAGTTCGACCACGACGGCCGCGGGCACGACCTGCGGCGCCATCGGGTCGCCGAAGTGCGAGGCGAGCAGCACGAGCATGGGGCGGAACCGCTTCCCGCCGGCCGCGGCCAGATGGCGCGAGGCCTCGGAGAGAAGCCGGTCCTGGTCCCGGGTCGTCTCGAGCAGCAGTTCCTCAACGGCGGACAGCCGATCCTGCACGTCCGCTGCGAGATCGTCGTCAACGGGCAGCCCGAACGGAACGGCTCTGGTCACAGGTCCCCCTACCGGACGAACAGCTGCGTGGCCGCCTGCCCGGCAAGGTCGAGCATCGGCTGAGGCAGCACACCGAGTACCACAGTAGCCGCAAGCCCGACCGCGACCGCCGTGGCGGCGGTCGGGCCGACCACCACCGACGGGGCGTCCGGCTCCGGGTCGCTGAAGAACATCACGACGATGACCCGGACGTAGAAGAACGCCGCCACCGCCGAGGAGAGTACACCGACGATCACCAGCGGCGTCGCGCCACCTGCCACGGCCGCCTGGAACACAGCGAACTTGCCGGTGAACCCGCTGGTGAGCGGGATGCCGGCGAAGGCCAGCAGGAAGAAGGCGAAGATGCCGGCGATGGCCGGCGACCGCTTGCCGAGCCCGGCCCAGCGGCTCAGGTGGCCCGCCTCGCCGCCGGCGTCGCGCACCATCGTGATCACGGCGAACGCCCCAATCGTGGTGAAACCGTAAGCAGCGAGGTAGAACAGCGTGCCGGCCAGACCCGCCTTGGAGGTCGCGATGACACCGGTCAGCAGAAAGCCGGCGTGCGCGATCGAGGAGTAGGCGAGCAGCCGCTTGACGTCGGTCTGGGTCACCGCGAACACGGCTCCGGCGAGCATCGTGATGATCGCCACAGCCCACATCATCGGCCGCCAGTCCCAGCGCAGGTTCTCCAGCCCGACGTAGAACACCCGCAGGATGGCGCCGAACGCCGATACCAGCGTGCACGAGGCCATGAGGGCGGTGATCGGGGTCGGCGCGCCCTGGTAGACGTCCGGCTTCCAGGAGTGGAAGGGCACCGCGCCGACCTTGAACAGCAGGCCGACCGACAGCAACGCCACCCCGGCCAGCAGCAGGGGCTGGCTGCCGCTCTGCTTGCCGATCTGGTCGGCGATGGCCGCCAGCCGTACGGACCCGGCGAAGCCGTACAGCAGCGCCACGCCGTACAGGAAGAACGCCGAGGAGAAGGCACCGAGCAGGAAGTACTTCACCGCGGCCTCCTGCGACAGGAGACGCCGGCGCCGGGCCAGCCCGCAGAGCACGTACAGCGGCAGCGACAGGACCTCGAGGGCCACGAACATGGTGAGCAGGTCGTTGGCCGCGGGGAACAGCAGCATGCCGCCCACAGCGAACATCATCAGCGGGAAGACCTCGGTGTGGGCCACCCCGGCCGCCATGCTCTCCTGCTCGGCCTCGCTGCCCGGCAACGCGGCCGCCTGCGCCGTGAAGGCGTCGTGTCCGCGCTCGGCGATGAGCAGCAGGCTCACCAGCGCCAGGACCAGGATGGTTCCCTGCAGGAACAGCGTGGGCCCGTCGACGCCCACCGCCCCCATGGCCACGACCTTGAAGTTCCGCGGCTGGTTCCCGAGGTAGACGGTCCAGGCGCAGGCGCCGGCCAGGCCGGCGAAGGCGAGCGGGACCTGGACCGTGTGCCGGAGGTTACGTCCGACGAACGCCTCGACCAGCACGCCCACGAGGGCGACACCGAACACCAGCAGCATCGGGGCGAGCTGCCCGTACTCGATGTGCGGCGCCTGGATCTCTCCGGCGGAGATTACGGCCGACCCGTTCACGGGCGAACTCCCTTCTCAGCCACGGTGGGGGACGGGTCGTGCATCTGGACCCGGCTCATCGTGTCCTGCACCGATGGGTTGATCACGTCGAGCACGGGCTTGGGGTAGAAGCCGAGCGCGACGATGATCGCGAGGATGGGGGCGAGCGCCACGAGCTCGCGACGGGACAGGTCCTTCATGCCCTTGACCGGCTCCGCGGTCGGGCCGTTCATCGTCCGCTGGTACATCCACAGGATGTAGACGGCGGCGAGGATGATGCCCACCGTGGCGATCACGGCCGGGACGCGGTAGCGCGAGAATGTCCCGACGAGCACCAGGAACTCGCTGACGAACGACGACAGCCCCGGCAGCGACAGGCCGGACAGACCGGCGATCAGGAACGTGCCCGCCAGCAGCGGCGCGACCTTCTGCACGCCGCCGAAGGCGTCGATGCGCGCGGAACCCCGCCGTACGATCAGGAAGCCGACGATCAGGAACAGCGCACCGGTTGAGAAGCCGTGGTTCACCATGTACAGCGTGGCGCCCGACTGGCCCTGCGCGGTCATGGCGAAGATGCCGAGCACGATGAAACCGAAGTGCGAGATCGACGTGTAGGCGATGAGCCGCTTCAGGTCCACCTGCCCGATCGCGAGCACGGCGCCGTAGATGATCCCGATCACCGCGAGCGTGATGGCGACCGGCGCGAACCACCTGGCCGCCGACGGGAACAGCTCCAGGCAGAACCGCAGCATGCCGTACGTCCCGACCTTGTCCAGCACGCCGACCAGCAGGACCGCCGCACCGGCCGGGGCCTGCCCGGCCGCGTCCGGTAGCCAGGTGTGGAAGGGCACCAGCGGAGCCTTGATGGCGAAGGCCACGAAGAAGCCGAGGAAGAGCCACTTCGCCGTCGTCGGCTCGAGGTTGAGCTTGGCCAGCTCGGTGAAGAGGAAGGTGCCAGGTCCCTGCACGTACAGCGCGATCAGGGCGACCAGCATGAGCAGGCCGCCGAGCAGCGAGTAGAGGAGGAACTTCACCGCGGCGTAGGAGCGCTGCGGACCACCGTAGGACCCGATGATGAAGTACATCGGGATCAGCATCGCCTCGAAGAACACATAGAAGAGGAAGACATCGGTCGCCGCGAAGACGCCGATCATCATGGCCTCGAGGGAGAGCAGCAGCGCGAAGTAGGTCTTCACCGACCGCGTGGGCGGCAGCACCGGGTCGGCCGCCGGGGCCTCGGCCCCGCCGAAGCGGTCCGCCTCCGTCCACGAGGCCAGGAGGACCAGCGGCACCAGGATCACCGAGAGCACGATCAGCACGAGCGAGACGCCGTCGACGCCGACCGCCCAGTGGACTCCGAACTGCTTGATCCACCAGTACGACTCGGTGAACTGGAAGCGCGGTCCGCCGGGGTCGAATCGCAGCGCGAGGGCGATGGTCAGCACGGCCACGACCAGCGAGACGCCGAGCGCCACCTGCTTGGCCAGGGTGTCGCGGCCTCTCGGCAGCATGGCGATGCCCAGCGCTCCGAGGACCGGCAGCGCGATGAGCAGGGTCAGCACGGCGTCTCCAGTTCCCGCCGGCCTTCGGCGGTTTCCTTGGTCACGAACCGGCCGCGACGAGCGCGGCATCGGTCCGGCACAGCATGGACAGGGCGACCCATCAGACCCCCACCACCAGCAGAGCGGCCACGACCAGCGCCGCGCCGACGAACATTGACAGGGCATAGGAGCGTACGAATCCGGTCTGCAGCCGCCGGAGCCGTCCGGAGCTGCCGCCGATCCCGGCGGCGAGGCCGTTGACCAGCCCGTCGACGCCCTTGTTGTCGAAGAACACCGCGAGCCGGGCCAGCCACTGGCCCGGACGCATGATCAGCGACTCGTTCAAGGCGTCGCCGTACAGGTCCTTGCGGGCCGCCACGGTGATCAGGCTGCCGCGGGGGGCCTCACTGGGGACCGGCCTGGCCGCGTACTGCCGCCAGGCGATGCCGATCCCGAGGACCATGAGCACGAATGTGGCGATCCCGACCGGGGTGACGGCCTGGAAGTGGTGTGCCTCGGATCCGGCCGGCAGTGACGGCGCGAGGAAGCCGGAGAAGCCGCCCAGCACCAGGAACCCGCCCATGGCGACCGATCCCACGGCCAGCACCAGCAACGGGATCGTCATGACCTTCGGTGACTCGTGCGGGTGCACGCCGTCGTCCCACCGCTTGCCCCCGTAGAAGGTCATGAACATGAGCCGGGACATGTAATAGGCGGTGAGGCCCGCACCGGCCACGGCGCAGCCCCCCAGAACGGCACCGGTCGTGCCGCCCTTCTCGAACGCCGCCTCGATGATGCCGTCCTTGGTGAACCAGCCGGACAGCCCGGGGAATCCGATGATGGCGAGATAGCCGAGGCCGAACGTCGCCCAGGTTGTGATCATGACGGCGCGCAGCGCGCCGTACTTGCGCATGTTCACCCCGTCGTTCATGCCGTGCATCACCGAGCCGGCGCCGAGGAACATGCCCGCCTTGAAGAAGCCGTGCGCGATGAGGTGCGCGATGGCGAAGACGTAACCCGCCTTGCCCAGCCCGGCGGCGAGGTGCATGTAACCGATCTGGGACATCGTGGAGCCGGCCAGGGCCTTCTTGATGTCGTCCTTGCCGCAACCGATGATCGCACCGGCGAGGAGCGTGGCCGCGCCGACGATCGTGACCGCCAGCTGGGCGGTAGGGGCCAGCTCGAAGATCGGGTTGGACCGTACGATCAGGTAGACGCCCGCGGTGACCATCGTCGCGGCGTGGATCAGCGCCGACACCGGGGTCGGGCCCTCCATGGCGTCCAGCAGCCAGGACTGCAGCGGCAGCTGGGCCGACTTTCCGCAGGCGCCGAGCAGGAGCAGCAGGCCCACCGCGGTGACGATGCCCTTCTCGGCGGTGCCGGCGTGCTGGAAGACCCCCGAGAAGGAGACCGTGCCGAAGGTCGCGAACATCAGCATGATCGCGACCGACAGTCCGAGGTCGCCGACCCGGTTGACCACGAACGCCTTCTTGGCGGCGACCGCGGCGGTGGGCTTGAACTGCCAGAAGCCGATCAGCAGGTACGACGCCAGGCCGACGCCCTCCCAGCCGATGTACAGGCCCAGGTAGTTGTCGGCCAGCACCAGCAGCAGCATGGCCGCGACGAACAGGTTCAGGTAGGCGAAGAACCGGCGCCGGTCGGGGTCATGCTGCATATAGCCGATGGAGTAGATGTGGATCAATGATCCGACACCGGTGATCAGCAGCACGAAGCTGATCGACAGCGGGTCGACCAGCAGGCCCATGTCGACCTTGAAGTCGCCGACGACAAAGTATTGGAACAGATGCAGGCCCCGCCGGCGCTCGTCGCCGGAGTAGCCGAGCATCTGCGCGAACATCGCCACGCCCGCCACGAACGACGCCACGGACATCGCGACCCCGAGCAGGTGGCCCCACTTGTCCGTCCGGCGTCCGCCCAGCAGCAGCACCGCAGCGCCCGCCAGCGGGAAGGCGATGAGAAGCCACGCCAGAGACTGAATGCCCTCGGCAGTCAATACGGCTTTCATCCCCATCCTCTCAGTACTTCAGCAGGTTCGCGTCGTCCACCGACGAGGACCTGCGGCTACGGAAGATCGTCATAATGATCGCGAGGCCGACCACTACCTCGGCGGCCGCCACGACCATCACGAAGAACGCGATGATCTGACCGTCGAGGTTGCCGTGCATCCGGGCGAACGTGACGAACGCCAGGTTCGTGGCGTTGAGCATCAGCTCGACGCACATGAAGACGACTATCGCGTTGCGGCGGATCAGCACTCCGACGGCCCCGATGGTGAACAGAAGCGCCGACAGCACCACGTAGTGAGCGGGACTCATTCGCCGGCCTCCTCGGTCGCGGCCTTGACGGCCGCGAGGTCCTTTTGGACCGTCTGCTCCGCGGACTCACCGCGCAGGTCGGTGTGCAGCCCCGGCGTGAGGCCGGCGCGGCGGGCGAGGACCGGGTTGACCGACAGCTCCGAGACGGTGCCGTCCGGCAGCAGCGCCGGCATGTCCACCGCGTTGTGCAGCGCGTAGGTGCCCGGCCCGGGCAGCGGCGCCGGGTGCTCGCCGGACAGGAAGCGCTGCTTGGACAGCTCCTTCTGGGTGGGCTTCGGCGTCGTGCGCTCCCGGTGCGCGAGCACCATGGCGCTCAGTGCCGCGGTGATCAGGAGCGCGCTCGTCACCTCGAACGCGAACACGTACTTCGTGAAGATCAGCGCGGCGAGCCCCTGCACGTTCCCGCCCGCGTTGGCCTGGGTGAGACCGGCGGCCTTGGACAGCGTGGCGTTGCCGATCCCGACGATCAGCAGGACGACGAAGCCGATCCCGGCCACCGCCGCCCAGATCCGCTGCGCGCGGATCGTCTCGACCAGGGAGTCGGTGGAGCTGACGCCGACCAGCATGACCACGAACAGGAACAGCATCAGGACGGCGCCGGTGTAGACGATCACCTGGACGAAGGCCAGGAAGGGTGCGTCCTGCGCGGCGTACAGCACCGCGAGCGACAGCATCACCACGGCGAGCATCATGGCGGAGTAGACCGCCTTGCGCGTGAAGATCATCCCCAGCGCGGCGCACACCGAGATGACGGCGAGCAGCCAGAAGATCATTCGGTCTCACTCTCCTTGAGGCCGAGGCGGTAGTAGTCCTCCTCGGTCTCGCCGAGTCGCATCTCGTGCGGCGGCGTCTCCATGCCCTCCCGCAGCGGCGCGAGCAGCATGTCCTTGGTGTAGATCAGGCTCTCGCGGCTGTCGTCGGCGAGTTCGTACTCATTGGTCATCGTGAGCGCCCGGGTGGGACACGCCTCGATGCAAAGCCCGCACAGGATGCAGCGCAGATAGTTGATCTGGTAGACGCGGCCGTAGCGCTCGCCCGGGGAGAAGCGCTCCTCCTCGGTGTTGTCGGCGCCCTCGACATAGATCGCGTCGGCCGGGCACGCCCACGCGCACAGCTCGCAGCCGATGCACTTCTCGAGCCCGTCCGGCCAGCGGTTCAGCTGGTGCCGGCCGTGGAACCGAGGTGCTGTCGGTTTCTTGACCTCGGGGTATTCGACGGTCTCGACCTTCTGGAACATCTGGTGGAAGGCGACACCGAACCCCTTCACCGGGTTCAAGATGTCAGTGAATCCCACTGGAGACCTCCCTGATCTTTCCGGCCACGCCGTGGTAGTGAGGTGCGTCGAGCGGGGGCACCGGATATCCGCCCGCTGCCGGATCGGGGGTCTCGGCCGCCTCCAGGTCCGGGATGATCTGCTTGTCCCGGCCCCGGCCCACCGAGTCCCAGACCATTGACAGCCCCAGGACCACCACGACGGCGATACCGCCGTAGATCAGGATCTGCGGCATGTCGACCCCGTCGTTGCGGAGGGCCCGGATGGTGGCGACCAGCAGGATCCAGCCGAGCGAGAACGGCATCAGGACCTTCCAGCCGAGCTTCATCAGCTGGTCATAGCGGACCCGTGGCAGCGAACCGCGCAGCCAGATGAAGAAGAAGATGAACATGAACAGCTTGACGGTGAACCACAGCAGCGGCCACCAGCCGTGGTTGGCGCCCGCCCACACGGTCGAGATGGGGGCCGGGGCCCGCCAGCCGCCGAGGAAGAGCGTGGTCGCCATGGCCGACAGCGTCACCATGTTGATGTACTCGGCGAGGTAGAACATCAGGAACTTCAGGGACGAGTACTCCGTGTGGTAGCCCGCGACGAGCTCGCCCTCACCCTCGGGCAGGTCGAAGGGGATGCGGTTCGACTCGCCCATCATCGTGACGATGTAGATCAGGAAGGACGGCAGCAGCAGCAGCGCGAACCACTTGTCGTGCTGCGCCGCCACGATCTGCGAGGTCGACATCGAGCCCGCGAACAGGAACACGGCCACGAAGGACAGCCCCATCGCGATCTCGTAGGAGATCACCTGGGCGCCCGACCGCAGGCCGCCGAGCAGGGCGTACGGGGAGCGCGAGGCCCAGCCGGCCAGCACCATGCCGTACACGCCGACCGACGCGGCGGCGAGCGTCAGCAGCACCGAGACCGGCAGGTCGGTCAGCTGCAGCTGCGTCCGGTGGCCGAAGATCGAGACCTCCGGGCCGAGCGGGATGACCGCGAAGGTGATCAGCGCGGGTCCGGCGGCCAGCACCGGGGCGATGAAGAACACGACCTTGTCGACGGTGCGCGGGACGATGTCCTCCTTGAGCGCACCCTTGATGCCGTCCGCCAGGGACTGCAGCAGGCCGAAGGGGCCCGCCCTGTTGGGGCCCGCCCGTAGCTGCATGCGCGCGATGACCCGCCGCTCCAGCCACACGTTGAACAGGACGCTCAGCAGCAGGAAGGCGAAGACCACCACGGCCTTGCCCAGGATCAGCCACCATGGATCGCGCCCGAAGGCGGACAGGCCGTTCATGCGGCGCCTCCAGTGTTGTCGGCCGGGCTCTGCGTCGCCCCGCCGGTGAGCCGCACGAGGGCTCCGGCTCCGACTCCGAGATCGCGATGCACCACGCTGCCCTCGGAGTTCGTCGGCAGCCACACGACCCGGTCGGGCATGTCGGTGACCTCGACCGGCAGCGTGATCTTTCCGCGCCGGGTCGACACGGTGACCTTGTCCACCGGGGTGTCCCCGTCGCCCAGCTCGAGGGCAGTGGCCGCCGACAGCCGCGCGATGGCCGTCCTGGCCGTGCCGGCCAGGTAGGGCTCACCGTCCTGGAGCCGGCCCCGGTCGAGCAGCAGCCGCCAGGTCGCCAGCAGCGCCTCTCCACGCTGCGGCTCCCGCGTGACCCCGGAGGACACGCTGGGAGGCGCGGGCCGGGTGCCGCGATAGGCGCCGAGCTCGGTAAGCTCGCGCCTGGCGGCCTCGGGGCCGGGCAGCGCGAGGTGGACGTCCATCTCGCCGGCCAGCGCGTTGAGCACCTTCAGGTCCGACATGACGCCCGAGACGGCGAGGACGGTGTCGAACTGGCGGCCGCGGCCCTCCCAGTCGACGAACGTGCCGGCCTTCTCGGCCACCGCCGCGACCGGCAGCACGACGTCCGCACGGTCGGTGACCGCGCTGACCCTCTGCTCCAGGCTCACCACGAACGGGGTGGCCTCGATCGCCTCCAGTGCCGCCCGCGGATCGGGCAGGTCATAGGGGTCGACGCCGCCGATGAGGAGCGCGCCGAGCCGCTCACCTGCCGCCGCGGCGAGGATCTCGGCCGTGTCCCGGCCGGGCGTGCTCGGCAGCTCGGCGACTCCCCACGTACGGGCGACGTCGGCCCTGGCCTCGGGATCGGTGATGGGGCGACCGATGGGAAGCAGAGCGGGCAGTGCCCCCGCCTCGACGGCGCCGCGCTCGCCCGCCCGGCGTGGCACCCAGGCGAGCCGGGCCCCGGTGATCTCGGCCACCCGTACGGCGCTGGACAGCGCTCCGGCGCTGGTGGCGAGCCGCTCGCCGAGGAGGATGATCGCGCCCTCGGCCTTCAGCTCCTCGGTGACCACCGACGCCTCGGTGATCAGGGAGCCGAGCGCCGCGGACTCGTCGCCGGGTGCCGTCCTGATGAGCGTGCCCCCGACCTTCGCCAGACCGCGCGTGGCGTACGGCGCGATCGAGAAGACCTTGAGCGCACCCTTGCGGGCTCCCTTGCGGAGCCGCAGGAAGACGATCGGCGACTCCTCCTCGGGCTCGAAGCCGGCCAGCAGGACGGCCGGAGCCTTCTCCAGGTCGGTGTAGGACACCTCGATGGACCGCCCCGCGACCGAGGAGCCGAGAAACTCGGCCTCTTCCCTGGAGTGCGGACGGGCCCGGAAGTCGATGTCGTTGGTGCCGAGCGCCAGCCTGGTGAACTTCGCGTAGGCGTAGGCGTCCTCGAGCGTGAGCCGGCCGCCGGTCAGCACCCCCGCGCGCCCGTGGGCGGCCGCGAGGCCGCGGGCCGCGATGGTCAGCGCCTCCGGCCAGGAGGTGGGCTCGAGCACGCCCTCCTCATTGCGCACCAGCGGCGTGGTCAGCCGGTCCGGCTGGGTGGCGTAGGTGAACGCCCACCTGCCCTTGTCGCAGTTCCACTCCTCGTTGACCTGCGGGTCGTCGCCGGCGAGCCGGCGGGTGACCTTGCCGCGCCGGTGGTCGGTGCGCTGGGCGCAGCCGGCCGCGCAGTGCTCGCAGACGCTCGGCTTGGAGATCAGGTCGAACGGGCGGGAGCGGAAGCGGTAGGCGGCGCCGGTGAGCGCTCCGACCGGGCAGATCTGCACGGTGTTGCCGGAGAAGTAGGACTGGAACGGCTTGCCGTCCGCGATCCCCACCTGCTCCTTGGCGCCGCGCTCGAACAGGTCGATGAACGCGTCGCCGGCGATCTGCGCGGAGAACCGGGTGCAGCGGGCGCACTGGATGCACCGCTCCCGGTCCAGCAGCACTTCGGTGGACAGCGGGATGGGCTTGGGGAAGGTCCGCTTGCGCTCGGTGAACCGGGACTCGCCACGGCCGTTGGACATGGCCTGGTTCTGCAGCGGGCACTCGCCGCCCTTGTCGCAGATCGGGCAGTCCAGCGGGTGGTTGATCAGCAGCAGCTCCATGATGCCCTGCTGAGCCCTGTCGGCCACCGGAGAGGTGAGCTGGCTCTTGATCACCATGCCGGGCATGACGGTCGTGGTGCAGGACGCCTGCGGCTTGGGCATCCCGCGCCCGTTGCCCATGTCCGGGATCTCCACCAGGCACTGGCGGCAGGCGCCGACCGGGTCGAGCAGGGGGTGGTCGCAGAAGCGCGGGATCTGGATGCCGAGGAGCTCGGCGGCCCGGATGATCAGCGTGCCCTCGGGGACGGAGATCTCGAAGCCGTCGATGGTTACGGTGACCAGCTTCTGCGGCTGCTCGACCTCGGTGTTCTCGGTGACGATGCTCACTCTTGACCTGCCCATACCGTGGACGCGGCGGGGTCGAACGGACAGCCGCCGTGCTCGAAGTGCCGGATGTACTCGTCACGGAAGTACTGGATGGAAGAGATGATCGGGCTGGTGGCGCCATCGCCGAGAGCGCAGAAGGAGCGGCCGAGTATGTTGCCGGCGATGTCGCCGAGCGTGCCGAGGTCGTCCTCGGTGCCCTGGCCCTTCTCCAGCCGCGTCAGCATGTGCTTCAGCCAGTACGTGCCCTCACGGCAGGGCGTGCACTTCCCACAGGACTCGTGCGCGTAGAACTCCGTCCAGCGCAGCACCGCCCGGAGCACGCAGGTCGTCTCATCGAAGATCTGCAGCGCCCGGGTGCCGAGCATGGAGCCCGCCGCCCCGACGCTCTCGAAGTCCAGCGGGACGTCCAGGTGCTCCTTGGTGAAGATCGGCGTGGAGGAGCCGCCCGGAGTCCAGAACTTCAGCTCGTGGCCCTCGCGGATCCCGCCGGCCATGTCGAGGAGCTCGCTCAGCGTGATGCCGAGGGGCGCCTCGTACTGCCCGGGCCGCTTGACGTGCCCGGACAGCGAGAAGATCCCGAAGCCCTTCGACTTCTCGGTCCCCATCGAGGCGAACCAGTCGGCGCCCCTGTCGATGATCGAGGGAACCGAGGCGATCGACTCGACGTTGTTGATGACAGTGGGCCCGCCGTAGAGGCCCGCGACGGCA
>JAOPYH010000411.1 GCA_025964715.1 Streptosporangiaceae bacterium | reverse complement strand
CCGCTGCTCCCGCAGGTACTCGCCAAGATTGCCGACGTTGAGTGAAGCCATGCTTCGATAGTGCCTCACCACTGCTAACTTTTGCAAGCGCACCGCTTGCAAAAGTCTCGCTGCTGTTGTGTGACTGAGCACGGCGGATGGCCAGTGTCCGTTCCCGGTGCCGGTCGAAGAACTCGCCCACGACCAGCCGTCCTGCGGGGGTGAGCACCCGTACTGCCTCATCGAGCACCCGTTGCGGTTCCGGGATCTCGCCCAGTGCGGTCACCAGATACATGGCGTCGAAGGTGTCGTCGTCGAAGGGCAGCTCGCGGGCATCCGCATGGGTGGGCACGATGTTGGGTACTGCGCGCTGCCCCGCGCGGTGCATCACGTGGCGGAGCATCTCGGGTTGGATGTCGAGGATGTCGAGCTGCCCGTGGGGCCCGAGTTGCGGTGCGATGTGCAGCGACTGCAGTCCGGTGCCGGGCCCCACTTCGAGGATCCGCTCGCCCGGGCTCGGGGTGAGCACCGCGTCGAGCCGGGCGGATGTGAGGAACGGCAACGGCAGGTCCAGCAGGCTGCGTTGGGCGTAGGGGTACGGCGCCTTGTCGCCGAACCACCAGGCGCCTGCGGCGGCAGCGGCACTGAGGGCGCAGGCCCAGCGCAGGCGCGGTGCGGTCAGGACAGCAGAGCCCATGGTGTTCTCCAGTTCTGTGGTATCCGTGGTTGCAGCCCGGGTCGGTGTGGCGGTTTCATGGGGTGCGGGGCAGCGCTCGAACCGCCAGGCGGACGCATACCGCTGCGAGCGGAAGTTCTGCGAACAACGCCATGACCAGCGCCGCGCGCAGTTCGCTCCCGCTGGCCGCGGTCATCGTGTCGAACCAGGCGTCGACGGTGAGCAGGGCGGCCGTCGCGGCGGCGGCCGGTGCCAGTCGCCGATCCCCGCGGGTGGCCAGCAGACCTGTGGTGATCAGGCCGACCGCCTCCAGCGCGTCCAGACCCACCCAGGCGGCGGACCAGTGCGAGGCACGGAAGGTGGTCGGCAGGCTGGTGGCCAACACGACGAGCCACGGCAGCAGCGCCACCCCGCAGCCGGCCAGGACAAGACCCCGCCGTCGGCCTGGAAGGCGGTCCGGACGACGGCGCTGCGGGCTGGGGAGCGATCCCGTGCGCGGGCCGTGCGGCCTGCGTATGCCGCGCTCGGCGTCCGGCTCCGGGAACAGTTCGATGATTTCCTGCACGCCCTTCAGCCTGAGCCGCACAGCGATCACAATCAGTAATGCCGGGTGCCGTTCTCAGGGTGGTGCCAGCTTCACCATCGATCCGGATGCACGGTGCATGGCATAGCCATCACCTGGCGTTTTACCGTCGAGCCATGACGATTCCCCGGGCGCTGCGGCGCAGAGTTGTTCGGGTCCGGCGGGACACCGGTTTCTTAGCGGCCGGGATTCCGCTGCACCTTGCGCTGGTGCCGTTGTGGAGCTGGATGGCGAGTGTCGCGAAGTCGAGGGCGTGGCCGGTGCTCCCGCTCCCGTTTGTGCTGATCTTGCTCGGTGTGCTTGCGCTCACCGCTGTGCAGCGACGCCGTTACCGGGTGCTGCTGGGAGTGGAGATCCTCCGGCTGCCGGCCGCGCGCGAGCAAGGGTGGCTGAGGCGCGTTCTGCGGTGGCTATCCGTGGCCCAGACCTGGCGGCAGGCCGGATACCACCTGCTTGTCGGTCCGCTCCTGGCTGTGGTGGAGCTGGGGGTGCTCGCTGCGTGGGTCGCGGGCCTTGCTGGCGTCACCGTCAACGGGTGGGCCTGGATGTTGCCGGTCCAGGTTCGCCTGGACTATGTCGACTACGCGACCCAAGCGGTGTACTACACCGCGGCCGGCGTGCTGCTGCTGTGCGCCGCACCCTCGCTGACCGGGCCGGTGACCCGCGCCGAGACCCGGATCGCGCTCGCGCTGCTCGGGACCAGCCGCTCCCAGCAGCTTCAGCAGCGTGTCGAGCACCTATCCGAGAGCCGCACCGACCTGATCGACGCCGTCGATACCGAACGCCGCCGCATCGAACGCGACCTGCACGACGGCACCCAGCAGCGCCTAGTCTCCCTCGCGGTCAACCTGGGCCTGGCCAAGGCCACCCTCACCAACCTGCCGGACGAGGCCCGCACCGTGATCGACGAGGCGCACCGCGAGGCGAAGGAGGCCATCGCCGAACTCAACGACCTGGTGCGCGGCCTGCACCCGGCCGTCCTCGAAGACCGCGGGCTGGACGCGGCGCTGTCCGGGCTGGCCGCCCGGGTACCGATCCCGGTACGGCTGCGAGTCGACCTCGAGGAGCGAGCGGCGCCCACCGTGGAGTCGGTCGCCTACTTCGTGGTCTCCGAGGCGCTCACCAACGTCACCAAGCACGCCCGCGCCACCCGCGTGGACGTCACTGTCAAACAGATCGGGAGAATGCTGCGCGTGAACATCACCGACGACGGGATCGGCGGCGCCGACACCTCCACCGGCAGCGGACTGAGCGGGCTGGCCAAACGGGTCGGTTCCGTCGACGGCACCTTCCACATCAGCAGCCCGGTCGGGGGCCCGACCACCATCGCCGTGGAGCTGCCATGCGAGCCGTGATCGCCGAGGACTCACTGCTGCTGCGCGTCGGGCTCGTCAAGGTCCTGGAAATGGCCGGCTTCGAGATCGCCGCCGAAGTCGGCGACGCCGAAGCCCTGCTTGCGGCCGTCGAGGAACACCGGCCCGGGCCGGCCCTGGTCGATGTCCGCATGCCCCCCGGCTTCACCGACGAAGGCGTGCGCGCCGCGCTGGTGATCCGTAAGCAATGGCCGCAGACCGCGGTGGTACTGCTCTCGCAGTACGTCGAGGAGCGGTATGCGGCCGACCTGCTGACGGCCAACACCAGCGGCGTCGGCTACCTGCTCAAGCAACGCGTCGCCGACGTGCAGCAGCGGCCCCACGAAGGACTGCGCAGCCCGTTTCTACCGGGCCAGCCCATGTCTCCCAACGACGATATGCCTTGCTGGTCTCCCGCACCGGCTACCTGCCGATGCCGCTGAGCGGCACCGACTACCTGGAGTTGCTGCCGGCACTCTGGCGTTCGGTCAACGACTACGGCATCCGCATCGACCACCGCACCTACAACTGCCCCCGGCTGAACCCGCTACGGCGCCGCTCCTCGGGAGTGACCGCCAAAGGCGGGCTCTGGGAAGTTCACTACGACCCCTACGACCTGTCCCAGGTCTCGGTACGCGACGCGCGCACCGGAGAGTGGATCACTGTTCCGTGGACACACCGGCACCTGGTCTCCGCGCCGTTCGCGGACTTCACATGGCGCCGGGCCCGGGACCTGCTGGCGATGCGAGGGCGGGACGACACCGACCAGGCCGCCGTGGCCGCCGCAGTAGAGCGGTTGCTGACCCGGGCGGAAAGCGGGCCGGACCGCCGGATCGCAGCACGCACCCGCGCCGCCCTGGAGCCCGCTCGGCCCGTCGCCGCGCTGCCGCAGGCTCCTGCTCCGGACGACACCGAGGCCGAGACCACCGTCCTGGAGCAGCCGTCGAACGTCATCCCCTTCGGCATCTTCGACGCCTTCACTGACGGGAGCCGCCTGTGAGCCAGGCCCCGCCACAGGACATCGCCAATCCGCAGGCGTCGCTGACCACGAAGGAAGGCTGGCGGGCTTTCGTCGACGAGAACCCGGAGCCCCCGCCGTCCCTCCCGTCCGGCACTGTCCTGGACAAGGACGAGCTGGAGTCCTACAGGGAAGCACGAATCGACTACCACACACGGTCCGTCATCGTGAACACCCCCACGATCCGCGGCGTCGTCACTACCGGCCGCAAACGCATCGTGCTCAACCGGCACCAGGTCTCCGCCCGGCGCGGCCTGATCGTGTCCGGATCGGCCGGAACCGGCAAGACAACAGCGATCACCCAGCTGGGCAAGAACGTCGAACAGATCACCAGGCGCCGCAACCCCGCTGCTGTCGGCGGACTGCCGGTCGTCTTCGTCACTGTTCCCCCGGCGGCCACTCCGAAGATGCTCGCAGGCGAGTTCGCCCGGTTCCTCGGCATCCCGCTGGAACACCGCATGAGCCAGGTCCAGATCACTAACGCCGTCTGTGACCTGCTCGGCAAGCTCGGCACGCTCGTGCTGGTCGACGAGATCCACAACCTCGACCTGACGACCCGCAACGGAGCCGAGGCATCCGACCAGCTGAAGTATCTCTCGGAACGGATCGCTGCCACCTTCGTGCTCGCTGGTCTCGACGTCGAAACCAGCAGCCTGTTCCAGGGCACCCGCGGGCAGCAGATCGCCGGCCGCTACGCGGTCATCCCCTCCCGGCCCTTCAGCCACAAGAACCGCGCGGACAAGGAGCACTGGCAGGCCCTGGTGGCGACCATGGAAGACTCCCTGCGACTACACGCCCATCGTCCCGGCACCTTGGTCGCCATGACCGATTACCTGCACGAACGCACCGGCGGGCTGATCGGCAGCCTTCCCCAGCTCGTCCGAGAAGCCGCGGTCGACGCCATCGACACCGGCGCAGAAAAGATCACCAAGCGCATACTCGACGCGATCGAGCTCGACCACGCCGTCCAGCAGCCCCAACCTGATCACCGCCGCGCCAAGCGCGCCCGCAAACCGAAGGCGGCCTGAGCGATGGAGCCCTGGGAACCCCCGGTCCGGCTCCTGCCACTTCCTCTGCCACCGGTCCACGGAGAAGTCTTCGGCTGGTATCTGCACCGCCTCGCCGCCGCCAACCAAGTGACGGCGGGCCAACTGGCGAAAACTCTGACACCGCTCAAAAACGCGCAGGTCGGAAAGCGGACGGACACACTGTGGCGCTGGACTCCGATGGTTCTGCCACGGCTGGCCATCCTGACGGGTCTTACGCCCGAGACCCTCCGGATGCGGCTACCGGCGATCGCCCGGGTTGAGGCGCGCACCGCAGGTGACGTAGTCCGCTACCGCCGACGTCTCTACGTCGCCTGCTCACACTGCATGCATCGCCGCGGGATCACCAGGCCCGTTCTCGCCCATCGCCCCGCCGATCTCCAGCTCTGCCGCAGACACGGCATCTGGGTAGACGGTAACCGCCACTACCGCGTCGGCCACCTCCCAGAGCTCGTTACCGCTGAGCACCGACACCGACGGATCGCTCGCCGTTTCCCCGACACCTTGGAAGCAGCGACGAAGGAAGCGCAGCACCTGGTCCGCTCCTGGCTCCGGAACAAGAACCAGCCTCATCTGCTCTCACGCTGGAATGACCGCCTCGCCCAACTCCCTCCCAAGGAAGCCATCTACGGGAACATCATCAGGCGACGCGTCGACGAGCGGGAGTACATCGCCACCTGAATCATCCGGTAGAGGCGATCTCCCGGAGCTGCGCCAGGGCATCCCTGGCGATCTGCTGGAACGGTGTCTGGTTCGGGTCGTCGACCCATTGCTCGAAGGCGACGTGCATGATGGTCGTGCCCGTGCGGG
>JAOPYH010000316.1 GCA_025964715.1 Streptosporangiaceae bacterium | reverse complement strand
AACCGTCGCGGCGAACTGTCCCTCGGCCCGGCAGCACTCGCAGCCGACCCCGCAGCCCGGCCCGCCGGCCTCGCCAAACTCCCCGCCGACGCCACCACGATCGGGTTCGCCCACGGCGCCGCCCTGTAGGGGTGATCCTTCAGCACACGGAGTCCTGTGGAGTGGGGTTCGCCATCGCGAAGAGGGTGCGGGCGCGCAGGCCCACCCACGTCCCGGCGAGGGCGGCCACGCCCCACAGCCAACCGTGCAGGCTGCCGGAGGCGATCCCGGCGAGGTAGGCCCCGATGTTGCAGCCACCCGCGAGCCGGGCCCCGATCCCCATCAGGACCCCGCCGAGGACCGCCGCGACGGCGGTGCGCCAGGGCATGCCGCGGTGCAACGTCCAGGCTCCGCCCGTGGCGGCGGCGACGGCCGCGCCCAGCATGATCCCGATGTCGGTGAGGCTGGTCTTGTCGGCCAGGACGGGCCCGGCGAGCATCTGTGCCTGCTTGGGCTGCTGCCAGTAGCTCCAGGTCTCCGGGTGCAGGCCGATCGCCTGTAGGCCCTTGGCCCCCCAGAGCGCGAATGCGCTGGTGATGCCCCACGCGCCGCCGGATACCAGGAGTACGGCCGCACCGAGCACCGCCAGGACCACGGCCCCGGCGAGCAGGGGCCAGGAACCGCGGACGATCCGGAGCGCGCCGCGGGCGCTTGGGGGCGCACTCACCGGCGGCGGGGTGCGGCTTGCCTGGATCAGCCGGGTCAGGGCGACGATCACGAGCAGGGCCGCGATGGTGACCGCCCACGACCCGAACCAGCCGATGTGATCCGCCATCACGACGCCCGGCACCGCGGGGAGGTCGGCCACCAGGCCGTACTGCCAGGTGTACAGCACCGAGCCCACGATGAACCCGCCCAGCGTCAGCACGATCGTGGACTGCCCGGACCCGACCGCGTACAGCGTCCCGGACGCGCACGCGCCGCCGAGTTGCATCCCGACTCCGAACAGGAACGCCCCGGCGATCAGCGCTACGCCAAGGTCGCCGCCCGAAGGCTGCGGCTCCGACCCGAACAGCCCCGTCGCGGTCCCCATGATCAGGGCGAACAGCGTCGCGGTGGTGCCGAGCAAGAGGGCGTGTGCGCGCAGCCCCGTCCCGTTGCCGACGGCGACGAGCTGGCGCCACGCCGAGGTGAATCCGAACCGGGAGTGGAACAGCGCGACCCCCAGCCCGAGCCCTAGCAGCAGGAGCACACCCGGTTTGGCCCCATGGCGCGACCACACAAAGGCGGTCAGGGCGGCCGATCCGAGGGCGGCGACCAGAAGCGGTAGCCGATTGACCGGTTCGGGTCCTGCGGCGGACGGTGGCGGGGATGAAGTGACGGACGGGGACAGAAGGCGACGACGGGAGGGGAGTGTCGCAGACAACGAAGGTCTCCAGAAAAAGGGGGAAAGGCGGGGGAGCGGCCGAGGGCCGAGCAGATGTGGGAAGAGGACGGGCGGCGAGACGTCAGCCGCGACACAGTGCGTCGTCCACGCAGGCCAGCGTCATGGTGAACAGCACCATGCGCAGCCAAGCCGTGGACCCGTTCATGCCATGCAGGCTACCGGAGCGCCCTCTGCGCCGATGTGTCGGTCCACCCGACCGGGGTAGCTTCCAGCCTATGGAGACCGACATCGTCGTCCGTGATGTCGAGGAGCAGAAGACCCGCTCCGGCCACACCCGGTATGTGGTGCACGATGCGGAGGGACGCGAGTACACCACCTTCCGGCCGCAGATCGGGCGAGAGGCCCACCGCTACGAGGGGCGCCGCGCGCGCATCGGTTATCACGAGGAGGACCGCGGCGGTTTTCACAACGTCTACCTCGACAGCATCGCCCAAGCCCCGCAAGGCCGGGCCCACGATCCTGGCGAAGGGGACCGAGACCTGCGTGGTCAGGGCAAGAACCCTGATGAGGCCGGCTGGGACACGGCCGTGGAGGCGGCGCCATGGCTGCTCGGCGGCGGGGAAGCGCAACAGGCTGTATCGCCCGAGCGCCTCTACGAGACGCTCCGGCCCTTCAAGGACCTGGTCGCCGACGATATCCGCGGTGAGCAGGGGGACCCCGACAGCGAGGACGAGAGCTGAGACCTGCCGGCCAGGAAAGGATCCATCAATGACCAGCGAGTCGAGTCCTGGACAGGACAATGGGAGCAAGCCCCGTGACGAGATGGCGGACGATGATCAGGCCCGCGAGGCACTGGGGGACACCGCGCAGACGCCCGGCGCCAAGTGGGATGTGACCGGCCGGCTGAAGGCCAAGGTGGCCCAGACCACGGATGCCGTCACAGAGCTGATCGAGGAGCCGGTCGGCCGCGCCGCAAAGACCACACAGGACAAGGTGGCACAGGCGACGGGGCAGGTCACCGAGTTAGCCTCGCGTGCACGTGAGACGGCTGAGTCACCGGAGCAAGCCACCTCGGCCGTGCGTCGCGTCGGCGCCGCCGCCGGCGGGCTGGCTGCCGTCCTCAGTGTGGTCTGGCTATGGCGGCGCCGGGCCCGTCGCAACCGCCAGTCCGAGGAACGCGGTGGCCCGGGCCCGCAGACCCCAGATGAAGAACAGGCGACGCGAGGCGAAGCCGGGCCTGAAGACCGTCCGTAATCTGGGGCAATTCGGAATGTCGATGCGCCCCTCGAGGACAGACGTGGGACTGTATCGAGGTGCGTCCGGGGCCGGTTGATGTGCAGCTCATCGGGTACGCCCCTTACAGGTCGTCGTGAATTACGGGGGTGAAGAGCGATGGCTTCCGACGGGCGTGATGTGATCAGCGTGCTCACGCAGGATCATCGTGCAGTCCAGGAACTAATTACCCGGCTCAAGGCCGCGAGCGACCCTGCGGAGCGGCGCGAACTCGCTGATGAGGTCACCATTGAGCTGGTCCGGCACTCGATAGCCGAACAGATGCACGTCTACCCGGCGGCCCGCGAGCTCCTTCCGGACGGGGACGAACGCATAGACAAAGAGCTTGCCGGCAACGAAAGGATCGAAAAGCTTCTCAAAGAGCTGGAGAAGGCCGAGGCCACGAGTCCCGATTTCGTCACTCTCGTGAACAAGCTCGACACCGAGGTGCAACAGCACATCAGTGATGAGGACACCAATCTGTTCCCGAGGCTCGCCCAATATGCAAGCACAGACAAGCTCGTGGAGCTTGGTGAGCGCGTCGAGTCGGCCAAGGAGAAGGCACCTACCCGGCCGCATCCGGCGGCTCCCGATCGCCCGGGGCTCCTCAAGGTGCTGGCTCCAGGGGTGGGGTTCGTCGATCGGATCCGCGACCGCCTGACCGGCCGCGGCCCAGGCTGACGGGCCGCTGCTGCTCTCACGCTCTGGGCTTGGTCCGGTCGAAACCGAGCGGACCCGATCGTGGGTGGTACCCGTGGGCATCGGCGTCGATGACACCGTATTGGTGGCGCGGGCCAGTCAGGGAAGGCTTGACGCCTTTGACGAGCTGTCGCGCCGCCATTATCGGAGGCTGTACTACGTCGCGTTGCGCATGCTCGGCGATGTGCGCGATGCGGAAGATGCCACCCAGGAGGCGTTCGAACGGGCCTGGCTCGCCCTGCCGGCGTTCGAGGGACAAGCCGCCTTCCCTACGTGGATGTACCGCATCGTGACCAACGTCTGTCTCAAGAGCCGCCAGCGGCGGCGTCATATGCTGCCGCTCGATGAAGCGCGCGACGCCCCCGATTCGTACGGCCCCGAGCAAATCATCGAACACGCCTATCGCGACCGCGCGCTCCGCCGTGCCATCGCGGCACTTCCGCCCGAACAGCGCTCGCCACTCGTCCTACGTGAATACGCGCACTGTTCTTATGAAGAGATCGCTCGCACGCTCGGCATCAGCATGGGCGCCGTGCGAGGCCGGCTGCACCGTGCCCGCGTGGAACTGATGCAGGCTATGCGTCCATGGGTGTGAGCCTTCGCCGGTCCGCGGGGCTGCTCAGTCGGGCGGCAACAGCGTCCCGAGGGGGCCGAGATCCAGGTTCAGGTCCCGAGCGTCGATGTGGAATCGTTCCTGGAGCTCCGTCATCGCCTCTTCCAGCCGCATCAGCGCAAGCCCGAGTTGCTCGACCTGCTCGTCGGACAGGTCGCCGGCATCGACCCGGCGCAGGGCTTGGCGCTCCATGAGTTGGCGCACCAGTTCGACGACGGTCAGCACGAGGCGAACAAGGTCGCGCTGCACCTCCTCCGCGTCGGTTTCCAGGCGGCGAGGCAACCGACGGCCTCGGTCCCGGACGTTCTCGTCCGTCTGTCCGCGGACTCCGGCGTCGTCGCCTGGCCGGGGAGTGCTCACCGTACCCGGCCGTTCCGTGATGCCGTAGGCGGTGGCAGGGGCCCGTCCAGGGGCCGCAAGGTCTCGTCCTGCTCGGCTATACGGGCTATCTCGGGACGGATCGAGGCGATGATCGCGCGCAGTGAAATGCGAACGAGATCGACATTGGCGATCGAAATCGTGATATCACCCGTGATCACGACACCGCCTGCCAGCAAGCGGTCCAGCAGGTCGACCAGGGCGATCCGCTCACCGTGTATGGGCGACATCGCTCCGGCCGCCGGTACCGGAACTCCGTTCAGCACCCGGTCCACGACTCCTCCTCGGTGGCGAACGAGTAAGGCGCCCAGGGGCCGGTCAGCTGCAGCCGGATGCCGGGACGCAGGGCCGTGAGGCCGGCCACGGCAGTGCGGAAGTCCTCAGCACGCTTGTCGTCCACAAGGTAGGCGCCATTAAGAATCATCCAGCCCTGGTGCCCGGACAGCTGCGGGTCTTGCGGAGGGTGCAGATGCCGCGTCGCGGCGATGTCGCAAAGCTCTGTGTCGATCCGCTGCGCGCAGGCCGCCGCCTCCTGTCGTGCCTCCTCCTCGGTATGCCGCTCGGCGCGGCGACGCAGCAGGTAGCTGGTGCCGGGACGGGCCCCCGCGGGGTCATCGCCGGTGGCGCCGCTCGAGCTGAATTCCTGCGGATCCGCGTAGCCCTTCACGCCCCACTCCGTACGTCCGGTGATCCGGTCGAGCGCCTGCGTGAATTCCTCGTTCCGCTCCCGGAGGACGTCCCGTACCCGCTGGTCGGTCCGGTAGACCGTCACCAGCCTCAGCGGGAGGGTGACGGCGGAGGCGGCGACGGAATCTATGACGCCATGATGGGCGCGGGCGGTCGATTCCAGCCATCCGAGATCCTCGAGATTGCGCTGGAGCGCCTCTTCGCCGAAATCCGCCAGATTCACGGTGCTCACCACCGCCGCGAGTCCGCACTCTTCAAGGACCCGCACGGCCGCCCCGTCGACGCCGAGCGCCCGTGTCACCGCATCATGGGGCAGACCGCGGCTTACGGCGTAGACGTAGATCCCTGTCTCACTCACGTCCCTCCTCCTCGGCGCGCTCCCGTGGACGCGTGGCCGGCCGCTCTCGCCGTTCGCGCCGGTCGATGGGTCGCCGCTCGCGATCCTGGCCGGCCTCCAAGGCGGCGATCCGTTCCCGCAACAGGCGGTTCTCGTCGGCCATGTCTCCGCTTCGCGAGGAAAGCGTGGGATCGTGCTCCCACCAGTCGATGCCCATCTCCTTGGCTCGGTCCACCGAGGCGACGATCAGCCGTAGCTTGATTGTCAGGAGTTCGATGTCCAGCAGGTTGACCTGGATATCACCGGCGATGACGATCCCCTTGTCCAGCACGCGCTCCAGGATGTCCGCGAGGTTCGCGGGCTCCGGGCGCTGTGCCGCAGGTGACTGTCCGTAGCCGCCGGCTCTGATGGGCTCCGTCACGTCGGTTCCCCCTGTACCTGGCCGCGTGTATAGCGCTGGGTACGCCGATAGGACTGCAGCGTGCCGTCCTGGTCCAGCTCGGCCTGGTAGACCGAGAGAAGGTCCGTCGTCTCGGGGATCCGCCGCAACTCGACCACTTCGACATCGACCCGCCATCCTCGGTCGTCGGTACGTTGCACCGAGGTCAGGTTCTCCGGCTCCTTGCCCGTCATCTCCGCCACATAGCAGGCGGCCAGCCGGGCCGCCCGCTCGGCCGTGATCCGGCCTTCCCGATCCGGTGCCACGGGCTCCGACGGCCCGCATTCGGGCGCCCGCCTCCGCCGGTTGTCTCGCTCATCGGCTGGGCCGGCCCGCATGTCACCTCCCCGGTCCCGTGGAGCGGGCGGTCATCAGCCGGCTCAGCAGTTCGTCCTCGAGCTCTGCCGCCTCGTCGTCGGAGAGCTCGCCGGCGGCTCGTGCCCGGTCCACCTCGGCCAGTTGCCGACGGACCGCGGCAGGGTCGTACATTTGCTGCTCCGCTTGATCACGTATCTGTTCCGCCAGCCATACGACCCCGCGCACCGGTGCGAGCGGCAGCGTCAACAACCCGGTGAACAGACCCATCAGGCCTCGTCCGGGCGCGCCGGTACGAAGTCGTAGGCCGCGAGTGGTCCGAGCAGGCGGAGCCGGACTCGTCCGGCCCAGGCGTGCCCCAGTTCATCCACGGCCTGCTCGAATGCGGGCCGCTGCTCCTGGCCGACGAGGAAGGCGACGTCCGCGGCGGAGTCCTCGGCGCTCGCCTGGCGCGGGGCCACCGCGACGGCGTGCGGTGCCAGCGTGTCCGCCAAGGCCGCGTTGTCGACCTGGCGTTTCGCCTCGAGCGCCTTCACGATCAGCTCGCCCAGCCGGACGCGGTCGTAGTAGCCGGCCTCTTCCGGTAGGTCCCGCAGGGTCTCCCGCAGCCGCATCACCTCGGGTTGCTCGGTGAGGACCTCGCGCAGGACCGTGTCCTGTACATACGTCCCGAAGACGGTGAACTGGGCCCGGCCGTCGAGTTCCGCCACGACGTCGGCGAACCAGTCGTGGTGCGGTGCCAGCATCTCCTCCACCACGGCGTCGGCCGTGGTCACAACGGCCCCGAATCGCAGCGGCACCATCGTGTCCTGTGCCGCCACCGACTCCACCACCCGTTCATGCGAGAGAAGGTCGTCCCGCGTGCCCAGCGGCCTGTCGGCGCGGATCTCGCTGACCACCGCGGCCAGGTCGCCGTGCCGCACCAGCGAGACTTCGCCCCCGTCGGTCCCGATCAGGCCTTCGGGCAGCGGTGTGTCCGCCGGAACGATCCCGTACACATAACAGGCGGTCGTAGGGCTTTCCACGGTCTCGGCCTGCGACTGTGTCATGACGACTCACCGCTCCCTTCGCGGCCTGGGACGGCGCGTCTCTCGTGCTTCCTCCCGATGGTCGGCCAGGGTCTCCTCGAGCGTCTCCCGTGCCGCCTCGATGATTCCCTTGGTCTTGCCCTTGGACCCGCCCTGGGTCACGCCCTGGGTCACGCCCTGCACCAATTCGGGAATATCGCGTCCACCTTTCTCGTAGAGGTCGAGGCGGTTGGTGGCCTCGGCGAAGCGGAGATAGGTGTCCACGCTGGCCACGACAATGCGCGCTTCGATGGTGATCACCTCGATGCCGACCAGGGATACGCGCACGAAAGCGTCGATCACGAGGCCCTTGTCCAGGATCAGTCCGACGACCTCCGCAAGGCCGCCACTCGACGGACGGGCGACCGGAGATCCTTGAGCCGGGGAAACGGTCATTGGAACATCAGCTCCTTCGGCGCGGTGGTCTGCCCGACTGTCTATCTCTGGGTTCGGCGGGCTCCCGCGCGTCTTCGTCCTCTTCGTCCTCTTCGTCCTCGTGCTGGTCCTCAGGGGGTCTTACGCGCTCCCGGCCCTCCGGTGGACGTCGCCTGCGGAGTCGCTCCGTGTCCCCGCGCTCCTCTGCCGCCTCCTCAGGCTCCTCGGTGCGTGCCCCTTCGGGCTCTTCCTCGGCCCCTTCGGGCTCCTCCTCGGCCTCTTCGAGCTCCGGTGCCTCCGATGGGCCTTCCTCCATGGCCTCTTCGTGCTCGGCCTCGGGTGCCTCCGCGCGGCCCTCCTCCGGTTCGGCTCCCTCTTCCGCCTCGGGAGGCTGCTCGCCCTCCTCGCGAGCGCGCTCCTCCTCCAGAGCGTCCTCGTGGCTCTTCACGACCTCGCCTTCGCGGATCTCACCACGCCATCCCTCGATTTCATCGGGATTGAGGATCGCGTGGACCATGACATGGCGCCGGAAGTGCTTGAACTCCAGCCGGGCGCGTCTTCCCTGGGCCCGCCACAGGTTGCCGGTGTGCTCGAAAAGCCCCTGCGGGTGGTATTCCATGACGAGGCAGATCCGGGTGAGGTTAGAGGCCAGCTCAGAGAAGCTCACCGCTCCGTCGACGCGGCCCTTCTGGGCATTCGACGTGCGCCAGACGATGTGGGTATCCGGCACCTGTTCGACGATGTTGGTCTCCCAGGCACGGTGCGACCACCAAATCTGGGCCTTCCAGCTGACGTTCTCCCCGTCGTTTTTTCGCTCCGCGTGCTCCACCTTCTTCATGAAGCTCGGGAAGTCCTCGAATTGTGTCCACTGGTTGTAGGTCAAACGGATAGGAGCGCCAACGTCCAGCGTCTCGACGATGTTGGTCAGCTTGAGAGCCTTCTTGCCCTTGCCAAAGAACTTCTTGAACTTCTCCTTGATCCCGGTGAGCCCGGCGCTCAGCGCCGCGCGCAGGGGTGACTTACCCTCGGCCAGCTTTGTGGCGCCGGATAACGCGGCTTTCGCGCCTGGATTCTCCAGACGTTCGACCAGCCGCTCGGTCGAGCTGCCGAGCTTCTCACCGAGCTTCGACAGCGCCCGCTCCATGAGGGCGTTCAGAAAGTTCTGCGCCTCCTTGGACAGCCGGTGTGTCTGCAGGCCGCCGGAGACGCCCGTGCCGCCGCCGCGCTCTTGCCGCTCAGTCATCGCCGTCCCCCATCGCTAGCCCCTGACCGTTGGACCGGGTCTCTGGGGAGCATCATCGGCTCTCCTCGGCCCTCCCGCGCGGGGCTCACTTCGCGGCCGGCGGGGCCGAGGCCGCTCCTCCTCTCGCTCTTCCTCTCGCCCTTCCGCCTCCTCCGGTTCGTACTCGTCCTCGTCCTCGTACTCGTCGTCGTACTCGTCCTCGTACTCAGGCTCTTCCCGCGGCTCCTCGGTCCTGCGACGCTTCTGGCCCTTCTTCACGGGCGCCTGCCGCAGTCCCGCGGCGCGCTCTTGCAGCTTGTCGCTCAGCGAATCGATCCGGCTGCTGGCGGCCGCCATCGCCACGGACTTGCCCGCCTCGATCAGCTGCCCGCGGAGATCACCGGTCAGCTTCTCCAGTGGGCCTCCGACGCCACCCAAAGGGGTGCGGCGCAGGAGCTCTTCGGGATTGATAGGGATCTTTCCCCCCGCTGCCAGGAGGGCCATGAGGATGGCCAAGTTCTTCTTGTTGGCCCGCCCCAGGAGATAACCCCCAAGGACTCCGATCGCCATCTGAGTTCCACATTTCATGGCCTCTCCCCCCTGCGTGACCCAGGACGTGGGAACCTGCGTGCGGCCGAACGCTGCGCCTCCCGGCGGCTGCGGCGCATCGCTAGCAGCCGGCGCTGCGCCGCGCGGCCTAGCTCGCCCTGAACCCGCGCGGACCGTCGGGAACAGCAGCCGCAGGTCGCGGGATGTTCAACTCAACGAGTACCCGGGGCAAATAGCCCGAAACCGCGCAATTCTCGCACAAACGTAGATTGTTTACCACCCGGTATGGGCCGCGGCGCCGTCCATCGTGCTACGGGATCAAGGCCGCGCGGAAGTTCGCGCGGAACGTTTACGCGGTAGCCGGATCTAATGAAATAGCGGAGCGCGAGACCGGTCGACTGGAGGGAGAGGCCATGTCACGCCGCCAGTACGGCTTCCTGGTCGGGTTCCTGATCGTCTGGCTCTGGCTGTCGGCGGGCTTTTTCGCCGCCGTGGCGGCGGTGGTCGCCGGCCTCATCGGCTACGGGGTGGGTTGCGTCCTGGAAGGCGATGTGGACCTTCGCGATTTGATCGACAGGTTCTCGGCATCACGCCGCTGACCACTGGGCGGCCCACCCGTCCGGGGGATGACGCAAGGAGCGCTCGCATGTCCGACACCACACCTGAGAGCAGGACCGCGCCCACGGGCGGGCCCCGCAATGAGACCGGCCAGGCCGTCACGCCGTCGGCACAGCCCGCGCGGCGCCCTGGCGGCGCGGCCGGCCGCACCTACGCCTCACTGTCCACCGATATGGGGACGACCCACATCTCCGAGGCCGTCGTCGCGAAGATCGCAGGTATGGCCACGCGGGAGATTCCCGGAGTGCACTCCATGGGACGCGGGATCGCCCGGCGCCTCGGGCGCGTGCGCGCCATGGTGCCCGGCCAGACCGATACCTCCATGGTCACGCAGGGCGTCGGGGTCGAGGTAGGTGAGAGGGAGGCCGCGATCGACCTGGACATCGTCACGTGGTACGGGCAGAGCATCATCGAGATCAGCGAGGCGGTGCGGAGGAACGTGATCGACCGGGTCGAGGGCATGACCGGATTGAAGGTCGTCGAGGTCAACATCAACGTTGATGACATCTACATCGAAGAACTCGACGAGAAGCCGGGCCCGGAGCCGCGCGTCCGGTGAGCGGCACCGAACGCCTCCAGCTCGCGCGCGCGGTGGCATGCGCGGCTGTCGCAGTTCCCGGGGTCACCCGTCTGGTCGGCGACGCCACGCCCGTCGAGGTGGCGACAATGGGCCCGAACGGCAAGGTCGCCGGGGTCCGGCTCAGCCCCCGGTCGGTGGAGGTCCACATCGCCGTCGACGTACTGCCCCTGCACGAGGTCAGCGCCGCGGTGGCCAAAGCGGTACGGCAGGTCCTGAAAGCCGCCGGGGACGACCGCGACGTCACCGTCGTCATCGAAGCACTTGACGACATCAGCACCCTGCCCCCGCCGGGATCGGCCCGGGGGATGAGCCGCTGATGCGCATCTTCAATCGGGTCATCTCGCTCCTGCTGAGCCTGGTGCTGCTCCTGGGGGGCCTCCTTATCGCCGTGGAGGCCGTGCTTGCGGCGTTCCACCGGGCACCCTGGCTGCTGCCACTGAGACGCTGGCATGACCTCCTTGCGAGCACACGGCTCGCCGATCCCCCCACCCGCGCCGTGGCCGCGGTCCTGGGGACGGTGGGACTGTTGTTGCTCATCGCCGAGCTGTGGCCGCGCCGGCCGTATCGGCTCCGAGCACGGCCCGCGACCGCTGATGAGAAGACTCAGTGGTGGGTACTGCGCAGGCCGGCCGAGCGCCGGCTCGCCGACGCCGCCGCGCGAGTCTCCGGAGTGAACAGCGCACGGGCCCGGCTGCGTGGAAGGCGCCTGTGGAAGGTGGATGTGCGGGCCGAGGCCCGCGACGACCGCCGAGCCGACATCGAGGAGGCCGTCAAGGCCGAACTCGCCCGCCTCGCCGCACCCGCCCCTGCCCGGGTCCGGCTGCGGCTCCGCAGACCGAGGAGGGTCACCTGATGGATCGGCTCAATCGCGTGCTGTGGACGCTCATCGCTCTTGTGTTGATGGCCACGGGTGTGTTGGGTGTCGCCGCCGGCCGGGGGTATATCCCTGGAATCGACCCCCGGAGCACGCTTCTCCCTCGCCCGTTGCTGGAGCAGTGGCGAGCATGGGGGATCTGGGCGTGGCTGGCCCTTGCCGCAGCCGGCCTGGTCCTGTCCTGGCTCGGATGGCGCCTGTTGCGTGCATCGCTGCGTCCTGGCGGACCCCGTGCGCTACCTACGGAGCTCATCCTCAAATCCCACGACGGCAGGGAGACGGCCGGAACCATCCGGCTGCACAGCCCCGCCCTCGCCCACGCCACCGAACACGCACTGGCCCGGCACCTGGCCGCCGAACGGGCGCGGGTCGGACTTTTCGGCGATCTCCACCGCCCCGAGCTGCGTGTACGGATAGATGCGAGCCCTGACACTGACCTGCCGGCCATGGCCGAAGGCCTGCCGCGGGTCCTCGAGGAGCTGACGGCCACCAGCGGCCTGCGTCCCGATTCCGTACGGGTCACGGTACGGCCCGGCAGCGCCACCGGTCCCCGCGTCCACTGACGAACGACCGGATAGGCATCTCCGTCGCTTGGTCACTCAATATTCACCCCACATAAGGGATAAAGCTGGAAGCGCTGATCATGCGTGTTGTGTGGGACCTGGTCATGGCCGCTGTGCGGCGGTACCGGCGACCCGCGACGGTGTCCGGCCTGGCTGTTTAGCAGGTTCCCGCCGGGACACCGGACGTCTCAGGATGCGGACACCCTCTGGTTGAATGCCGGACGAGATGATTTCATGCACGGCACTCCCGGATGAATTGCGCGGCGCCCCTGACGCATGAGGAGCCTGCCATGGCCATGGAGCCATCCGCCCCATCGATCGCCGCCCGCCTCGACCGCCTGCCCGTGACGCGCTGGCACTGGATGCTGATCACCGTTGTCGGACTGGGGGCCTTCTTCGACCTGTACGAGATATTTCTCGGCGGCGTGCTCGGATCCGTCCTCGCCGAACAGTGGCACCTCGACACCAATGAGAAGTCCCTCGTCATCTCCTCCGCGTTCATAGGCATGTTCTTCGGCGCGATCGGCCTTGGCGTCGCCGCCGACCGTTTCGGCCGCCGCCGGTTGTTTCTGATGAACCTTGGGCTGTTCTCGCTGTTCTCACTGCTCACGGCGTTCGCACCGAATCTCGAAGTGTTCCTGGCGCTGCGGCTGCTCAGCGGCCTGGCCCTCGGCGCCGAGCTGACTCTCCTCGACACATATCTGAGCGAGTTCATGCCGCGGCTCGGCCGCGGCCGCTATATAGCCTGGTCGTACACGATCGGCTTTTGCGGTGTGCCGGTGGCCGCCTTTCTCGGCGGCAGATTCGTAGCCCAGCAGCACCTGGTGATCGACGGCTGGCGATGGCTGCTGATATTCGGGGCGACCGGCGCGCTGATCGTGTGGCTGATGCGGCGCAACCTGCCCGAATCGCCGCGTTGGCTGATCGCTCACGGCCGTCACGACGAAGCAGAGCTGATCGTGGCCGGCATCGAGGCGACCGTACGGGCGCCTCTGCCATCGCCGGCACCCACGCCGGAAGAACCGGCCGTCCGCCTCACCATCACCCAGATGTTCGCCGGAGCCTACCGCCGTCGCACCGTCATGCTGTGGATCTTCCAGGTTCTGCAGACCGTCGGCTACTACGGCTTCGGATCGCTGGCCCCCGTGGTCCTGCACGCCAAGGGCTTCAACGTGGTGCAGTCCCTCGGCTACGCCGCGATCAGCTTCCTCGGCTACCCGATCGGATCGGCCCTTTCCATTCCGATCATCGAGCGCGTTGAACGCAAGTGGCTCATCGTCGGATCGGCGCTCACCATGGGCGCATCCGGGCTGATCTTCGGCTATGCGCGTGACACCGCGCTGATCGTGTCGGCCGGGTTCGTGCTCACCTGCGCGTCCAACGTGTTCTCTAACGCCTTCCACATCTACCAGGCGGAGATCTTTCCGACCAGCATCCGCAGCAGCGCCGTGAGCATCGCCTACTCCCTGTCGCGTGCGACGTCGGCGATCATCCCCTTCATCGCCCTCAACGCGCTCGAAGATTTCGGCCCGGGCACGGTCTTCGCCGGATCGGCGCTCATCCTGGTCGTCCTCTGCCTCGACGTCGCGATCCTCGGCCCGCGCACCACCGGCCGAGGGCTGGAGACCACGGCCCAGACGGATGCGAGGGTGCCGGCCGTACCGGAGCCGCGAACGAGCTGAGTGCCCGGCAGTACATAAGGACCGGCAATGGGGCTCTTCTCTTTGGCCGCGACCGAGCATACGATCCGCCGTGACGCAGAGGACGCGGACCAGACAGGAGACAGCGACGTGGCTGGCAACAAGGCAGTGGCATACGTTCGCCCGGGCAAGGTCGAGGTGCAGACCATCGACTATCCAGGGTTGGTCCTCAAGGACGGCCCCGGAGTCAACCCGGCCAACGTCGGCCGCAAGTGCGAGCACGGTGTGATCCTCAAGGTCGTGACGACCAACATCTGCGGCTCCGACCAGCACATGGTCCGCGGCCGAACCACCGCGCCGGCCGGGCTGGTGCTCGGGCACGAGATCACCGGCGAGGTGATAGAGGTCGGCCGCGACGTCGAGTTCATCAAGCAGGGCGACCTGTGCTCGGTGCCCTTCAACATCGCCTGCGGCCGCTGCCGCATGTGCAAAGAGGGGCACACCGGCGTCTGTCTCAACGTCAACCCCGACCGGCCCGGCTCGGCCTACGGCTACGTCGACATGGGCGGCTGGGTCGGTGGCCAGGCCGAGTACGTGATGGTCCCGTACGCGGACTGGAACCTGCTGAAGTTCCCCGACCGGGACCACGCGATGGAGAAGATCCGCGACCTGACGATGCTCTCGGACATCTTCCCGACCGGTTACCACGGTGCGGTCACCGCGGGCGTCACCTCCGGGTCCACGGTGTACGTGGCCGGAGCGGGCCCGGTCGGTCTCGCGGCCGCGCATTCCGCACAGTTCCTCGGCGCCTCGGTCGTCATCGTCGGGGACATGAATGGTGACCGGCTGGAGCAGGCGCGCAGCTTCGGTTGCGAAACGGTCGATCTCACAGACAGCGCGACGCTCCCCGAGCAGATCGAGCAGATCCTCGGCGTGCCCGAGGTCGACGCCGCGATCGACGCCGTCGGCTTCGAGGCTCGTGGGCACGGAGCCGACGCCGGCGAGGCGCCGGCCACCGTGCTCAACTCGATCATGGAGGTCACCCGGGCCGCCGGCAAGCTCGGCATCCCCGGGCTGTACGTGACCGGAGACCCGGGCGCGGCCGACGATGCCGCCAAGGAGGGCTCGCTGTCCATCCGGATCGGCCTGGGCTGGGCCAAATCGCACTCGTTCACCACAGGGCAGTGCCCGGTGATGCGTTACCACCGCAGCCTCATGAACGCGATCCTGCACGACCGGGTCCACATCGCCAAGGCGGTCAACGCCACCGTGATCAGCCTGGATGAGGCCCCGCGCGGGTACGCCGAGTTCGACAGTGGTGTCGCCCAGAAGTTCGTCCTCGACCCGCACGGGCTTGTCCGGGCCTGAACCCTCTGTTCACCCTCACTACCTGCCGACGGACTCGGCCAGGGGCACCCGAGCGATGGTCCGCTTCACGCGGTGGGCGTCCCGGTGCGCGGTCTCGGTCAGCTTCATCCCGTTGGTCTCGGGTGCCCACGCCAGTGCGGTGGCGCCGCCGATCAGGGAGACCGTGCCCATGAAGATCATGGACCAGGTCAGGCCGAGGTGGACCAGGGAGATCGGCAGCAGGAAGGTGCCGGCCGCCGCGCCGATCCGGCTGGCCGCTGAGGCCAGGCCCACACCGGAGGTGCGGATCGAGGTGGGAAAGACCTCTTCGGGATAGATACCGGGCAGGATGCTCATGATGCCGTAGGAGAACAGGTAGCCGAAGAAGCACACTGTGCTCAGCCAGATCGGCAGCAGGTGTCCGAGGCTGACCAGGAACAGGGCGAGCGCGCAGCCGAACATCGGCCAGATCAGGATCTTCCGCCGGCCCACCCGGTCGACGAGGTACCAGCCGGTGGCTGCGCCGAGCAAGGCGATCACGGTCCCGAGCACGGCGCCGGCGAGTGCGCTGCCGCCCAGGCCGATCGCCTTGAGCACAGTGGGCTGGAAGAAGGTCAGCGCGAAGTAGGGCAGCACGATGCACATCCAGAATGTGCAGACGAAGACCGTACGCCCGAGGTAGTCGGCGGAGAACAGCGACCGGTAGCGGGTTCGCTCCGGCTGCTCGGCGCTGAAGTCCTCGATTTCCGCAGTGGCGTCCAGGTCGTGCTCGATGATCGCGATGGCCTCGTTCCGCCGGCCCTTGGAGATCAGCCAGCGCGGCGACTCGGGGAGCCCGTGGCGTACCAGCAGGCAGAACACCGCAGGGACCGCGCTCGCGGCCAGGGTGATGTGCCAAGCACCCGGCCAGTGGCTGTTGATGAGGAAGCCGATGAGGTAGGCGACCACGTACCCGACGTTCCACAGGATCTCTAGGATGCCCAGGTAGTGGCCTCGCCTGGCGCTCGGCACGAACTCGCAGAGCAGGGGCGAGCCAATGGAGTAGTCCGCGCCGACGGCCACGCCCATCACCAGGCCGAGGACGAACAGGTGCCAGGGTGCGGTGACGAAGAGCATCAGCACCGCGCAACCGAGGAAGACCGACAGGTCGATGGTGAACATCGGTCGCCGGCCCAGCCGGTCGGTGACATAGCCGAGCAACAGGCCGCCGGCAAAGGTGCCCAGCAACGTGGACGAGGAGATCAGCGCGCTCCACGTCGAGGTGACGCCTATGTCGCGCGACATGGCGCTTCCGGCGAGGGCGGCGGCCACCGAGGCGAAGACGAAGCCATCGATGAACATGCCGCCGCCGGTAGCGAGCGTGAGACGCCGCAGGAATCGTCTCGTCCGTAGGTTGGGCCCGCCCGTTGTCGGGGGGATGGCGGCTGCTGTCCTCATCGGCTTCCTTTCGTTGTCCCGTCGAGCGGTTCCATGCGATGGCGCGTCCGAGGGTGCGGGTTCTCGGGCCGTGCACGGCCCGGATAGGTCGGGGAAGTCTTTCGTGTCGCCACGACCTGCCTGTACGGCGGGTCGCCGAACATCCCCTCGGCTTCGCCGCGGCCCGGACCCGTGAGGAGGGTCTTTGCTGTGTCGGACGTTTTGTCATGAGGCGTTCGGGCAGGTAGGACGGGCCGGAACATAGTCATCGGGGGGCAGCCATGGCGAACGTGTTCGATGTGCTTCGAAAGGACCACGAAGAGGTGAAGCGGGTGCTGGCGGAGCTGGAGACGCCCCCGGCGGCGGCGGTCGGCGGCACTGCCGAGCAATTGGAGCTGCGGGGGAGGCTCGTCGACCAGCTGATCATCGAGGAGTCCAAGCACGAGGCCGTTGAGGAGGAGTACTTCTGGCCGACCGTCCGGGACAAGGTGCCCGACGGGGACCAGCTGGCCGACAAGGCTATCGAGCAGGAACAACAGGCCAAGCACATCTTGAACGACCTGTTGGACGTGGAGCCTGGTGATCCGAAGTTCGAGGAGCTGGTCCTGAGGTTCATCCCGGAGGGCCGGGAGCACATCACTTACGAGGAGAATCGAGTGTGGCCGGAGCTTCAGAAGGTTCTCAGCCCAGAAGAGGGCGATGAGCTCGGCGACAAGCTGGAGAAGGGCAAGAAGATCGCTCCGACCCGGCCGCACCCGCACATCCCGCCTCGGCCGGGCATCCTGAAGGCGACCGGGCCCGCTGTGGCCGCGGCCGACAAAGCCGTCGACAAGATCACCGGCCGCGACAAGGAGTGACATCGGCTCGCGTTGAAGGAGCGGCCCATGGTGGAACAGCGGCGACTAACGGTGGCCGTCACCGGAGCGGGAGGCACCGGCGCGGCCAAGCGGTTGCTGAGGGTGTTGCAGAACGATGATCGTGTCGCCCACGTGGACTTACTGGTGTCGGCCAACGGACGCAAACTCACGGCGTTGGAGTTCGGCACACAGGAGGACCCTGACTCGGTCGCGGAGGCGCTGGGCGCCACCTCACCGAAGATACGGATGCTGGACCCTGCCGACCTTTCCGGCCCGGTGACCAGTGGCAGTTATCCCTATGACGCGATGGTGATCCTGCCCTGCGCGGCAGGTGTGCTCGGACGGATAGCCCATGGGCTCGCCCTGGATTTGATCGAACGCGCCGCCGACGTCGCCTTGAAAGAACGCCGAAGGCTGGTGCTCTGCCTGCGAGAGACCCCTCTGCACCTTGCACACCTCCGGAACATGGTCGCGGTCACCGAGGCCGGCGCGATCGTGTATCCGATGATCCCGACCTATTACAACGTCCCGGAGACGCTGGCCGAGCTGCAGGAGGAGCTGGTCGAGCGCGTGTTGCAGTTGCTCGGGCTCGGGCACACCGACCGTTACCGGTGGGACGGCACAAGCACGCCTGCGCGACGTGAGCATCCCACGGCGCCGTAGCAAGGCAAGACACAGCTGTTCGGGGGAGGTTGCCGTGCGACTCGTCGTTGCGATGACGGGGGCCACCGGAGTGATCATCGGGGTTCGCCTGCTCGAGGCCCTGCGTGAGCTCGAGGTGGAGTCCCATCTGGTGGTGAGCCGGTGGGCTCGGGCCGTCATCGCGGAGGAGACTCCGTACACGATGCGCGAGGTCACCGACCTGGCGAGCGTCAATCACGCGCCGGAGGACCAGGGCGCGACGATTTCCAGTGGTTCATTTCGGACGGACGGCATGGTGGTCGTCCCGTGCAGCATGAAGACGGTCGCCGGCATCCGCACCGGCTACGCGGACGACCTCATCGGCCGGGCAGCGGACGTGACGCTGAAGGAGCGTCGCCGGCTGGTGCTGGTGGCACGCGAGACCCCGCTCTCAACGGTCCACCTGGAGAACCTCCTCGCGCTCTCCCAGATGGGGGCCACGGTCCTACCCCCGACACCCGCTTTCTACAACCACCCTTCGAGCCTCGCCGACGTTGTCGAGCACATCGTCGGACGTACCCTCGATCAGTTCGGGCTGGACCTGCCGACGCTGCGGCGCTGGGCGGGCATGCAGCTGGGCAAGCATCCCGATGCTGTCGCCCCCACCGGCCCTGTGGACGGCAGCATCGCCGTCACGGCTTGAGGCGTCTGATATGGCCTATGCCGATCTGCGGGATTTTCTGGCGACGCTCGACCGTAATGGTCAGTTGCTGACGTATTCCGAACCCGTCGACCCCGAGCCCGACCTTGGGGCGGCGTCCCGCGCGACCTCGAACCTCACCGACCGGGGTCCGGCCCTGGTGTTCGACAACATCAACGGCTATGAGCCGGGCGTGGGGCGGGTGGCTCTCAACGTCGTCGGGTCCTGGCCCAACCACGCCCTCATGCTCGGGCTCGACAAGGACACCCCGGTCAAGGACCAGTTCTTTGAGTTCGCCGGCCGCTGGGACGCCTTCCCCGGTCCGATCGAGCGGC
>JAOPYH010000300.1 GCA_025964715.1 Streptosporangiaceae bacterium | reverse complement strand
CGACCTTCACCGCGGCGACAGCGGGACAGACTACCGCTCGGTCCTTATCGAGTTGCTGCGATCAGCACCGCGGAACTCCGCCTGGTCTGAGGGTGTCATGGAGCTCATGTTCGACAGCTATCCGGACGACCAGACGATCTTTGATGCCTTCCAGCCGGACGCAGATCCTGCGCAGCACGAGCGGTTCCGCTACGGCCATGCCGAGGTGCCCTCTACCCTGGTCATTCTCCAGGGCTACACAGATCGTCCCGAGGCGCGCCGGTATCTTCTGTACCTCCTCTCGCCCGCACGCCCGGACTTCGAGGCATCCGGTCTGCTGATCGACTACCTGCCGTGGGCGCAGCTCGCACGGGAATACCGAGCCGACTCCGAGGTTGTCTCGGCCGTGGGGACGTTCCTGCGTGCCCAGACTTACCTGTCACTACGCGATCTCTACTTCGCCTCGCTCATCGCACGCACCGACTGGGTCCGCGATCAGATCATCGCCAAACTCCCGGAGAACGTCGGCGCCGGCTGGGGCATCCGAGCCCTGCTTGACGGCTGGACCGACGACCCGACGGCCCGCCAGGCCCTCAACGACCTGGTCACCTCCGACACGGTCCCTGACCAGGCGATCAGCTACCTGCCCGACATCATCGCCGATCCCGCTGAGGCTCTGGACGTCCTGGCCGTCGTGGGCCCGAAGGCTTCGGACCAGGCGGCTGTCATCGAGGCGCTCGGCCCCCTGAACCAGCGACTCGATGCCCCCGACGCACGAGTTGCCGACCTGCTTGCCCAGGCCCTCGCCAAGGGGCGCCGCACGTGGCTGTCGGACCCGGAAGCGAGTGCCTTCGTCCATTTCCCCGCCGACGACCAAGTACGCCAAAGGGCCCAGGACCGCCTCGACCGGCCGGAAGCACCTTTGGCGGCCATCGGGTACGGGTTCCGCGACGACACCGAGGTGCGGCACCTCCTGGCTGCACGCCGACCGCTGAGTGCTCCCCTGCGTGCTCGCCTCGTCGAGGCGCTCGGCGAGTTTCCAGCCGTCGACGACACGGTCACCACCCTCCTCGCGCTCTACCGCACGGAGGCCGACACGACGGTCCGTCTCCTCGCGGCAGCTGCTTACGCCCGAAGGCTCCACGACGGCGGCACCATCCCGGAACACGCGATCGAAGAGCTCATTCAAGAGGTCCGCGCCACCGGCCTGGACCACGAAGGCCGCCGGGCGGCCGGCTTCTGCGCTCTTGCCGAACTCGGCGAGCTTCCCCGGCTGACCGACCTCAAGGAGGCCAGCGGACACCCACTAGCGATCCAACATCCTATCGCGAACCGGCAGGTCTTCTTCGGGTTCGTGTGCAAGCACTGGAACGACATCAAGGACGCGTTCGGTCCTGATTACCTCAAGCGCTTCAGCCCGTACAGTTCTGTCGGCACCGAGGTCCTCGAGGAGATCCTCGCTGTAGCCCACGACTATCCCGACACGTACCCCGACCTGGCCGAACTCCTCGATCAGCACCGGCAGTTGAGGGTCAGCGCAACCGGGCTGAGCTTCCTCTCGCGCACCAACGCTCCCGCAGACATATTGCGTGACGCTGTCTTGTCCGTTCTCCGAGGTGGCGGTTCGGGGACGATCGGCGGCTTCTATCCCGTCTGGACGGCCCTCCACGTCCTCGTCGAGAACTTCCCCTCCGATCCGGAGGACGCGAGCTGGCTCGAAGATGTCCTGGCGGGCCTGCATTCGGACATCAGCGCCGGCGGCCCCGAAGTCCTGCCGTGGCTGTCGCACGGAACCGCGGCCGCCATCGCCCGACTCAGGCCCGACCACCAGCTCGTCACGGAACTTGTCAGCGCCTACCAGCGCCCGGACGCGGGCCCCTGGCACGCCTTCCTGCAGTGGTCCGAACTGGGCGCGGCCGCAGCCAAGACCGCACGGGAAGTGCTCGAGCACGCCCGGGCACTCACACGGGCCGTGCGCTTGAACGACCTGCCCGCAGAAGTCATCCACCAACCGCTCACAGCGCGACTACGGCAGAATCCCTCCCTAGCCGCCGAACTCAGGAGCCTCGTGCCTCAACTCGGCGGCGCAGACCGTGGAGTCGCCATCCGCCTACTCGAACGCAGCGGACACATCGACCACGAGCTCGAAGCCTGCCTGCGGGAGATCGCCCGGCACAAGGCCCACCCTGATGACGCGACGCTCGACCCGCTCACCGCTCGGCCGCGCAACATCGTCACCCTCGCCCGAGATATCCTCGACACCACCCTCGAACTGACCGGCACCCTCCACCGCTAGACAGCAACGTCTGGACGGCGACCAGCCCGCTCGGGCCGGAGGCTTGTGCACCCATCGCTCAACCGCAGCGACCGACCGCGACCCACGATCCGGCTCCTGCGGCCCGCTCTCGGCGGAAACGCCGGCCGGCGCCGCTGGGGTCCGCGGCCTGATGTCGGCCTGCGCGCTGCAGGAACCTGAGCGACCCGAGACCATCAGCAACTCCCCGGTCAGGTCGCAGGGTCGGGACTTCTGCCGTCCAACGCTGTTGGCGACGGGCAGAATGCGGGACAGGCGGCAACGGCCGCCCGGTCGGAGGTCAGCCCTCCTGTACGACGAGTGGCGAGGACGTACGGGTGTCTGCCCGCAGACTTGCCTGGTCGGAGGCCGAGACCGTCATCAACGCGCTGCTGTCCGCCCCCGAGACTCGCCGACTTCCTGTACCTGACCGCCGCCGAGGTGCCTCCCGTCTGACCAGCGACGGCCGGCTTCGCCGCGCGCGAGGTGAGGAGTCGGCCTAACGCTCTCAGCGAGCCGGGGGCACTCCGGCCAGCTCGGCCTGGAGGTCGCGCCCTGCGCGGTACGCCGGCTGCTGGAGCTGCTCGAGTTCGTCGTCGGTGAGGGCGTCGACCCAGGCGATCGTTGCGTGCAGGCCGGCGTTTTCCTCGTCGCGCAGATGCTGGTCGCACCGG
>JAOPYH010000299.1 GCA_025964715.1 Streptosporangiaceae bacterium | reverse complement strand
CTTGTATGACGTCCGGTGGCTGGACGAGAACGACTCCAGGACCATCGCACGTGAGGTCTTCGACACGGACCTTGATCACGAGCGTGCCACTCGGACATGAGCCCTCAGCCCCAGTGAGGGAGGGCATCCCAGAGGCCGTTCTCTGAGTCGCTCTGAACGGCCCTTCAGGGCGCCTTTCTGGTTGGCCTACGTGTTCGGTGGTCCGAGAGCGAGAAGGCGTCGGGCGAGGCGGCGTTCCGGCCAGCTGAGTCCTCCACCTAGAAACCCACCTGCTGCGACCGGTCCCAGTAGCGCGCCGATGACAGCCATGATCGCGGCCCCAATGCCCAGGTCGGCGATTCGCTCGCGGCTGGATGGACGTAGGGCGTCGACCCGACTCACTTCCGCCGCCCAGGCGTAAGCCACGGCCGCCACGTAGGGGTCGGAGTACCTTTCGCCCCGTCGCGTGGCCTTGCGCACCTCACGCCGACTACGCGCATCCAGTTCGCGCCACTCGCTCAGCGGCAGCACGACGTGACGATTTCTCTTGCTCACCTTGCCGATGGTGCCCTCGACCGCCTGGTCCGCACGGCAAGCAGAGGCCGGGGTGTCGTGGCTCTGAGCGGCCCCTAACGGGCACCCCGAGAGATGACTCGACAGCCACAGGGGGCACCGCCTAAGCACCGGTCATACGGTGTCGGCCAGGACTGGCGTTCCAAAACGGGGGCTTCGGCCCGGCTCCTCACCCTTTCGACTTCGCGGGGTGCATGTGACAGAACTTGAGCCGTATGCCTGGCAGGCGGAGGCGAAGCTTGCGGCTGCGCTCCTGGACAAGCTTGGGGTACCTGCGACTCCGCTCTTGGAGTACTTCGAAGCGACGAGAGAACGGCAGGCCCGCCGCGTTGCCGACACGCTGCATCAGACTGCCCAGTTCAGCGGACTGACGCCCGACCAAGTGGTGAGCCGCGCCGCCAACGACGATGCGGTCGGCGACCTGCTAGGAGACACGCTCAGAGCAGCGGCTCATGCACGGGCGACTGAGAAGATCCGAGCGCTGGCGCGCGTACTCGCCGTGGCGATGGGCGGCGGCGACGGCACCCGGGTGGATGACTTGCACATCGTGGTGGACACGCTGGACAAGCTCAAAGTTCTCGAGATTCGTGGCCTCCACGCCGTCGGCGCCGCTGGTCCCGTCGGTGGCGCCCAAGACCCCATCGAGTCGAACTGGTTGTTGATCGCCAAGGAGCTTCGCTCGGAGGCCCTGGCCTCCCCCGTCCAGAAGCGCCTGACCGACCTCACGCTGATCAATCCAGAGGTCGATGACATCCCAGAGTCAGGCGCGATGTTTCTGACGGCGCGTGTGTCCCCCTTGGGGCGGCGCATCCTCTCCTTTCTGGCGGACCAGCCAACCGAGCTCTAAAAGGCCCACCGCCCGGCGCGGACCACGGGTGTCACCTGACCGCAGCCTCTGTCCCTCAAGCCGCCTTCAGGGCGCCGCTCCCCCGCGCGACTGCGGACGGCCGCAGACGGCCGACCCGCACACTTGCCGTGTTGGGGCACCAGTTCGCCGGGCGATGCGTCTCGTTCAGGGATCCTCCACTGCGACAGCGCGTGGGGGCGGCGATCCGTAATCGCCAGGTTCCGTGGCATCGTCCTGGACGCTTCCGGGGAATGGCCGACCGGCCATCTGCTTGGGTTATCTCAGCAGAGTTCCAGCCGGGCCATGTGCCGCCAGAGTTCCTTGTCGGCGTCGGACAGGCCTCCCCAGTCGTCGTAGCTGCTTGCGGCCTGGAGTTGCTGCGCCTTGGCCTCGACCCGCGAGTCGTCCAGCATCCGAGCCCGCGTCTTGAACACCGAGAGGTGCTGGACGACGGGGTTGTCGTGCTCCTGGTCCTCCTGCGTGAGGGGGACGATGCCGCCCGGGAACTGTTGGACGTCATGGTGTTGCGGGTAGGTCACGTTGCCTCCTTCGTTCCGCAAGGAGATCGGCATGTCCGGGCATGCTCTTGACGCGAGCCTCGCGGCCTGACCCGCCAGGGGGAGTGGCTGAGGCTTCGCAGGTCTCGCGCCCATCCCCGGACAATCCCCTCGGGCACGCAGCCCACATTCCGCGTCTCAGCGTCCGAACCTTGGGCAGGGCGTGCGTCATGCCGGCGGCCCGGACGTCGGGACCTCTGCCCTCGCCGGCGTCGGGAGAGTCCTAGTTGATGCGGCGGCCACCTTGTCAACGGCGGCCAAAGCTGACTCCCTCGCCTCCTCGCGATCGGACGGGCGACGCCCGTTAACAGGACTGCCTACGGCGACGTGCATAACGCCGGTAGCCGCAGCGCCGGCGTCCCGCAAGGGAACCCCAATCGGGAAGTCGACAGGTCCAGCGGGATGCATCCGGAGGGTCGTCCCGAATAGGCCGCCCGCAAGGATGCCCGGGAACGGGGCGGTATACGGCACGCTTCTGCCGCGACCCGCCACCGGACGGCAGCAACGCGCCAGCGCCTGCTCGCGGGCAATCCCCCACCCTCAGGCGTCCCTCGAGGACCACGGCGGGCGCACTGAACCTCGCCCCACGCGAAGCCGCGTCAGCCCGCCCGCGGAGCTCCCCGGCTGGCCTCCGACTGACCACCGCAAGGGACAAGATCATGAGCGGACACACCTGGTGCATCTCAGGTCTGTCGTTCCGTCGTGACGCATCGGGGTGGCACCGTTCGAGGCAGCAGTTCAGACCTCAGCGGCAGTACATACGCCGCCGGCGTGAGGGCACCTCGAGCGCCGCGTCGATGCGCGAGCTTGGCCTCGGGACTCACGTCGGAAGCCGCCAGAATCAGAGCGGCAGGCATGCGACTCGGGTCGGCTGCGTTAGCGGGTTACCCCTCGGCGGCCCCGTCTCAGGACCGAGGGATACCCGCCTTGAAGAAGACCCCGGTGGTGCGGCCGACCGCGGCCTCCCACGGCTTCTGCCCCCCACCTTGCCGTATGGGGCAAGCGCTTGACCGGTCCTCGAAGCCCACTGAATCTTCGCCCTACAGAGCGGGATCCTTCTTCAGAGCCGTCCTGCAGGCTTCAACGAAGCGCTGGCGAGCAGCTGGGGCATCGGCGGCCAAAGGAGCCTTTGCGCTCATGGCCAGGACTGTGCCGTAGAGCTCCTGGGCGGCCTCTACGAGCGCGTCGGGGCCTAGCAAAGTCACACGCGACTGCGCTTCAAGTAGCTCACCCATGATTGCGACGACCTCGGAAGCTGACAACTTCTCGATTGCTGAGGTACCGGCCACGACGGAGTTGCCCATCGCGAAGCGATGTATCGCTAGATCTATGCGGCGCAGGTAGTCAGATGCGGCAGCGAGGCGCTCCTGCCGAAACCAGGATTGCCGCCCGCGACGAGCACCCAGCTCCCCGGACCACAACGCGAAGCCACCAGCCAGAACGGCGCCGAGTACGACCCCAAGTAGGTTCACTCCCCAGTCCTACAGGGTCAAGGATGGTTGCCGCCGGGCGACCGCTCGTTGAGGGGCCCCGGAAGCATGAGCTCAGGAACAACGGCGACTGAGCAGGAGCCGGCAACAACACAGGCCACAACCAGGACCGACACCGTTGGCAGTCGCCAGTAATGCCGGGCCAGTCAGTCAGCGGCCTGCAACCACCCCTGCTCCCGGATGGCCTCAACTATCTGAGCGATCCCACCGGTTCCGCCGGGACTCCTTTTAAGCGCTTGCCAAGAGATGAGGCGTAGGACGACAGCCTGGGAGCTGTTGTCTGTGAGGAACTGGGCGAACACGGTGGATCCAAGGAAATGGGCTCCTGCCGCCGGAACGGCCGCCAGCGCCAGTCCGAGTTCACGCGTCGCACGTAGCCCGGGGTGGACATCTTCGGGGCGCATCTCGACCAGGAGATGCTCGAGGCGGGGGAGGCTGAAAAATCCGATCGCTTCGCCCGCATCGGACGGGCCGCCTGGAAGCGCCTGAGGGCCGCCATCGCCGCCGACCCGCTCGACGAGCCCGTGGAGTCCGAATGCACGCAGGGTGAGGTCGAGAACCTCGGTGTCTCTGGGATCGGGCGATGATCCGAGTGCGGCTTCGGCGAGAAGAGTGACAACGCTTTGGGCGTCTGCCCCCTCCCGGCGCGTCGGGGCATCACCGAGTCGGCGCTTGATCACTCCTTCGAGGCTGGGGTTGGTGGTGACGTACCTGTCGACGACGGCGGCCACCGCCTCGGGGCTGTCCTCCGGATCGGGTAGGACGGTGGAACGAATCCCGAGTTCGCGGTGGACGGCGATCCGGAGCTGCTTGAGCTGATCGCGGGCGGCGGCCAGCACGGTTAGCGGCGGGATCGGCAGGCCCTCGCCAGCAAGGGAGAGGGCGGTAGAGGTTGTACTGGATCCGCGGCCAGTGCTTGTCACCAGGCGCAACGCGAGTGTGTGGACGTCGGCGAGTTCAGGGTTCGTCCAGGTGGCGGGTGCCCGGCCGGGATGGTCGCCAGTGCGAGTGGCCGTGCCGGTGGGCTTGGGCAACAGCCCGGCGGCCCGCCAGCCAGCGACGCGGGACGGCCGACAGGGATGGCCGCAATCGGTAAGCCAGTCGGCCAATTCGCAGTCAACGCGCGCAAATCCGGCCGCGCCCTTGTCCGATGCCGGCACGGACTCACAGTACTTGACGCCTACACCTTTCCCCTGATCATTTTTCCGCACGGGGTGCCGCCGATAGAGCAGGCTGGCAGCGCCACATATGACCGCGTCACGAGAGGAGGTGATCCGATGTCCACGAGCGACATGCAACGCCTGACGGCACTGCTGACCCTGCTTGGCACCGCCGCCTGGGCGGTGGCACAAATTCGCAGAGCGCTGTGACACCGCACTCGCCGGGGCTGGCGCGCAGGGATGGCGCCGGCCCCGGCTCCCGGTCCCGGCTAGATGGATGGATCGAGCAAATCCCCCTGCGTTCACCTTTCCGAGAGGCGCCTTGCCTCAGACCTCAGGACACGGCAGGCAAAGCTAGCGGTCGAGGTAGTTCCTCACTCCACTACTGAAGGGCGCCCACGCCTTGGGGTGACGGTTCTCCCAGACCCGCCCGCAAGCGCGGACTCGCAGCCACTGAAGACTCGGCTCCGACGCCCCTCGGGATCACCGGGCAGTGCGTCGACCAAGCGCCGTCCCGCGACTAGCAATGGTCTCCCAGGACCAAACCCAGGCCGACACAGACCCGTGAATCGCGAGGTTGCAGGCGCGCGTCAGCGCGGGGCGGGCGCAGCCCGTCCCGAGTCCTTCTGCAGTTGGGTCAGGTGACCGGGTCGAGGACCACGGTGTGTCCGAGGCGT
>JAOPYH010000285.1 GCA_025964715.1 Streptosporangiaceae bacterium | reverse complement strand
AGCCGTGACGCCCAAGCCCGCCGCCGTGGCGAAGCCGAGGAGCGCCAAGCCGCCTTCGACGCCGAGGTCGCCAAGGTCGCCCGCGAGCAGAACTGCCTCCCGGAGACCGCCCGCGACGTCGTCCGTGCCCGCCGTCGGGTCGAACTCCGTCGCGCAGCTCGCATGGCGGCGGCGTCATGACCCCCCTCTCCGCAGCCCTCCTCCTCCGCAACAGCATCGGCGCTCACAGCGACGACGAGGCGCGGGACCTTCGCCGTCGCGCCGTCGCCTGCGGGGCCACCGTCGCCGACGTCGCCGCAGCCCTCGCCGAGCGGGACGCCTACCTCGCGGAATCCGTGACGGTGCTGGGCGGGGACGGTGCATGCCGCTGCTCCCACGCCCGCGTGCAGCACACCGGCGGGGCAGGCCAGTGCTGGCTGGCCGTCTGCGGGTGTGCGACGTACCGCGAGATCGGCATACCAACCCGCTTCGACGAGCGCTACGACCCCAGCCCGGAACCGATCGATCGGCAGGTCTCGTAATGGCTCTCATTGAACTGCCGGACCTGATTCAAGGCAGCGACGAGTGGCTCGACCAGCGGCGCGGCATGGTCACGGCGAGCGTCGTCGGCCAACTCATCACTCCCTCGACCATCAAGCCAGCGAAGAACGACTACTCCCGCGCCCTCACCGCGCAACTCGTCGCCGAGCGCATCACCGGCTGGACCGATCCCACGTACGTGAACGACGACATGCTTCGCGGTGTCGAGGACGAGCCGCGAGCGGTCGAGGTCTACAGCGAGAACTTCGCGCCGGTCACGAACACCGGATTCATGGTGCGGCGCGAGGACACGTGGACGCTCGGCTACAGCCCGGACGGGTTGGTCGGTGACGACGGACTGATCGAAGTCAAGTCGCGGCGGCCGAAGAAACAGCTGCAGACGATCCTCTCCGGCGAAGTGCCCGCCGAGAACATGCCTCAACTGCAATGCGGCCTGCTCGTCTCCGGCCGGGCGTGGATCGACTACGTCTCCTACTGCGGCGGGATGCCGCTGTACGTGAAGCGCGTGACGCCCGATCAGCGGTGGTTCGACGCCATCGTCGCTGCCGTCTCGACCTTCGAGGACACCTCCGCCGAAATGGTCGCGAGCTACCAGGCCGCAGTTGACGGCCTTCCCATGACCGAGCGCACTCCTGACTTTGAGGAAATGGTGATCTGACGTGCCCGGAAAGAAGTGGCGCGAGGAGTGGTCCGTGCGCCACTCGCAGGGAATCCACCCCGGACCTTTCACCGAGCAGGCGGCTCGTCAGTGGATCGCGGCTGACATCAAGGCGGACGGGCGCCGCCAGTTCGCAGCCAGGGGCAAGCAGAAGCTCCTGCGCCGACAGGTGACCGAGTGGGAAGAAGTTCCGTTCGATGGTGAGGAGCTCTGACGTGCTCGACCTCACCGAGACCATTGCCCCCCGGTCGGACCAGATGAACAGCGATGACCTCATGTCGGGGCCGCGCACGTTCACTATCACGGAGGTCCGCAAGACCGGCTCCGAGGACCAGCCGGTCGCCATCTACCTCGCCGAGTTCCCGGCTGACCGACCCTTCAAGCCGTCCAAGTCCATGCGCCGAGTCATGGTCGCCGCCTGGACGAAGGACGCATCCACCTACGTCGGCAAGCGGCTCACCCTCTACCGCGACGAGACGGTGCGCTTCGGCGGGCAGGACGTCGGCGGCATCCGCATCCAGGCCATGAGCCACCTCGACAAGCCGCTGAAGCTGGCCCTGACCGTCTCCAAGGGCAAGCGCGCGCCCTACGTCGTGCAGCCCCTTGCCGACGTTGCCCCGAAGCCGCCCGCAGAACCCGGCATCACCGACGCGCAGAGCAAGCAGCTCTTCGCCGCACTGAACGACAACAAGCTCAGCGACCGGGACGCCGCCCTCGCCTACATCTCGCAGGAAGTCGGCCGCGAGATCGGCAACACGAAGGAGCTGACGACGCGGGAAGCCTCCCTCGTCATCGACGGACTCGGCGCGCAGCCGACGACGGGCGGTGCGGCGTGAGGACCTACAGCGTCACGCCGGCAATCACCCGCCTCATGGCGAAGATATCCCGAGACGAGGTGACGGGCTGCTGGATCTACACCGGCGGGATCAACAGTCGCGGATACGGCGTGGTCTGGGGTGACGGTCGCTCTCTCGTTGCGCATCGGGTCTCCTACGAACACCACGTCGGGCCCATTCCGGAAGGAATGCACCTTGACCACCTGTGTCGCGTGAGGAGCTGTGTCGCGCCGACCCACTTGGAGCCTGTAACCCCCCGCGAGAATCTGATGCGCTCTCCGATAGCTCCGGCTGCGTTGAATGCCGCCAAGACCCATTGTCGGAATGGTCATCTGTTCGACGAGGCGAATACCACGATCTGGTCCGGCGAACGGATTTGCCGGACCTGCGCACGTGACAAGGCGCAGCGCTACCGGACTCGGAGGGCGGACGCGTGACCGCCCCCACCGTCATCGGCGTCGACCCGTCGCTGACAGCCACCGGGATCGCGCTCTCGGACGGGTCGCTGATCACGATCGGCGGCAAGGCCGACCGGGGAGACGAGCGACTTCTCGACCTCGCCTGCGCAATGGGGACGTCCTGCTTCGGAGCCGATCTGGTCGTCATCGAGGACCTGCCGACACACGCCCATGGAGCGGGCAAGACGGGGCTCGCACAGGGCGTCATCCGTCTGATGTGCCTGCGGGCGTCCGTGCCCTACGCGCTGGTCACCGCCGCCACGCTCAAGAAGTGGGCCACCGGCTCCGGGAACGCCGGCAAGGCCGACATGCGGATGGCGCTCTACAAGCGGACCGGCATGGACGTCCGCGACGACAACCAGGCCGACGCGTGGTGGCTCAGGGCCGCCGGGCTGGAGGCTCTGGGCTTTCCGGTGGTGGAGATGCCCGTCGCACAGGTTCGGGCGTTGGCGGCCGTCACGTGGCCGTCAGTGCACATGGGGAGCGCGGCATGAAGCCCGAGCCCCCGCCGCAGTGGCGTGGCTGCACGCACGGCCCGCTGTACGGCTGCCACGCGCAGCCCGTCGTCGTGGACGGCATCCACGGTCGCCGCTGCGGACCCCACGCGCCCGCCTTCGACCCGTCGGTAGCGGTCGCCCTCGCCGTCCACGACTCCCACGCCGCGCTCGCCTACGTGCGGGTCGAGTTTGGGGAGGCGTCGTGAACGTCGGCGTTGGAGACGTTCTAGCCGTTAAAACCGGCGGCATCGGTGGCGCGCTCATCCGTTTCGGCGCCTGGCTCCGCGGCCTACCGCACGGCATCAACCACGTCGTCATCGCCCACCACCTCGACGACAAGGGCGCGCTGATCGGACTCGAAGGCAGGCCCGGCGGTGTCGGTTGGGTCGACATGCGGGACTACCTCGCCAGCCCGGCAACGGTGAGCAACGCCGACCAACCCAAGACCGACGAACAGCGGTACACGGTCGCCAAGCACGCCGAGGCCATGCTGCGCGCTCCCTACGACTGGCCGGCGATCGTCGCCGACGCGGGCTGTGACCTGGGCTTGCCGTCACCCGACGACCTGGACTGGAACGGCAACGCCGCCCCGCTGCACGTCGTGTGCTCCTCCTACGCCGCCTACCTGTACCGGATCGCTGGCCTGGCACGGCCTGGCCCGACCAAAGGCGGCCGGTTCGTGCAGCCCGCGGACTGGGCCCAGTGGGACGCGAAGAAGGGGTGGCAGTGACCGCCAAGCTTGATCGACAGCCGGTCCCGCGCAACTGCGCCCACTGTGGCGGCCAGTTCGACGCCGGGCTCGACTACGAGGGCAGACCACACGCGCCTACGCGGCGCTACTGCGACGGCAACTGTCGTCGCCTGGCGCGCAATGCCCATGCGCGTGCGGTGACGGCGTGGGAGCACGAGAACGAGTACCTGGCCGTGCTCCACGAGACGGAGCGATTCGGTCAGCTCTCGCTCGATGACCGGCCCCTTCCCGAACTGCCCCCACGTCCCGAGCGAGGTGCCGCATGACGCTCATCGCCTGGCGACCGCGAGCCGGATCGGTGTGCCGGATCATCAAGGTCAAGAAGGACGCTGCCGACACCACCACGCCGCCGGGGACGTG
>JAOPYH010000226.1 GCA_025964715.1 Streptosporangiaceae bacterium | reverse complement strand
TCCGCGTGCCCCCGGCCGGGTGATCCGGGCGGGGGCACGGCCACGATGGATGCGACTACGAGGTGGACGGCACCGTGGTCTTGCCGTCGACGATGTCCTTCTTGAACCCGTCCAGCTTGACCTTGATGTCATCGACCTTGCCGCCCGACAGGGAGTAGCCGACACCGTCGTTGGACAGGTCGAACTTCTTCGTGCCGCCCTTGAAGCTGTTGTCGGAGACCGACTTCACGAAGTCGAACACCGCGATGTCCACCCGCTTCACCATCGAGGTGAGCAGGTACTCCTTGGAGTCGGACAGCGCCGGCAGGTTGTACTGGTCGGAGTCGACGCCGATGGCCCACTTCTTCGCCGCGGCGGTGGTCTTGATCACGCCGATGCCGGCGCCGCCGGCGGCGTGGTAGATGACGTCCGCACCGGAGTCGAGCTGACCCTTGGCCGCCTCGTTGCCGAGCGCCGGGTTCTTGAAGCCGTCGAAGTTCGGCGGCTGGGTGAGGTACTTCGCCGGCAGGACCTTGATGCCGGGCTTGGCCGCCTTGGCACCGGCCGCATATCCGGCGAAGAACTTCTGGATCAGCGGGACGTTGACCCCGCCGATGAAGCCGACCGTGCCGGTCTTGGACTTCAGCGCGGCGGCCGCGCCGACCAGGAATGAGCCCTGCTCCTCGGCGAAGCACGCACCCTCCACGTTTGCGCCCTCGACCTTGCACTGGTCCGCGTCCACGGACAGGAACTTGGTGTCGGGGAAGTCCTTGGCGACCTTGATGATCGAGGAGGTGTAGGCGAAGCCCACGCCGACCACCGGGTTGTAGCCCTTGGACGCCAGCAGCCTGAGGCGCGCCTCCTTGTCGGCGTCCGGCTCGTCGGGCTTGGCCGAGATCTCCTCGGTCATGAAGCTGAGCTCGGACTTGTCCTTGTCGCGACCCGCGGCGGCCGCGTCGTTGAACGACTGGGCACCCCGGCCCCCGATGTCGAAGGCCAGGCCTACCTTGAGGGTCTTCTTACCGTCCGCGCCGCTGCCGTCGGTGGTCTTCTTACCACCGCATGCGGCGGCGCTCAGCGTGACCGCCGCGCCGGTCAGCGTCACGACGGCGATCTTCAGTGCACGACGCAAGGCAGCTCCTCCCAGTTCCCAACCCGATAGAAACGTGCCGATCAGCACGAAATCGATCGGACACTACCGGGTCACCCAAACTGGTCCCAAGTGCCGTACTGTTTCGCAACTCGTCCGTTATCAAGGCGAGAGCCCATCGTCACTGGTCACAGCCCTGGAGCAAGCCGTCCGGTCAGGCCAGCGCGGCGCCCTCGACGGCCTCGCTGCCGGTCGGCCGCTGCCCATCCCACAGCGCGGTCAGCGCGGTGGCGGCCATGACCCGGACGCCCACCGCGATGCAGCGCTCGTCGATGTCGAAGTCACCGCGGTGCAGGTCGTAGTCGAGAGTCGAGCCAGGGGTGCGGACGCCGAGCCGGGCGAGCGCTCCGGGGATGGACTCGAGGTACCAGCCGAAGTCCTCGCCGCCGAGGCTCTGCGGGGTGGGCACGACGCCGTCCTCGCCCAGCACCTGGCCGGCGGCGTCGCGGAACATCTGCACGCTCTGCGCCTCGTTGACGGTGGGCGGCACGCCCCGGACGTAGTCGAGCGACGCATCGACGTCGTAGGCCGCCGCGACCGACTGCAGCAGCGACTTCATCATCTCCGGCGCGCGGTGCCACGCGTCGTCGTCCAGGCAGCGGACGGTGCCCTCGGCGATGCCGTCGTCGGGGATGGCGTTGGCGACCGAGCCGGCGGCGATCCGGCCCCAGACCAGGCTCAGGCTCGACCTCGGGTCCACCCGGCGCGACAACGCGGACGGCAGCTCGGTGACGATCTTGGCGAGTGCGTAGACCAGGTCGGCGGTGAGGTGGGGCCGGGCCGTGTGCCCGCCCGGGCCGGTGACCTTGACATAGACCTTGTCGCAGGCCGCCGTGATCGGCCCCACGCGCAGCCCGAGCTGACCGACCTCGACCCGCGGGTCGCAGTGCAGGGCGAACACGCGGTCCACGCCGGCGATGCCGCCGGCCGCCATGACATCGAGCGCCCCCCCGGGCTTCTCCTCGGCGGGCTGGAAGATCAGCCGCACCCGCCCCGGGAGCAGTCCCGCGGCGGCCTGCTGCGCCAGGAACCGGCCGGCGCCGATGAGCATCGTGGTGTGCACGTCGTGACCGCAGGCGTGAGCCACCCCCGGCACCGTGGACCGGTAGGGCACGTCCTTCTCGTCCATCAGCGGGAGCGCGTCGATGTCCGCCCGCAGGGCGACCATCGGCCCGTCGGCGGGACCGATGTCGCAGAGCAGTCCGGTGCCCTTGGGGAGCATGACCGGCTCGAGCCCGGCGGCGGTCAGCTGCCCGAAGATCCGCTGAGTCGTGCGATGCTCGGCGAAGCCGAGCTCGGGATGCATGTGCAGATCACGACGGAAGGCGATCAGCCCATCCTCGTTCTGAGCGAGGAACGCGTCGAGCTGCATCTGCAGCCGCCGTGCCTCCCCGTGCACACCGGCATCAAGCGCGGGCATCACCCCGTGTCCCGACCGCGTCATGTGGGCCCCCTCCGGCATGACGGCGCCTCCTGGCGCCTCTTTCGGTTCGTCTCCCTCCGCGGGCGGCTCCTCGGAAGGCTCACTGCCCGCCATGGGCCACCTCCCGCGGGGTGACGAATCTGTCCTCGCAAAACTCTTTGATCGCACCGTCGACCACGTTCTCCAAGGTGCCGCCGTCGGCGCGGATCGCGCGCTGCCGCTCGTACGGCGCCCCTTGGTCGAGCACCTCGCTCGCGACCTTCAACTCCTCCGCGCACCCCAGCCGATCGGCCACGGGTTCCAGTTCGCGGATCAATTCGTACAGGTCGTCGCGCAACGGTGCCGTACTGCCGGTGTCGTCGGTGATGACAGTGGCGTCGAGTCCATATCGGGTCGCCCGCCATTTGTTGTCGCGCACGACCCACGCGGCGGGACGAGGGAGAGTGTAGCCCCGGTCGAGTTGCTGGTCGAAGAGCGTGACCAAACTCTGGCACAGCGCCGCCGCCATCCCGACCTCACGCAACGTTGGAATACCGTCGAACATCCTTATCTCTACCGTGCCGAAATCCGGGTGCGGGCGAATGTCCCACCAGACCTCTTTGATGCTGCGGATGGTGCCCGCCCGCAGAAGGGTGTCCATATAGTCCTCGAACTCCGCCCAGTCCGTGAGGAGATGCGGCGGCCCGGCCGTGGGCAACGACCCGAAAATGATCGCGCGGCTGGAGGCCAGTCCGGTGTCGTGGCCGTTCCAGAACGGGCTCGAGGCGGTCAGCGCGAGAAAGTGCGGAAGATAGGCCGAGAGCGCGTTGACAATGGGAATCGCCTTGTCGACGTTGCGTATGCCCACATGGACGTGCACACCGAAGGTCTGGATGCGGCGGGCGAGCCACTGCATCTGCTCGACCAGGTCGGCATAGCGCTGGACGGGCGCCATCACGGCGTCTCGCCAGTCGCTGATCGGATGGGTCCCCGTGCAGCCCAGCGCCATGCCCCGGGCGTCGGCGGCCGTCTGGAGCTCGGCGACGCTGGCCGCGAGATCCGCTTTCGCCTCGCCGACGGTATGACAGATATCCGTCACGACCTCGACCGTGGACTCCATCAGCTCGTGCCGCAGCTTCGGGATGTTCCCGCCCTCGCTGAGTCCGGGCAGCGCGGCCAGCACCTCACGCGCGTCCTGCCGAAGATGCTTGGTTTCGGCGTCGATGAGCTGAATTTCCCATTCGACGCCTAGTGTCGCCCCACGGGACGCGTTGAAATGAATGGCCACGGCCAACCTCCATCCACAATCCTTGCAGGTCGATGCGTTACACGTGGGGCTATTGGGCCAGCACGTGCCGGTGGCCGGCCGCCATGTGGGCTTGCGAACCTGCTCGGCACCGGATCACTTCCCTGCCGCCACCGAGCCTCGCGTCACGGAGTCCATACCCGGAGCGGCACGGCCGGCGGCTGGTCGCGGCCGCGGCCGGACACGGTCTGTAATCTACTCCGGTCCCGGCCGGCCGTGCCGGGGTCAGCGCGGGCGGATCCGAACGGTGAGGCGCCGCCCCACGTCAGTAGGCGTCGGCCGGCACGTATACGCCCCATACGTCGCGGAGTGCGTTGCACACCTCACCGACGGTGGCGCGGGCCTTCAGGGCGTCCTTGAGGGGGTAGAGCAGGTTGTCCCCCGTCGAGGCGACCTTGCCCTCGGCGGCCTCCTTCTCGGCGAGGCGGCGCAGCTCATCGAGCCGTCGGCGTACCTCGTCGCCGGACCGGGCGGCCCGCAGCGAGGCCAGGCGGGCGGCCTGCGCCGCCTCGATGGAGGGGTCGACCCGCAGGGGCTCATAGGGCTCCCGCTCGTCGGTCTTGAACCTGTTGACACCGACGACCGTGCGTTCGCCGGAGTCGATCTCCTTGGCGATCTGGTAAGCCGACTGCTCTATCTCAGACTTCTGGAAGCCCTGCTCGATCGCGGCGACCGCACCGCCGAGTTCCTCGACCCGGCCGATCAGCGCCCGGGTGGCCTCCTCGACCTGCGAGGTCAGCGACTCGACCGCATAGGACCCGGCGAACGGGTCGACGGTCGCGGTCAGGTCGGACTCGTGCGCGATCACCTGCTGGGTGCGCAACGCGAGCCGCGCGGCCTTCTCGCTCGGCAGCGCGATGGCCTCGTCGAACGAGTTGGTGTGCAGGGACTGGGTGCCCCCCAGCACCGCGGCCAGCGCCTGGATGGCGACGCGGACCATGTTCACCTCGGGCTGCTGGGCGGTGAGCTGCACACCGGCCGTCTGGGTGTGGAACCGCAGCATCTGCGACTTGGGGTTCTTGGCCCCGAACTCGTCCCGCATGATCGAGGCCCAGATGCGCCGGGCCGCGCGGAACTTCGCGACCTCCTCGAGCAGGGTGGTGCGCGCGACGAAGAAGAACGACAGCCGGGGCGCGAAGGAGTCCACGTCCAGACCGGAGGCCACGGCCGCGCGAACGTACTCCAGCGCGTTGGCCAGCGTGAAGGCGATCTCCTGTACTGGAGTCGCACCCGCCTCGGCCATGTGGTAGCCGGAGATCGAGATGGTGTTCCACTTCGGGATCTCGGCCTGGCAGTAGGAGAACGTGTCGGCGATCAGCCGCAGCGAGGGCTTGGGCGGGAAGATGTAGGTCCCGCGGGAGATGTACTCCTTGAGGATGTCGTTCTGGATCGTCCCCGTGAGGGCCGAGCCCGGGAAGCCCTGCTCCTCGGCGACGAGCTGGTAGAGCAGCAGCAGGATGGACGCGGGGGCGTTGATCGTCATCGACGTGGAGACCTTGCCGAGCGGGATGCCGTCGAACAGCGTCCTCATGTCCTCGATCGAGTCGATCGCCACGCCGACCTTGCCCACCTCTCCGTGCGCGATCGCGGAGTCGGAGTCGTGGCCCATCTGGGTCGGCAGGTCGAAGGCGACCGAGAGCCCGGTCGTGCCCGCCTCGGTCAGCTGGTGGTAGCGCCGGTTGGACTCGGCGGCACTGGCGAACCCGGCGTACTGCCGCATCGTCCACGGCCGGGCGGTGTACATCGTCGGATAGACGCCACGGGTGAACGGGAAGGCCCCCGGCTCCCCCAGCTCAGTGTCGGGGTCGAAGCCCGACAGCGCCGAAGGACCGTACAGGGGCTCGATCGGCAGGTCCGATTCCGATTCACGCGTCATAACCGCGATCGTACGGCCCACGCTTTGGTGCGTAGACGGTGACGCTGGTCACGTACGAACCCGCAGGCCAACGGCAAGTCCGGAAATAATCCTTTTGGCTTATCGCGGCGTGAGATGACGCGATCCGGTGTATCTCATCTCTGGACATCTTCCTCTACTGTGCGTTGGAGCCATGGGAACCGTACGCCGGGCGACCGCCCTCACCGCCGTGCCACTCATCGTGGCCCTCTTCGCCTGCTCCGCGGGTGGCGCGCCGCCCGGCGGCACGGCCGCGGAGGCGGCTCAGGCCGCCCAGCCGGTCGGAGGCGCACAGCTGGGCGGCCACGGGGTGGTGGTGAACCCGGCCCCGGGTGTGAAGGAACCGCCGAAGGTCGACGCGTCGTCGTACATCATCTCGGACGGCGACACCGGTGAGATCCTCGCGGCCAAGGATCCGCACGGTCATTACCTGCCGGCCAGCGCCCTGAAGACCCTGACCTCGGTGGCCTTGATCCCCAAGCTCGACCGCAACGCGATGATCCGGCCGACGGAGGCCACCGTCGACGTCGAGGGCACCAAGGTGGGCATGAGTCCCGCGCTGACCTACCGGGTTTCCGACCTGTTCAAGGCGATGCTGATGGTGTCGGGCAACGACGCCGCCCTGGCGTTGACCCAGGCCGCCGGAGGGCTCCCGCGCTCCCTGGCCCTGATGAACACCGAGGCCAGGCGCCTGCAGGCCTACGACACGCTGGCCGGCTCACCCAACGGGCTCGACGTGGACCTGGGCCTGTCGGTCAACACGCAGCACACCTCCGCGTACGACCTGTCCCTGGTCATGCGGCAGGGCCTGCGGATGAAGGACTTCCGCGAGTACGTGAGCACCGTGAACGCCGACTGGCCGGCGCTTCCCTCCAAGAAGGAGCGCGACAAGGGTCACAGGTCCGGGGGCTATCCGATCTACACGCACAACCGGCTGCTGCGGCCGGGGCACTCGCAGTACCCCGGGATGATCGGCGGCAAGAACGGCTACACCGTCGCGGCCCAGCAGACCTTCGTGGGGGCCGCCCGGCGCAACGGGCACACGATCATCATCTCGCTCATGCACTCGCCCGAGCTGTGGCCCTACGCCACCGAACTGCTCGACTGGGGCTTCGCCGCGCGTGGCCGGGTACGGCCGGTGGGCACGCTCGTAGGCCCGGTGACCCCGGTGAAGAAGAAGCCGAAGCAGGACGCCGGCCTGGCCCCGCTGGGCCGCAGGAACGCGGGAGACCTGGGACTGATCAGCCTGGGCGCCGGTGCGGCGGCGGCGCTGGTCGTCGCCGGTGGCGCCGCCATCATGCTGGTGCGCCGCCGCCGCCGTCGCGCGGCCGACCCGGCCGGCGATCCCGTCTCGCCGGCGGCGGGCCCGCAGCCGGGTACGCCCGCGGCACCGTCGCCGGAGCAGCCGGCCGCCGGGTTCGATGAGCGCATAGAGCCACCGACCCGCTAGCCGGGGCCGGCCGCGACGGCCCGGCGACGAGGCAAGGTCTGCGGGAGGCGTCAGCGGGCCTCGCCGGTCGCGGCCTCCGTGGCGGCCTGTGCGGCCTCCTCATCCGCCCGCAGGATCACGCGCCGCGTGGCGGTCCAGGCGGCGGTGAACAGGGCGAAGCGGGACACGAGGTTCATCCACACCAGGAGCCCTGCCACGACGGCGAATGAGGCGTAGACGGGGTTGCGCATGGTGTGCCCGATGAGGAACGTCGCGATGAGCTTCAGGACCTCGAAACCGATCGCGCCGAAGAGCGCACCGCGCAGCACCCTCCGCCACGGTGCCCTGGTGCCGGACAGCCGGGTCAACAGCACCAGAAAGATCAACGTGTTGAACAGGATGCCGATCCCGAGGGCGAGCAGCCGCAGGAGGGTGCCCAGCCCGGGCGTCCGGTCCAGCCCGAAGATGTCGAGCATCCCGTGGGTCGCCGAGGCCGTCACCGTGGAGACCGCGACCGACAGGATCAGGATCAGGCCGAGGAGCACGAGCACGCCGGCGTCCCAGAGCTTGCGGACCAGCAGGTTGCCGCCGCCCGTGGGGTCGTTGCCCCAGATCTCACGCAGCGACTCACGCAGAGCCTCGACCCACGCCAGACCGGCGACCAGCAGGCCGACGAGGCCGATGACGCCGGCCGTGGCCTTCGCCTGGGCGATCTGCTCCACCGCCAGCCGGTCGGCGAGGCCGGGCAGCACGGAGTTGACGGCGTCGACGAGGTAGCTGCGGGCCTCATCGCTGACACCGACCAGATAGCCGAGCAGCGCGTAGGCCAGCGCTACCAGGGGGAAGAACGACAGGAAACCGAAGTAGGTGACGGCCGCGGCGAGGCGGTCACCGCGTCGCTCCTGGTAGCGCTCGTAGGCACGGGCCAGGTGGTCGAACCACCGCGACCGCTCCCGCGCGCCTCGGATGACGCCGAGCGCCCGCTGCCACTCCGCGGAGGCCCTGTTCCCGATCAAAGTCATGACCTCAGGCATGCACGGTCAGTACCCGGGAAACTACAGCGGATGCGGCGGTTCCCGACCCCGTACGTTCGGTGACTTGTCAGCCCGTACGTTCGGGGCCGTCCTCGGCCGGCCCGCCGCCGGCACCGAACGGGAACTCGCGCCGCGGCCGCCAGACCCCGTCCGAGCCGTGCTCGTACAGTCCGAAGCCCCGCACCGGGAAGCGCGCCTCGTAGTGGGCGAGCTCCTTGAAGGCCCGGTCCAGCACCTGGTCACCGAGCTCGTGCGCCAGCGTCACGTGCGGGTGGTAGGGGAAGCGCAACGATACCGAGAGCGGCCCGCTGCGGACCTTGCGCTCCAGCCGTTCGCATTCGCCGACACCCTCGGCGAGCGAGACGAACACCACAGGGGATACGGGCCGGAACGTAGCGGTCCCGCGCAGGCGGATGGCGAACCCCCGCTCGGTCGCGGCCACGTCCCGCAGGTGCGCCTCGATCGCCTCGAGCGCCGGGGCCGCCACGGGAGTCGGCGGCAGCAGCGTGATGTGCGTGGGGATCGACCGGGCGAGCGGATCGCCGAAGACCTCCCGCCACCGCTGCAGCTCGGTGCCGAACGGAGCCGGGATGGGTACGGCGACTCCGATGGTCCGCTGCGGGTCAGGTGCGCCCACGTCCGAGGAACCCAACCCGATCACGCACGACCTCCATGGTCTGCGCGGCGACCTCCCCAGCCCGGACGGCGCCCTGGGCCAGGATCCGGTCGAGCTGGTCCTCGTCCCCGAGCAGCTTCTCCGTGCGCTCCCTGATCGGCGTCAGCGTGTCGAGGACGACCTGCGCGAGGTCCTTCTTGAACTGCCCGTAGCCCGCGCCCTCGTAGCGCCGTTCGAGATCCGGCACCGGGGTGCCGGACAGCGCGGAGAAGACGCGCAGCAGGTTGGTCACCCCTGGCTTGTTCTCCTCGTCGGACACCACGTCGGAGCCGGTGTCGGTGACCGCCCGCATGATCTTCTTGCGCATGGGGCCCGGGTCGTCCAGCACGTCGATGATGCCCTGCGGCGACGACGAGGACTTGCTCATCTTCGCCGTGGGTTCCTGCAGGTCTGTGATCTTCGCCGTGGCCTGGAGGATGTAGGCCTCCGGGGCCACGAAGGTCTCACCGAAGCGGTTGTTGAAGCGCTGGGCGAGCGTGCGGGTCAGCTCGAGGTGCTGGCGCTGGTCCTCGCCGACCGGCACCTGGAAGCCCTGGGCGCCGGCGCCGGGCGCCGGGCTGTAGAGCAGGATGTCGGCGGCCTGCAGCACCGGATACGTGAACAGCCCGACGCTCGCCCCGCTCGCGCCCTGCTTGGCCGCCTTGTCCTTGAACTGCGTCATCCGGCCCGCCTCCCCGAACCCGGTGAGGCAGCCGAGGATCCAGGTCAGCTCGGCGTGCTCGCGTACGTGGCTCTGCACGAACAGCGTGGCGCGCTCCGGGTCCAGGCCCATCGCCAGCAGCTGCGCGGCGGACACGCGGGTGCGGCGGCGCAGGATCTCGGGCTCGTATCCCACCGTGATCGCGTGCAGGTCCACGACGCAGTAGAAGGCGTCGTGGCTGTCCTGCAGCGCCACCCACTGCCGCAACGCGCCGAGGTAGTTCCCCAGGTGAAAGGAGTCACCGGTGGGCTGGATACCCGAAAGGACCCGCGGGATGGACCCGCCGGCCCTCGGAGCGTTGCTCTCCGGGCTGGACACTTCGGACATGTGCACCGACCGATTCTGTCAGGCCTCGCGTGAGGCGACGTCTTTTGATGATGCTTCACCGCTCGCGACCGCGTCGGCGCTGTGGTGTATGTCTTCTCTCTCTTCTACCTCTTCGCTGTCTTCCTCTTCGCTGTCTTCGCAGTCGTCGCCATCGGCGGTGTCGGCGAACGGCGTGACCCGCACCCGAGCCACCCGGCGGCCGTCCATCTCGATGACCGCCAGCCGGTGCCGGTCGAACTCCACCGCCTCCCCGACCTGGGGTAGGTGCCCGAGCGCCGCCATGATGTGGCCCGCCACGGTCTCGTAGGGCCCCTCGGGGAGCTCGATGCCGGTCTCGGCGGCGAAGGCGTCCAGGTTGAGCAGGCCGTCGACCTCAACCGCTCCACCGTGCAGCCGGCGCGCCTGCGCGTCCTCCACATCATATTCGTCACGGATATCGCCGATGAGCTCCTCGACCAGGTCCTCGAGCGTGATGATCCCGGCCGTCCCGCCGTACTCGTCGACGACGATGGCCAGGTGGTGGTTTTCGCGGCGCATCTCCGAGAGGACGACGAGGACCCGCTTGCTCATCGGCAGATACTTCACCGGGCGCATCACCTCGGAGACCGGGACGGACCGGCCGGCGAGGTCGGGATCGAGCAGGTCCCGGACGTGCACGAACCCGACGACCTCGTCGTGGGTGTCACGGTAGACCGGGAAACGTGAGTGCGGGCTGCCCGCGGCGATCCCGGCGGCGGTGTTCAGCGGGGTGGCGGCGTCGATGAACTCGACCTCGGTGCGTGGCACGAAGACCTCGCGCAGCTGCCGCGCGCCGGCGGCGAAGACGTCCTCGATGAGCCGCCGCTCGTCCCCCGTGATCCCCTGGTGGCCGGCCACGAGCGCCCGCACCTCCGCGGCCGTGATGGTGTCCCGCAGGCCCCCCAGGCCACCGCCGAGCCGCCGTACGATCACAAGCGCCGCGAGGAAACCGCCGATGAGCATGGAGCACACGGCCACGGCGACGTAGATCACGAGCTCGTTCACCGGTGCACCTCGCCGCGGGGGCGACGGTCCGTCGATCCCGCCGTCCGGGCGGGAGATCTACCGCTAGGGTCGTCCATGGTCCAAGGCGATCAGGTGGCGTCCAGCCACGCGTCATTGAGGTGCAAGCGTACCCGGATACGCTGCGTGAACGTGGAGGTGGAGGACAAGTGAAGCTGCTCGTCACCGGTGGCGCCGGCTACATCGGAAGTGTGGTCACGGCGCAGCTGCTCGAGGCGGGACACGAGGTCGTCGTGCTCGACGACCTGTCCACCGGGCATGACGACGCGGTCCCCTCGGGTGCCCGGCTCGTGCGCGGCACGCTGCGGCACTCGGCCTTCGAGGTCCTCGACGGCGCCGGCTTCGACGCCGTCCTGCACTTCGCGGCCAAGTCGCTGGTCGGCGAGTCCGTGGAGAAACCGGGTCTCTACTGGGACAAGAACCTCGGTGAGTCGCTGGCGCTGCTGGACGCGATGCGGCGGGCGGGCGTCGACCGGATCGTGTTCTCCTCGACCGCGGCGACCTACGGCGAGCCGGAGTCGAGCCCGATCCTGGAGACCGACCCAACCCGCCCCACCAACCCCTACGGCGCGTCCAAGCTGGCCATTGACACCGCGTTGGCCGAATACGCCCGGCTCTTCGGCATCGGCGGCGTGAGCCTGCGCTATTTCAACGTGGCCGGCGCACACGGCGGCTACGGCGAGCGGCACACCACGGAGACCCACCTGATCCCGATCGTGCTGCAGGTCGCCGCGGGCCGCCGCGAGAAGGTCTCGATGTACGGCGACGACTATTCGACGCCGGACGGCACCTGCATCCGCGACTACATCCACGTGGTGGACCTGGGGGCCGCGCATCTGCTCGCCCTGGACGGGTGCGAGCCTGGCACCCACAAGATCTTCAACCTGGGTAACGGCAACGGTTTCTCGGTCCGTGAGGTGATCGAGGTCTGCCGCGAGGTGACCGGCCACCCGATCCCGGCCGAGGTCGCGCCGCGCCGCGCGGGCGACCCGGCCGTGCTCGTCGCGTCCTCGGAGAAGATCCAGACCCAGCTCGGCTGGAAGCCGGAGCGCGACCTGCGCGCCATGGTCGCCGACGCCTGGGTCTTCGCCCAGCGCTAGCCGCACACGTCAGGGCTGGCGGCACGCCGCGGCGTGCCGCACGCAACCTGCAACGCGTTATGCCGCTCACCGGCCTGAGCATCACGATCGTGAGAGCGCAACCGCTTGGCCGTCTCAGCCGACCGGGGAAGCTGCCGAGACAACGTCAACCGCTCCTTGACCCGGCCACCGCGCATCCCCAGACGGTGACGCAGCCACGCCGTCGTACAGGCGAACCCCCACCACCGCTGCACCTCACCCGACTGATCCACCCGGTGAACCAAACGCGCCAGCGCCATCAGATCCGTTGACGCCGCCTAGCGATCGGCGGGCCGGTCACCGCGCTCGGCGACGTCCCGGAGCCGCCGGGCGACGTCCTCTGGTGGCACGTCATTGATCCAGGCGGCCATGCCGGATTCCGACCCCGCAAGATATTTGATCTTGTCTGCGGCCCGCCGGATGGAGAACAGCTGGAGGTGCAGCCGCATGAGGTCGCGATCGGCCCCGACCGGCGCCTGGTGCCAGGCGGCCACGTACGGGAGCGGCGTGTCGTACAGGTCGTCACAGCGCCGCAGCAGATCGGAGTAGATCACCGCCAGCTCGTCACGCTCCTGCGGCGACAGGGCGGCGAAGTCCGGCACGTGGCGGTGCGGCAGCAGGTGGACCTCCAGCGGCCAGCGGGCGGCCGCGGGCACGAACGCCGTCCAGTGCTCGCCTTCACGGATCACCCGTGTCCCGGCCTTGCGCTCGGCCGCCAGCACATCGGCGAACAGCTCCCGCCCGGTGGCCGCCCGGTGGCCGCCGGCCATCTCGACGATCTGCCGGGTCCGCGGAGTGACGTACGGGTAGCCGTAGATCTGCCCGTGCGGGTGGTGCAGTGTGACGCCGATCTCGACGCCCCGGTTCTCGAAGACATAGACCTGCTCGACGTCCGGCAGGTCCGATAGCGCGGCGGTCCGGTCGGCCCAGGCCTCGATGACCGTACGGACCCGGCTCACTGGCAGCTCGGCGAAGGCGGTGCCGTGATCGCTGGTGAAGCACACCACCTCACAACGTCCCGCGCCACGCCGCCGCTCGAAGAGCTCCTGGCCGTCGATGTACGGCTCCACGTCCGGAGTCCGGGAGTCGAAGGAGGGGAACCTGTTCTCGAAGGCCACGACGTCGTAGTCCCCGTCAGGGATCTCCGACAGCCGGTCAGCGGTGCTGGGACACAGCGGACACTGATCCGCGGGCGGCAACATGGTGCGGGTGTTGCGGTGAGCCGTGATGGCCACCCAGTCGCCGGTGAGCGGGTCCAGCCGGGCCTCGCACAGCGGCTCGGGAACCGGCAGCTCACGGCGGTCGGGGTGGTGCACCCGGTCGGGTGCCTCGTCGAAATAGATGATCTCCCGGCCATCAGCCAACCGGGTGGACGTACGCCGGGCGCTCTCGTGCATATCCTTAGGATTCACCATGAACAGCGCGATCACGAATTCGGTCCAGGACCTCGAAGCGACGTTCCTCGAGGTCTATGGACGTCCATCCGGCGGTGTGTGGCACGCACCCGGGCGGGTCAACCTGATCGGTGAGCACACCGACTACAACGACGGCCTCGTGCTGCCGTTCGCCCTGGCCGAGGGGGTGTCCGTAGCGGCCGCGGCCCGCGACGACGGCGTCCTCGTGCTCAGGTCGCTGCAGGCCGCGGGAGAGGCGGCCGTACGGCTGGACGGGCTGTCGCCGGGCACGAGCGGGGGCTGGGCGGCCTATGCCGCCGGGGTCGCGTGGGCGCTCCGGGAGGCCGGGCACGAGATCTCAGGGGCCGACCTCCTCGTGGACTCCGACCTGCCGCAGGGCGCCGGGCTGTCCTCCTCGGCGGCCCTGGAGTGCGCGGTCGCGCTGGCGCTGTGCGAGCTGTCGGGACTGGAGATCCCCCGCCCGGAGCTGGCCCGGCTGGCGCAGCGAGCCGAGAACGACTTCGTCGGCATGCCGTGCGGGATCATGGACCAGTCGGCGTCGCTGCTCTGCACGGCCGATCACGCGCTGCTGCTCGACTGCCGCAGTGGCCTCTCCACCCAGGTGCCGCTCGCCCTCGAGGGCCTTACGGTGCTGGTGATCGACACCCGCGCCTCCCATGAACTGGTCGACGGCGAATACGCGGCCCGGCGCGCCGAATGCGAGCGTGCGGCCGCCGCCCTCGGGGTCCCGGCACTTCGGGACGTCAAGGACCTCCCGGCGGCGCTGGGCGCACTCGACGACAAGGTGCTGCGGCGCCGGACCCGCCACGTGGTGACCGAGAACCACCGCGTCGAGGCGACCGTGGGACTGCTGCGCGCCGGGGCCGTGGCCGAGGTGGGGGCGATGCTCACGGCCGCGCACCTGTCACTGCGCGATGAGTTCGAGGTGTCGTGGCCGGAGGCGGACGTCGCGGTGGAGACGGCCGTACGGGCCGGGGCGCGCGGCGGGCGGATGGTCGGCGGCGGCTTCGGCGGGTCGGTCATCGCCCTTGTCCCGGACCACCGTGCCGGTGAGGTCCGCGACGCCGTGCTCGCGGCCTATGCCGGCCGCGGCTGGGGCCGCCCGGTCTTCCTGGAGGCCCGGCCGTCCGAGGGCGCGCGCCGCACGGGCTGAGCGAGTACACCGGATAGTCCGGGATGGACGAAAGGCCGCGGGCCCCTCCGGAGAGTCGGAGGAGCCCGCGGCCTGTGCGTCGGGCTACGCCCGGGCTCAGATGAGGCCGAGGCTCCGGACGGCGTCGCGCTCCTCGGACAGCTCGCCGACGGAGGCGTCGATGCGCTCGCGCGAGAAGTCGTCGATGTCGAGCCCCTGCACGATCTCGTAGCGGCCGTCCCTGGCCACCACGGGGAAGGAGGAGATCAGGCCCTCCGGCACGCCGTAGGAGCCGTCGGAGACGACCCCGGCGGAGGTCCAGTCGCCCTCGGCGGTGCCGTTGACCCAGGTGTGGACGTGATCGATCGCCGCGTTGGCCGCCGATGCGGCCGAAGACGCGCCGCGGGCCTCGATGATGGCGGCGCCGCGCTTGGCGACGGTGGGGATGAAGGTGTCGCGCAGCCAGGCCTCGTCGTTCACGGCCGCGGCGGCGTTCTGGCCGTTGACCTCGGCGTGGAACAGGTCCGGGTACTGCGTCGCGGAGTGGTTGCCCCAGATGGCCAGGCGCCGGATCGCCGACACCGGCACCTGCAGGCGCTTGGCGAGCTGCGCGACGGCGCGGTTGTGGTCGAGCCGGGTCATCGCGGTGAACCGCTCGGCCGGTACGTCCGGAGCGTGCTGCTGGGCGATGAGGGCATTGGTGTTGGCGGGGTTGCCGACCACCAGCACGCGCACGTCCTCGGCCGCGCCGGCGTTGATGGCCTCACCCTGCGGCTTGAAGATGCCGCCGTTGGCCTCGAGCAGGTCGCCGCGCTCCATGCCCTTGGAGCGCGGGCGGGCGCCGACCAGAAGGGCGATGTTGGTTCCGTCGAACGCCTTCTTGGCGTCGTCGGTGATCTCGATGCCGTCCAGCAGCGGGAACGCGCAGTCGTCGAGCTCCATCGCGGTGCCCGCCGCGGCCTTGACCGCCTGCGGGATCTCCAGCAGGCGAAGGGCCACGCGGGTGTCGGGGCCGAGGAGTTGCCCCGATGCGATGCGGAAGAGCAGTGCGTAGCCGATCTGGCCTGCCGCACCGGTGACGGTGACATTGACGGTCATTACGTTCTCCTGCTGATACCTGGGTCGGCGAGCCGCCGCGAACGGGGTGTCTCGTCATCGAGAGAGTCCAGGCGTCAGGCTACCGCTACCTCTTTGCGATCGTCCCCGCAGGGGCGAACGCGCCAGGGCCGCTCCGGAAAGGCTCTCCGGAGCGGCCCTTGACGCCGATGCCCTCGCGTACGGGCGATCGGGTTAAGCGGACTCGCTGATCTTCTTCTGCAGGTTGACGTCCAGGGCGTGCAGGAACTCCTGCGTGTTGAGCCAGCCCTGGTCGCGGCCGACGAGCAGCGCGAGGTCCTTGGTCATCTGACCGCCCTCGACCGTCTCGACACAGACCTGCTCCAGCTTCCGCGCGAACTCGGTCACCTCAGGGGTGCCGTCGAGCTTGCCACGGTGGGCCAGGCCACGGGTCCAGGCGAAGATGGACGCGATCGGGTTGGTCGACGTCGCGTTGCCCTGCTGGTGCTGGCGGAAGTGCCGGGTCACCGTGCCGTGCGCCGCCTCGGCCTCGACGGTCTTGCCGTCGGGGGACATGAGCACCGAGGTCATCAGGCCGAGCGAGCCGAAGCCCTGGGCCACGATGTCGGACTGGACGTCACCGTCGTAGTTCTTGGTCGCCCACACGAAGCCGCCGTCCCACTTCAGGGCCTGCGCCACCATGTCGTCGATCAGCCGGTGCTCGTAGGTGATGCCCGCGGCCTCGAAGTCGGCCTTGAACTCGGCCTCGAAGACCTCCTCGAACAGGTCCTTGAAGCGGCCGTCGTAGGCCTTCAGGATCGTGTTCTTGGTCGACAGGTAGAGCGGGAGGCGGCGGTCCAGCGCGTAGCGCATGGTCGCCCGGCCGAAGTCGCGGATCGAGTCGTCGTAGTTGTACATCCCCATGGCGACGCCGCCGCCGGGGAACTGCGCGACCTCGAACTCCATCGGCTCGCTGCCGTCCTGCGGGACGAACGAAATGGTCAGCGTGCCGGGGCCCGGGACGACGAAGTCGGTCGCCTTGTACTGGTCACCGTGCGCGTGACGGCCGATGATGATCGGCTTGGTCCACCCCGGGACCAGGCGCGGGATGTTCGAGACGACGATCGGCTCGCGGAACACCACACCGCCGAGGATGTTGCGGATCGTCCCGTTCGGGGAACGCCACATCTTCTTGAGGCCGAACTCCTCGACCCGGGCCTCGTCCGGGGTGATCGTGGCACACTTCACGCCCACGCCGTACTGCTTGATGGCGTTGGCGGCGTCGATCGTGACCTGGTCGTCCGTGGCGTCACGGTGCTCGATCCCCAGGTCGTAGTACTTCAGGTCCACGTCCAGGTAAGGCAGGATCAGCTGGTCCTTGATGAATTGCCAGATGATCCGCGTCATTTCGTCGCCGTCGAGTTCGACGACGGCGCCCTCTACTTTAATCTTGGGCATGCTGTTGCTGTCCCTTTCCTGCCCTTGGCGCGCTCGCCTTCTCGCTCGCTCCACCACCGGCCAGCAGTCCTTCGTAAGGCTCAATGCGAGGTTATCCGAGCCCACGGAAAGGTCTAGACCTGGGCCTGCCGGATCACCCGGGATCTCGGCCCGTCTCGCCCGTCACCTGGGCGGCGGCACCACGTAGGCGATCACGGCGATCCCGACCGCGAAGGTCACGAGTATGAGCACGTCGGTCCACCGCTTACGGGTGGCAAGCAGACCCACCTGGCTCTCCGGTAGCACCATCCGGGCCAGCGCGCCGATGAGCACAGCCGCCGCGATCAGCACCGATCCGCGCTTGGGATGTCTCATCGCGACGAGCGTGAGCCCGGCCGCCACCCCGGAGAGTACGAAGAGATACGGCAACTGGCCGAGCCACCGCGGCGCCCCGCCCTTCGCCCGGGGCCCCGTGCGCCGCTGCCGGCGGATCTGCGCCACTACCACTCCGTCCTGGTCCTGTTCACTTCGTCACCACCGCGCTCGGTGGTCGCGTCCGTCGATCGGAACCCATTCGCCGTCCCGTTCGCCAATGTATTGGCTGTCCGGGCAGATCACCCGGTCGTCGGCATGCCGCTCGCGCGCGCCACGGTGGAAGTGCCGACCTTGGAAGGAGCGGGGGCCATGCTGGAGTCCCTTCCGGCTGACAAGGAACAAGTCTAGTCGGATGACACCGCTGCGCCCGAAATGCCCCGTCCCCGCGGTCCTACCCGCCAGTAGGTGGGTGTGACCCCCACGCGGCCGGGTAACCCGCCAGACAGGGGTCGCTAACTAACTTGGGAGGAGTGCCGTGGAGGGGCCGTTCATACGGATCGAGGACAGCGGCATGGTGGTTGCGCTGCGCCCCGACGTCACGACGGTCGGCCGAGGGCGCGGAGTCGATGTGCGTCTCGACGACCCGAGTGTGTCCCGGTTCCACGCCGAGATCGTTCGGCGCGGCCCGTACGTCTACGTCGTCGACATGGGACTGTCACGCAACGGCACTCGCGTCAACGGGCGTCCGATCGCCCGGCGCGTGCTCGAGGACGGCGATGTCGTGAGTTTCGGTACGGCGCGGTGCCGCGTGGGCGGCATCCCGCGTGAGGAGGTCGACCCGGACGTCGAGCTGCGGCGTGCGGTCGCGCCGGAGCTCACCCGCCGCGAGGTCGATGTACTCACCTCGCTGTGCCGTCCAGCCCTTTCCGACGAGGCCTTCGTCGCTCCGGCGACGGCCCGCGAGATCGCCGCCGACCTTGTCGTCACCGAGGCGGCGGTGAAGCAGCACCTGCTGCGGCTCTACCAGAAGTTCCGTATCCCCGAAGGTGTCAACCGGCGCACCCGGCTGGCCAACGAAGTGATCGCCATGGGACTCGTGCGTCCGCTGCCACCGGTGCACGTCCCCCAGCAGAGCCGGGCCCCTGGTGACGGCCGTACGACCGGCGAAGTGCACCGGCCGGTCGTTCCGCCACAGGCGCACGCCGGCAATGCCGCCCGCCCCACGACCGGGGCCGGGCGGCGGGCGAGCTGACCGGCGGACGAGGCCGGCGCCGTCAACCGGCGTCGGCCTCGTCTGCGGCCGCGGCCGCCGCCGCGGCCTCCACGACATTGGCGAGCAACATGGCCCGGGTCATCGGGCCCACGCCGCCCGGCATGGGCGCCAGCCACCCCGCGACCTCCGCGGCGGCCGGGGCGACGTCCCCCACGAGGCCCGCATCCGTACGGGTGATGCCGACGTCCAGCACGGCCGCACCGGGCTTGACCATGCCGGCGGTCAGGAGGTCCGGGACACCCGCCGCTGCGACGATGATGTCGGCCTGACGGGTGTGCGCGGCGAGGTCCTTGGTACCCGTGTGGCAGAGGGTGACGGTGGCGTTCTCCGACCTGCGGGTCAGCAGCAGGCCGAGCGGCCGGCCGACCGTCACGCCGCGGCCGATGACCGTCACCTCGGCGCCGCGGATCTGGACGCCGTAACGGGTGAGCAGCTCGACGATCCCCCGGGGCGTGCAGGGCAGCGGCCCCGGCTTCATCAGCACGAGGCGGCCCAGGTTCGTCGGGTGCAGGCCGTCGGCGTCCTTCTCCGGGTCCATACGCTCGAGGACCCGCTGCTCGTCCACGTGCGGCGGCAGTGGCAGCTGCACGATGTAACCGGTGCAGACCGGGTCGGCGTTGAGCTCGTCGACCGCCGCCTCGACCTCCTCCTGGGTGGCCGTCTCGGGCAGGTCTCGCCTGATCGACTCGATGCCCACCTCGGCGCAGTCGCGGTGCTTGCCGCGCACGTACGCCTGGCTGCCGGGGTCGTCGCCCACCAGGATCGTGCCGAGCCCGGGCACGATGCCGCGCTCGCGCAGCGCCGCGACCCGCTGCTTCAGCTCGTTGCGGATCTCCGCCGCGGTCGCCTTGCCATCCAGGATCTGTGCAGTCACATCGACATTGTTTCAGTACGGGCGCCCGCCGGCCCACGCGCTACCCCACTGAGTACGGTTCCGGCATGAGCACCGCATGGTCGGACCGCCCCACGCTGGCCGGACGCTACGTACGGCTGGAACCGCTTTCCCTCGAGCACGCCCCGGGGCTGCTCCAGGCCGGCAAGGACCCGTCGGTCTGGACCTGGCTGAACACGCGGCAGCCCGCGGACCTGACAGGCATGCAGGCGATCATCAGCGGCATGCTCGCGAGCCACGAGCGCGGTGCGCAGGTTCCCTGGGTGCAGATCGACGCGACGACCGGGGAGGTCGCCGGGACCACGTCCTACCACGAGGTCGAACCACAGCACCGGGGGCTGTGCATAGGGCACACCTGGATCGGCGCACGCTGGCAGCGGACCGGCCTGAACACCGAGGCCAAGCTCCTGTTGCTGGAGCGGGCCTTCGAGGTCCTGGGGGCGATCCGGGTCGGCTGGTGGACCCACCACCGCAACGAGCGTTCCCAGCGGGCCATCGAACGCCTCGGGGCCCGGCGCGACGGGGTGCTGCGCGGCCACCGGATCCTGCCGGACGGTTCGGTCCGGCACACTGTGGTCTATTCGATCGTCGAGGACGAGTGGCCCGCCGCCCGCGACGCCCTGCGCGCCCGGCTCACCGAGTGATCACACGGCCTCAGTGGAAGAAGTGCCGGGTGCCGGTGAAGTAGAGGGTGATGCCCGCCTTGTTGGCGGCCTCGATGACCTCTTCGTCGCGGACCGATCCACCAGGCTCCACGATCGCGCGCACGCCCGCCTCGGTCAGCACCTCGAGGCCGTCGGCGAAGGGGAAGAACGCGTCCGAGGCGCCCACGGAGGAGGCGGCCCGATCACCGGCGCGGGACACCGCGAGCCGCGCCGAGTCGACCCTGTTGACCTGGCCCATGCCGACGCCGACGGTGGCGCGGTCGCCGGCGAGCAGGATCGCGTTGGACTTCACCGACCGGCACGCCCGCCACGCGAACGCGAGGTCACTGAGGGTGGCCTCGTCGGCCGCGGCCCCGGCCTTGAGCTCCCAGGCCGACGGGTCGTCGCCGGGAGCGTCGACGCGGTCGGCCGTCTGCGTGAGCACGCCGCCGTCGATCCTGCGGAACTCGGTCGCGTTCGCCGGGCGGTCGGCGGTGCGCAGCAGCCGGATGTTCTTCTTGCGCGTGAGGATCGCCACCGCTTCGTCGGTGAAGGCGGGTGCCACGACGACCTCGGTGAAGATCTCGGCGACCTGCTCGGCCATCTCGGCCGAGACCTCACGGTTGCTCGCGATCACGCCGCCGAAGGCCGACAGCGGGTCGCACGCGTGGGCCTTGCGGTGCGCCTCGGCGATGTCCGCGCCGAGCGCGATCCCGCACGGGTTGGCGTGCTTGATGATCGCCACGCACGGCTCGTCGAAGTCGTGGGCCGACCGCCAGGCCGCGTCCGCGTCGACGTAGTTGTTGTAGGACATCTCCTTGCCGTGCAACTGCTCCGCCGACGCGAGCCCGCCACTGCCGTCGGTGTACAGGGCGGCGCGCTGATGGGGGTTCTCGCCATAGCGCAGGACCGCCGCGCGCTCCCAGGTGGCGCCGAGGAAGTCCGGCCGGCCGGAGTCGTCGGCAGGCGCGTAGTCGGCGGCGAACCAGGAGGCGACCGCCACATCGTAGGCGGCGGTGTGCGCGAAGGCCTGGGCCGCCAGCCGGCGGCGCTGGTCCAGGGTGAACCCGCCGGACCGTACGGCGTCGAGCACGGCGCCGTAGGACGCCGGGTCCACCGCGACGGCCACCGAGGCGTGGTTCTTGGCCGCCGCGCGGACCATGGTCGGTCCACCGATGTCGATCTGCTCGACGCACTCGTCCGGAGCGGCGCCGGAGGCGACCGTGTCGCTGAACGGGTAGAGGTTGACCACCGCGAGGTCGAACGGCTCCACGTCCAGATCCTCGAGCTGCTTCAGGTGGCCGTCCTTGCGGCGGTCCGCGAGCAGGCCGGCGTGCACCTTCGGGTGCAACGTCTTCACCCGCCCGTCGAGGCACTCGGGGAACCCGGTGAGCTTCTCCACCCTCATGACCGGAACGCCGGCGTCGGCGATACGGGACGCAGTGGACCCGGTCGAGACGATCTCGACGCCGGCCTGGTGCAACCCCTTGGCGAGATCTTCGAGTCCCGACTTGTCGTAGACGCTGATCAGCGCGCGCCTTATCGGAACGGTGCCCCCGGGCTCAATCCTCGCGTCGCGGCTCACCGGTCGAGCTCCCCTCATCCGTACGGCAGGTCTGGCACTTCATCGACACCCGCCTGTCGCGGGTGGTCCATCCGTCGCGGGCCAGGCGCCCGACGACCTCGATCAACAAGCGGCGCTCCACCTGCTTGATCCGCTCGTGGAGCGAGTCCTCATCGTCGTGCCAGCGCACCGGAACGGACTCCTGCGCGATCACCGGCCCGGTGTCGACGCCCTCATCGACGAAGTGCACCGTACAGCCCGTCACCTTCACGCCGTACGCCAGGGCGTCCCGGACGGCATGCGTCCCGGGGAAGGCGGGGAGCAGCGCCGGATGCGTGTTGACGGTCCGGCCGCCGAACCGTTCCAGGAAGATCTTGCCGAGGATCTTCATGAAGCCCGCGGAGACGACCAGATCGGGCTCGTAGGCGGCCACCGCGCCGGTGAGGGCGGCGTCCCAGTCGTCACGCGTGCCGTGATCTCGAACACGGGTCACGAAAGTGGGCACCCCGGCGTGTTCGGCGCGTTGCAAACCCGCGATCCCGTCCCGGTCCGCGCCAACCGCGACCACCTGTGCGCCGTAGGCTGGATCTGCGCACGCGTCGAGGAGCGCCTGTAGGTTGGTCCCCGCGCCGGACACGAGGACGACAAGCCGGGCGGACACCGTGACTCCCTGATGGACTGGTCTGCGGACGAACTCGCCCGTCGCCTGGCAGTTTATCGACAACGGTCGTGTGCATATGCGACACGTCGCAGGGCAAACAGGAGGAAACGTGAGTGAGGACCCGGCGCAGGAGACGGGGACGGAGCCCCGTCCGGGAGCTGGGGACAGCGCCGCGCCGCCCGGCCATGACCCATCGAGCCGGCCGGGGCACGACGGCAAGCCGCCGCACCCGCCCGGTCCCACACCCGGCCAGCGCGGCGCCCGGTGGGCGCTGTGGCTCGGCACCGGCTCCCTGGTCCTGTCGCTCTTCCAGACGCTCTACCGCCCGGTGGGCCTGATCCTCGCGGTCGGGGCGATCATCCTGGGCGTGCAGGCGCGCCGCCGGGCCAGGCGGGAACACAGCCTCGCCACCGGTGCGGTCGCGGGGATCGTCATGGGCGCGGTGGCGATCGCCCTGTCCATCCCCGTGCTCGCCATCAACCTGTTCTTCCGCGCGGAGATGGACCAGTACGCCAAGTGCCGTACCTCGGCCAACACCATCACCGACGAACAGGCCTGCAAGGACGCCTTCGCTCGGTCGGTCGAGAAAAAGCTCAAGCTGCGCCCGGGAAGCATGCGGGGCGGCGAAATCCCGTTCTAGCCGGGGGCCGTAGTAACCGAACGGGTTCTAGTCCGGCGGATCGCTCTTCAGCACATAGATCGCCCCACCCCGCGTCTCGACCTTTCCGAGCTCCTCCTGCGGCGGCGCGGTGGCCCGCGGGGTGGCCGGAGTAGCGGGCTCGGCCACTGCGGGTTCCGCGCGCGGCCGGGGCACTCGCACTTCCCTAGGCTCGGCCGGAACGCCGTCGCCGCCGGACCTGCGGGACACCCTGACACTGAGCATCGGTTCGGGATCGACGAACTCCACCGGATTCGGGGCCGGGGCCGGCGGCTTGGCGGCCGGCTTCGAAGGGGCGGCGCGCTGCCCCGGCTTGGCCGCCTTGGCCGCCTGGCGGCCGGACTTGGCGGCCTTGCGCGGGTTCGTGGATCTGGACGGCTTCGGGGCCGTGGGCGGCTTCGCCGGCTTGTCGCCCGTGATGGCCCGGCGCAGCAGTGCCCAATTGGTGACCCAGGCCGCTATGGCCGCCGAGACGCCGACCTCCAGCGCCGCCAGCAGACCCACCTGCCAGGCAGAAGGGCCCATGATCGCGAGCCGGCCGCCCCCCAGCGGCCCGCCGGAGAGCGCGGCGAGCACCGCGGCGACCCAGCCGGTCAGCGCGCCGGAGAGGAATCCCCACAGCGGCGCGGCCTCGTACACCGGGCTGGGCATGGCGCGGATCGTGAACGTGCCCCCCACGGCTCCGGCCACGAACGGCGCGGCCAGCGCGAACAGCGACAGCGCCGGGGCGGGACCGGGCTCCGGCAGCGCCGAGAGCGGCGGGAACAGCGGTATGGCGTCGATGAAGACCCCGGTCGGCGAGACGCTCGTGCCGGAGCCGACCGCGAATCCGGGCCCGATGGCATAGGCCATGCCCCAGATCACGGCGTTGGGCAGGAACGCCAGCTCGACCAGCAGCAGGAGGAACCCGCCGACGATGCCCGGTGCGAGCTGGACATAGGAGGCCTTGGCCTCGGACAGGTGGATGGCCAGCGAGATGGCGGCCAGCAGGGCCCCGGAGCCGAGGAGCACCGCGGTGGCGCCCACCACGCCGACCACAAGGGACCGCGGCCGGTCCGGCAGGAGCCGCAGCAGCGCCCCGAGGCCGGAGCGGACCCGCTTGCCGCGGGCCGCCACGATGGCGCGCGCGGCGCCGAGGCCGCCGGCGAAGAGCGCGAGCAGGAAGCCGGCCAGCACCGCCTGCCACGCGGAGGGCGTGACGACGGGCGAGCGGGCGGTGAGGGCCAGCATCCCGGCCAGGATCGCGTAGGGCGCGGCCAGTGCGACGGCCACCTGCATGACGCCGATGCGCTGCCTGCCGCGGACCTCGGTGACGCGGATCACCCAGCCGCCGCTGCGATAGAGCAGCGCGCCCGGCAGCACCATGAGCCCGAGCGGGAGCATCCCGACCCGGCCCACCTTCAGGGAGAATCCGGCGTGGTGGGCCACCAGCCAGAAGTTGACAGCGGTGCGGAAGACGCCCGGCAGTCCGGGCCCGAGGGCGGTCCGCGGCGCGGCTATCCAGCCGATCAGAGTGACGGTGGTGAGCACGGCCAGCCCGATGCCGACACACCAGGCGGCGGCCACGATCCCGGTGACGGCGAGCGGCCTGGCCGCGGCCACCGGGCGTTCGACGCCGCCGTTCGCGGCTTGCGGGATCACGTCGCTCACGGGACCCATGCTCGCAGCCGCACGCCCTCCGTGCGGGTCTGCTCGCCCGGCGTGTCGCCCTTTGCCCCGTGGTGATCGGCTCCAGGCCCCACACCAACGCGATCTTGCAGTTGCCCAGGCGGGCAACTGCAAGATCACGAATGGGGTCAGCGGTTCCGCATCAGTTCGCGCATGAGCTCAGCGGTCTCGGTCGGGGTCTTGCCGACCCGGACGCCCACCTTCTCCAGGGCCTCCTTCTTCGCCTGCGCGGTGCCGGCGGAGCCGGACACGATCGCACCGGCGTGGCCCATGGTCTTGCCCTCGGGTGCGGTGAACCCGGCGACGTAGCCGACGACCGGCTTGGTCACGTACTGCTCGATGTAGGCCGCGGCACGCTCCTCGGCGTCGCCGCCGATCTCACCGATCATCACGATCGCGTCGGTCTCCGGGTCCTGCTGGAAGGCCTCGAGAGCGTCGATGTGGGTGGTCCCGATGACGGGGTCACCGCCGATGCCCACGCAGGTGGAGAAGCCGAAGTCGCGCAGCTCGTACATCATCTGGTAGGTCAGCGTGCCCGACTTGGACACCAGGCCGATACGGCCGGGCGTGGTGATGTCGGCCGGGATGATGCCTGCGTTGGACTTGCCCGGCGAGGCGATGCCCGGGCAGTTCGGGCCGATGATGCGCGTCTTCGGCGTGCCCTCCACGGTGACCTTGCCGTTGGAGGTGGCGTAGTCCCAGAACCACGTGGTGTCGTGCACGGGAACGCCCTCGGTGATCACCACGCAGAGGCCGATCTCGGCGTCGATCGCCTCGACCACGGCGTCCTTGGTGAACTTCGGCGGCACGAACACCACCGAGACATCGGCGCCGGTCTGGGCCATCGCGTCCGCGACGGTGCCGAACACCGGGAGCACCGTGCCGTCGAAGTCGACGCTCTGGCCGGCCTTGCGGGCGTTGACCCCGCCGACGACCTGGGTGCCGGCCCGCAGCATGCGCGCGGTGTGCTTGGAACCCTCGGAGCCGGTCATCCCCTGGACGATGACCTTGCTGTTCTCAGTGAGCCAGATTGCCATGCTCAAACACCTGCCGCTGCGAGTTCGGCGGCGCGCTTCGCCGCGTCGTCCATCGTGTCGACCTGCTCGACGCCCGCGAGCGACGCATCGGTCAGGATCTTGCGCCCGAGTTCGGCGTTGTTGCCGTCCAGGCGGACGACGAGTGGGCGGTCCACGGCCTCGCCGCGGTCGGCCAGCAGCTGGTAGGCGGACACGATGCCGTTCGCCACCGCGTCGCAGGAGGTGATGCCGCCGAAGACGTTGACGAAGACGCTCTTGACCGACGGGTCCGAGAGCACGATCTCCAGTCCGTTCGCCATGACCTCGGCCGAGGCGCCACCGCCGATGTCGAGGAAGTTCGCCGGGCGCTGCCCACCGACCGCCTCACCGGCATAGGCGACGACGTCGAGGGTCGACATGACCAGGCCGGCACCGTTGCCGATGATGCCCACCGAGCCCTCGAGCTTGACGTAGTTGAGGTTCTTGGCCTTGGCCCTGGCCTCCAGCGGGTCCGCGGACGCCTCGTCCTCGAGCCCGGCATGCTCGGCCTGGCGGAACTCCGCGTTGGTGTCGAGCGTGACCTTGCCGTCGAGGGCCTTGACCTCGCCGTCCTCGGTGAGGATCAGGGGGTTGACCTCGACCAGCGTGGCGTCCTCGTCGACGAAGACCCCCCACAGCCGCTCGATCAGCACGGCGGCGCCGTCGAGCGCCTGCTCGGGCAGCCCGCCGGCCTGCGCGATCTCACGGGCCGTGGCCCGGTCGACGCCCTTGAGCGCGCCCACGGGCACCTTGGCGAGCGCGTCCGGGTTGGTCTCCGCGACCTCCTCGATCTCCATGCCGCCCTCGACCGAGCACATGGACAGGAAGGTCCGGTTCGCACGGTCGAGCAGGAAGGAGAAGTAGTACTCCTGCGCGATGGCGCTGGCCTCCTCGACCAGGACCTTGTGGACCGTGTGGCCCTTGATGTCCATGCCCAGGATCTGGCGGGCCTTCTCTTCGGCGTCGGCGGGCGAGTCGGCGAGCTTCACGCCACCGGCCTTGCCACGCCCGCCGGCTTTCACCTGGGCCTTCACCACGACGCGGGAGGAACCGGCGGCGGCCAGCTCTTCCGCGATCGCCCGGGCCTCCTGGGGAGTGTGGGCCACCTTGCCGGTGGGCACCGGTACTCCGTACTGGGCGAAGAGCTCCTTCGCCTGATGTTCGAACAGATCCACGAGGGTTCGTCCTTAACGGATCGACAGCCTTGACGCGTGCCGTACAGTCCGCCGTGCGCCTGCGGGGAGCACTGCCACAGCGGCGCGGGCCGTCCGGCACGCCCTTCCGACCGCTCAATGGCCCACGCGTACAGAAACGCTCACACAGCGGGCTGTGCGCGCGGCCACTTAGCGGTCCGCTCCGACCAGGCAGCTTAGTTCCCCACAGCATGTGACCGCTCCGCCGGGTCCGCTCTCACCCTGACAGATTGGTACAGGAAGACCGCATCGGGGTAAACCCGTGATGTACAACGTGCATCCCACCCGGTCACAAGGTCAAGTCCCGGCTTGTCATCATTGGGAGGCCACCGGTGGCGAGGGACACGGCTCGGACGGTCCGACGGACGGTCGCGCTGCTTCTCGTCGCCGGGCTCGCGGCCACGTGTGGAGCGACCATGCCGGACCCGGGCCCACCGGCCTGGAGCAGCCCAGGGCTCGTCGGGGGTGGCGGATGGCCGTTCGCCAGCGAGCCGCTGGACCCGCTGGAGGCCGACGGCGCCGCCTATGTTCCCGGCAGCTCGGCCGTCCTGCTCCGCGACGGCCGGGTGCAGGTGATCCCGTTCGGCACCGAGGAGCCCGTGACCATGCCGCGCGACGATCCGCGCGTCGCCGTGGCCGTGCGAGCGGAACGGTCCTGGCTGGACGCCGGCCGGGTGCCCGGCCGCATGCCGGCGCACCGGGACATGGCCGCCCGGGCGCTCCTGGACCTGCGGCTCCTCACCGCGCCCAGCGGGGCTTCGACGGCCTCGTGGTATGGCCCGTGGCGGTTGGTGTGGCCGCGCGACTCGGCCTTCGCCATGGCGGCTTTCAGCGCGACCGGGCACGCGGCGGAGGCCCGGCGCGTCTGCCGGTTCCTCGCCGGCGTGCAGGACGAGGACGGGATGTGGGCGGCGCGCTATCACCCCGACGGCAGCGCCGTGACCGACGGCCGCGGGGTCCAGCTCGACGGCCTGGGCTGGGTGCTGTGGGCGGCGTGGTTCCAGAGCCGCATGGACCCCGGTGCCGTGGCCGGGCTGCCGGAACTGTGGCCGATGGTCCGCCGGGCCGCCGACCGGTTGTCGGGCTCCCTGGGCGCGGACGGTCTGCCGCCACCGTCCTCGGACTACTGGGAGCGCGATCCGGGGGACGAACAGGACCCGCGGCGCCCCACGCTCGGCGTGGTGGCCCCGGCGCTGACCGGCCTGCGGGCCGCCACCGCGCTCGCGCGCGACCGCGGCGCCGCGCAGGATGCTCAGCGCTGGGAGACGGCGGCCGGCCGGCTGTCCGCGGCCGTGGCCCGGCAGTTCGCGCCGTACGGTTACCCGCGCTCACCGGTCGGCGGCAGCGGGATGGACGCGGCGGTGACCTTCCTGGCCCCGCCCTTCGCGGCCCCGGACCCGGGGGTGGCCGCGGCGGTGCGGACGGCCGCTCGTAAGCTCCGCCTGCCCGGTGGCGGCGTGCTGCCCGGGGAGCTCTGGGCGGGCCACCGCGAGGTGGCGTGGACGCCCGAGACGGCGATGTTCGCCCTCGCCGCCGCCGCGTCCGGCGGCTACGGCCAGGGCGCCGGGTGGCTCGACTGGCTGGCCGCGCACCGCACATCCCTCGGCGTGCTGCCGGAGAAGGTCGACGAAGACGGCCGGCCGGCCGCGGTCGCACCGCTGGGCTGGACCGCCGCGCTGGTCGTGCTGGCCATGGCGGCCCAGGACCAGCCGCTGCCGGTCCCCTGAACCGCCGTGCCCGTCCGAGTGCGCCGGGGCCTCAGGCGTCGACGGGGATCTTGGCCCGCACCCAGTCGACGATCTCATAAGTGGTCGCCCCGGGAGTGAAGATCTTGGCGACGCCGAGTCGCTGCAGCTCCGGGAGGTCGGCGTCGGGGATGATGCCGCCGCCGAAGACCACGATGTCCGTCGCGTCACGCTCCTGCAGCAGCTCGATGAGCTTGGCGAACAGCGTCATGTGGGCGCCCGACAGGATCGACATGCCGATCGCGGCCGCGTCCTCCTGCAGGGCCGCCTCGACGATCTGCTCCGGCGTCTG
>JAOPYH010000223.1 GCA_025964715.1 Streptosporangiaceae bacterium | reverse complement strand
CGTCATCCGGGTGAAGGTCTTGGTCCAGGTGCCCGCGAACACCACGGAGTTGTGGTGCACCTGATAGCCGCCGTGGCGGGCCTGCCATACGTGTAGCTGGTCGAGATCCTCGAGCCATTGCTCCTCGGTTGGGCGGGTGATCCAGGATGATCCATTGGGGTTCCAGGGCTCACCGTCCGGCCGGTTCGACCAGTCGCCGACGATCGGAACCAGATAGGGCGCCTCGTTCCGGATCGGCCGATCGGTGCCCTCTCCCGCGCCGGTCAGGACGAGGTTGCGGTCCAGCGCGTACCACACCGGGGTCGGCAGGATGGCGTCCGGATCGTTGTCGACGTCGCTGGTGAGGGCTGCGGCGATCTGTCGCCACACCTCGGCAGCCAGCTCGTCGGCCGTGCAGTCGCGGGCCGCCTTGCCGTGGCCGTTGGCGTCCAGCAGATGTCGGGAGGGGGTGTTGAAGTCACCGATGTCCACCGACAGCACCGATACGTGGCCGTCCCTGGCGAGGAGCGGGCGCCTCTCCCACAAACCCTGCTGATTGATCGAGGACAGGCCCCAGTCGGAGCCGGAGTAGTACATGTGCCCGCGCAGGAGCTGGAACTCGGTGTCGAAGTAGTACTGGATGCCCGCGAGCGTCTGGAAGCGGTCCCACGGCACCCGCCCCGTCTCACTCATGTCGAGGGGATCCCGCCGGTTCTTCGGCCGGGTGGCCCCGTCCTGCAAGGGGCCGGCGGGCGGGGCGACGCTGGTGGTGAAGCCGTCGAGGCCCACCACGGTCCCTCCGGTGCCCGCCGCGCGCAGTGGCGCGGTGATGGCCTCGGCGGTCGGGGCGTCCGCGGCCACGACGACGTAGTCCGGGGTGAGGCGGGTCCCGTCGGCCAGCACCACCGTCGCTCTGGGCCGGAGGTGGGCCGGCCCAATCGCCTCGGCCCGAGGTGGCTCGAGCCGGTGCGCGGCGCCGAGTACAAAACGGACGCCGAGCCGGGCGAGGTGGCGGTACCAGTGGTCGAACCACGACTCGCTGGTCGGACCGTTCAGCACGCCGTCGGCCTTGTTGTCGTCGCGGCTCATCTGCATCTGCAGCTGCAGGTAGGTGGTGAGGTTGGTGCGAGCGTCGCCCCAGCGTGAGTCGAAGGCGGCCAGAACCTTGGGCATGGCGAGGATGAACGACTCGAACGACGGGGTGTAGCCGAACTGCCGCTTCCCCGCGGCCTGCCCGAGGAAGAAGTCGTAGGCCGAGACGTGCTCGAGCTCGGCGGCTCGACGTAGCGGGCTGGTCACGAGGTAGCGCAGCAGCCGTGCGCTGAAAGTGCTCATGTCGGTCGGGCTGAAGCCGAGCTGTGCGAGCTGGTTGGTGGCGGTGAGCATCTCGGCCAGGGTGCGGGGTGCCTCGCGCGGGAAGATCAGCGACGGTTTGCCACCGACCGTGGTGGCCTGGGCGACCACTCGGCGCATGTTGTCCATGACCGTACGACACGTCGGGCTCCACCCTGTCCCGGCGGGTCCGCCGGCGGGGCCTGGCTCGTAGACAGGGATACGCTCGAGCAGGTCACCGAGGTGCAGGTAGTAGGCCGGGAAGAACCGGTAGCCGTGCTCGCCCGCGACCGCCCGTTCCGGAGGCCGGGGCGAGCCCCGCCGGCCCGGGAACGGACGCAGCCGCGCCCTGCCACCAGCGGCGCCCGTCGTGGAGAACTGCGATGCGGCGAGGCCGCCCAGCTTCACCGGTGGGTAACCGCTCGCGGAGTCGAACTGGGCTCGCTCGTCGACCTTGGGCTCGTACACGGTGACTTCGAAACCGCGCTCGACGAGCTCGTGGGCGGCGGTGAGGCCGGCGACGCCGGCGCCGATCACGACCGCCGTCGGGACCGGCCGGCGCGAAGCGGGTGTCGGCACCGTGCGCTGAGCACTCATCGGACGCCGTCCGGGGTGTTCCGGAGTGCGTCGATCAGCCCCGGCGCCGAGGACGCGCGGATCGCCGCGTGGACGTAGGCAGTCAGGGTGTCGTAGGCCCGCAATATGTCGTCGAGGGAGCCGCGCACCTCGAGTCGGCCGGACTCCACGGCCTCGGCCAGCGCGACCTCGGCATCCAGGACAGCCAGGACGGTGTTTCGTGTGGTGGCGATCGACGCGCCGGCCGTCGCCGCGTGGCCGTCCACGACCTCGACCCGGCCGCGGCCCGCCCGCAGGGAGAAGACCTCGGCGTCGACGGCGACCTCGACGACCAGCCGATCCAGGTCGGCTACCAGGCGCTGGTAGCTTTCCGGCACCTCTGCGGCGAGGTGCTCGAGCGAACGGCGGAGCACGCCGACCACCGACCTGGTGGTCGGCTCGACCGGTGCCCCGGCAGCCTGTTCAACCATGGAGCCACTCGAACACGCCGTCGCCGGTGAAGTCGAGCTCCTCACCGTCGACCACGCCGCGGACGTAGGCGGTGCCGCTCGTCTCGCACAGCACCACCGATCGGTCCAGGTCGACCTCGCTCGGCTGCGCGAGGCGGGCGTAGGACACCGGCCGGAACTCGGCTCGCACGGTCTCGCCCGACCGGGTGCCGGTGATCTCCACGCTCTCCGGCACATCGCAGGCCTCGCCCCCGAGCACCAGCCGCATGGGCGGTGGCAGCGTGCAGTCGGGCGGGCGGGCGAGTAGGCCGTGTGAGTGCGCCCGCACCGCCGCGTCCCGGTACACAGCGACCAGCTCGTGATGACGCCAGACGAAAAGTGCCTGGTAGAAACTGTGCAGCCGCCGACGGTCGGTCACCCTGGTGAACACCAACGACCACGGGTCCCCGGAGTTCGAGGGCAGGATCGAGCTCCACTCCCAGCCGAAGTCCTCGCCCCAGCGGAATCGGCCCCAGTTGTGGTCGTGGTAGGCCGGCTCGTCGGTCAGCCGGTGCTCGACACCGCCGGCCCGGAACCAGCCTGTGGCCCGGAGCCGGGGGACCAGCAGCCAGCTCAGTCGCCCCGTCCCGGCGGGTTGGTTGGTCACCACGAACGGCCGGCTGACCGGCGTCAGGTGAAGTTCGCCCCCGATGCCGCGGTCCGGCGAGTCGATCGTGATCCGGTAGCCGTCAGGCCTGATGCGCATGCTGTGGCGGCCGACGGTGACGGAGCCGAGGTCGGCAGAGACGTGCAGGTTGGCGTCAGTGAAGCGCTCTACCACACCGGACCAGCGCTCCTGGTGGATGATCACGATGACGCGAGGGACCAACCGGAGCGGGCGGTCGGGCAGCGGTTCGTTGGTGAGGCTGAAGTTCACCAGCAGCCGCCACCCGGGGCGGTGGACGGCGAAGTGGTGCCACTCCTTGTACCCTTCCGGTCGCGCGGTGGCCAGCACCGGGGCCCGCAGGAAGTCGCAGCGGGCCAGGACCGCCATGTCCGACATCACCTCGGCCGCCGGTGCGCCGGACGGAACCCTCATCGCAGCCACTCGCCAGGGCGCGGGTCCGGCGGACCGTCGGCGGTTGGGGCCGGCGGCGCCCGGTCGGGCTCGGGCCCGGCGAGGTCGATGGCCGCCTCGCCGAGGTTCACCACTGCCAGCAGCAGGTGTACGAAGTCGTCGGCCTCGTCCGGCGGGTCCGGCCGAGGGGCCGCGGCCGATCCGAGCGTGCGAATCGAAAGGGCCAGGCTTGCCAGCCCGAGCAGGCCGTTGACGAAGCTGCTCTGTTCGCCGAGCGCGGGGCGAGGGTCGGTGAACATCAGGCGAACCCCTCCGGTCGCAGCCGAGCCAGCACCGTGTCGTCGAGCCCATGGGCGGTCACCGCGTCGGCGAGCAGTTCGGCCCACGCATCGGGCACACCGCTGGGCGGCGCTGGACCATCCAGGACGTTGAGGCTCACCGTCTCCCAGATGCGGCGCAGCCGGTCGACGCCCTCAGAGGCGATCAGGCGGTCGCGCAGTTGCGCCCCGGCCGGGGTCGAGGCGTAACGGCGGCCCTCGGCGACGAGCAGGTCGTGCAGGCTGCGGGCTGCCGCTGGGTGACCGAACACCGCGCGACGGGCGCCAAGGAGCAGCTCGTACGCGGAGCGTTCGCCGTCGCCCGAATCGTCCGGCGGGGCCGGCAGCAGCCCTGGGGCGGCGCGCTCCATGAGCTCGACGAGCAGCGACCGGATCCGGTCCAGCTCGGCCAGCATGCTGAGCAGTGTCTCGGGGGTCGGGGTGGTCATCGGGTGCGTTCGTGCACGTAGTCGACGAGGTCGCGCAGCACGTCCCGGTGGCGGCTGCTGGGCAGCCAGTCCAGGCCGGCGAGGACGGTGCCCGCCTCGTCGGCCTGTTGGTCGGCCACCTTGCGGGCGTGTTCGAGCGAGCCGGCGCGTTGCATCAGTTC
>JAOPYH010000194.1 GCA_025964715.1 Streptosporangiaceae bacterium | reverse complement strand
GGCATGATCCAGCCTGGCGTCGAGGTCATCGACGGCGCGGGCGAGGTGACCAGCACGCTCACCGACGAGGTGAAGCGGCGCCTGTACGCACCGAAGATCAGTTCGCGGCAGCTCATGGGCGGGGAGGAGCTGGCTGCCAGCCTCCTGCGCGGCTGCTGGTTCTACTTCCCCTCCATCTGCTGGCGCACGGACGCCATTCAGAAGGTCAACTTCCGCGACCACCTCAAGATCATCCTGGACCTGGCGCTGGTCATCGACCTGCTGGAGCTGGGCGAGGAGCTGGTTGTCGACCCGACCGTCTGCTTCCAGTACCGCCGGCACGCGGTCAGCCTGTCCGCGGCGGACGCGGTGTCGGGCACCCGGTTCACCGAGGCGCGCAACTACTTCATCGACACCGCGGAGCGATTGGATGCCCGGGGCTGGCACCACGCGTCCCGGGCGGCCCGGCGGTACCTGTCGTCACGTCTCCACGCCTGCACGTTGTTGCCGTCCGCCGTCCTGGCGGGGAACAAGGACGGGGTCCGCACTCTCGCCCGGCACGCCTTCGGGCCCGGTCGCCGATCAGGCTAGCACCGCGGCTGGAGCCAGCATCGCGGCGGCGACCACTCGTGGTGGCCGGGTGCGCCGGCCGAACGGCACTCTCGCACTTCGCCCACGCGCGACCGTCACCCGTATCATGCGCAGGGCGCCCCCACCACCTGTGAGGTCCGTTTGTCGATGACGACCAGCCCCGACTCGGTGACGACGGAGTCCACAACCGGCCCGTCGAAGGCGTCCCGACCGCTACGGGGGGCGGTCGCGCTGACGGTCGCCTGGCTGCTTCCCCTCAGCACACACCTCGTCGGCCTGGACTGGATTCTCCCCCTGTTGCTGCTCGCGGGGCTGATGTCGATGCAGCGTGCCGGGCGCACCCTCATGGACCGGCTGGTCCTCGCGGTCGTGCAGCTGTTCGCGATGCTCTGTGCCGCCGGCCTGTTGATCTCGGTCTGGCCGTGGCACCTGCACCCCGTGCCCATCGCCGGGTGTGCGTTCACCGCACTGGCCGTGCTGGCGCTGGTGACCGGTCGCCGTCCCCACATCCCCGTGCGGACGCGAGCCGGCGACGCGGTCACCTGGTTGGCCGTGCTCGCCGTGGCCGTGTTGGCGTTCGTGCCCTTCGCGGTACGGGACCTCGGCGGCCGGATCGGAATCGTCGCGACCGGCGAGGACTTTGCCCGTCACTTCATGCTCTACGACATGATCGGCAAGCTTGGCGGGTACGCGTTCATGCACCGCGCCCAGGCCGCCGCGTTCGCGCCCGACGACTACGGCTTCGGCTACCCGCAGGGCACCCACTTGCTGTACGCCGTGCTGGACCGGTTCGTGCGGTCGTCGAATGTCAACGCGGACGCGCCGACCGCGATGAACATGCTGCTGTGGTGCCATCTCGGCACGTACGTCTTCCTCGCGATGGCGCTCTTGTGGGCCGCGCGCCGAGTCGCCGGCCCGGGCCCCGACGCCGCCGCTCTGCTCTCGGTGCTGGGCGTCATCGCCGGCGTGCTGTACTTCGGCGATCTGATCACGCCGTTCCTGCGCGGATACCCCAATGAGGTGCTCGGGCTGGGACTGGTCGCGATCCTGACCGCGGTCCTGGCCCGCCCGCTGCACCGCCCACGCGAGCAGGTCGTCACCGTCGCGGCGCTGCTGGTGGGCATCTCGTTCAGCTACCACCTCTACCTGCCGTACGCGCTGGTGGTGGCCGCCGTATGGGCCTGGCATCGCCGTCGCGCGCTGCCCAGGCTCTTCACGACGGCCACCATCGTTCTGATCGTCCCCCTGGCGTTGATCACGCCGCTGGAGAACCGGCCGTCCGGCGCCGGCAGTCTGCTGCTGTTGCTGGGCACCGCGATCCCGGTGGACCGCCCCGTGCTCGCGCTGGTGGTACTCGCTGCCCTGGCCGGGCCGTTGGTTCGCGGCGGGTGGCGGGCGCCGTCGCATCGTGTCCTGGCTGTCGAACTCGCCGTCGCGCTCGGGATGGTCGCCGTGCTGCTGGCGTACCAGTACGCGATGGTCGGCCACTCGGTGTACTACTTCGAGAAGCTGCTGCACATGCTTCTGGTGGTGGCGCTGGTCGGGCTGGGCTCGCTCGCGCGGCTGCTGCCGGGCCGGAGCGGAAGCCGGAGGGCGCACACCGGTACCCGGGCCCGGTACGCCGTCGCCACCGGTGCCGCCCTGGTCGTCGTCGGAGGGCTGGCGATGGCCGGCGGCCAGTGGCACAGCAGGCCCCTGGCCGGTGACGGGCTGCGGTACGGCCTAGGGGTGGAGAAGGGTAGCCCGGCCGGCGGCCGCCAAGCCGTTGAACTGGTCCGGCGTTACCCCGACGCCAACGGCAAGGTCGACGTGGTGCTGACGCAGACCCCGTACGCCAACTTCTTCGGCACCCTGTTCACAGCTGTGATGCAGCGCAACTATCGGTACGGCGAGACCTGGTACGGATTCCTGGCGCCCAGTGGACCTCGGCGAACCCTGGCCGACCTGGAGGCGAAGGTACGTTCCAGTCCGGTGCCGGTGCGGATTGTCGTGCGGGACCCACACGTGAGTTTCCTCGCGGTGGATCCGCATCATCCCTGGCAGCCGGAGGCCGGGCCAGGAGTGGACCCGGCCACCTTCGGCGCCTCACGGGCTCCGACGAACATGCAGGCCGCTCAGTATCTTGCCCGCCGCTATCCCGATAAGGTCGAGGTCATCGTGTTGGGCGGATAACCGCCATTTGGTACCGGCATGCATTTGGTACCGGCATGCACGGACAACCTCACCGGCGGCGATCGGTGCCCGGACGTTCACCGGCGCGGTCGTCATCGTCGTCGGGAAGCACCGGGAACCGCCGGGCGAGCCCGTCCACGACGGCCCGGCCGGTCTCGGAGTCAGCCCCCACGGTCTCGCCGGCGATCTCCGCCACGCGCGCGGCCAGCGACCCCTGCGCCCGCCGCATCACCGCCATCACCTGCGCCGCGATCTCCTCGCCCGGCCAGCTCAGCACCC
>JAOPYH010000165.1 GCA_025964715.1 Streptosporangiaceae bacterium | reverse complement strand
CGGCAACCCGCCCAGCGTCATGTACCGCGCCACACGCGATCAGTTCGAGCGCTACGCCCGCCCGATCATCGAGGGCAAGGCGGGCAAGGCCTACACCGCGATCAGCGAGAGCTCGGGCGGCTCCGATCCCGCGCGCGCCATCCGCTGCCGCGCCGAGCGCCGGGGCGACCACTACGTGCTCAACGGCAGCAAGCTCTGGACCAGCCACGCCGCCACTGCCGACTGGGGCGTCGTCTACGCGCGCACCGGCGAGCAGGGGGAGCGCGACGCCATCAGCTGTTTCGTCGTCGAGCGAGACACTCCTGGCCTGAGCATCGTGCCGATAGGGGTCATGAACTCGTTCTCCCCGTCACAGCTGCACTTCGACGACGCGCGGGTCCCCGTGGCCAACCGCATCGGTGCGGAGGGCGCCGGGTTCCGGCTGGCGTCGGACTTCCTGGTGCGCGGCCGCATCCTCTACGCGGCGGGCCCGATCGGCATCGCCCAGCTCGCGCTCGAGATGACCGTCGGCTGGGCGAAGGAGCGCGAGGTGTTCGGCTCGCGGCTGGCCGACAAGCAGGGCGTCCAGTGGATGCTCGCGGACAGCGAGATCGAGCTGCGGGCGGCGCGCCTGCTCACCTACCAGGCGGCCTGGAACGCCGACCTCGGCCGCGATGTGCGCGTCGACGCGTCGGTGGCCAAGCTCTACGGCACCGAGGCCGCGTTCCGCGTCCTGGACCGCTGCGTACAGATCTTCGGCGCTCTCGGGCTGTCCCAGGAGATGCCACTGGAGCGCTGGTTCCGCGACCTGCGCGTCAAGCGGCTCGGCGAGGGCGCGACCGAGGTGCAGCGCATGATCGTCGCCCGCGACCTGCTCAGGTAAGGAGTTTCGGATGACCACCCGACCGCCGGATGTCCCACCCGCACCCGAGGACGCCGTGCATCGGCGCAGCATCATCATGGACTCCTTCGGCCTTGACGCCGACCATGTGACTGTCGTCGGCCGCCTTACCGACCAGGCGCCGTGGGCCGAACCCGGCCAGCGCTGGGTCCACGACATGACCCTGGCGGTCACGGTCCATCTGCCGGACCTGATGATCACCGCCGCAGAGGCCGGCATGGCGTCGTTCCCGCACGCCGAGTGCCCGCTCATCGCCCCTGCCTTCGGCCGCCTCGTCGGGCTGTCCGTACGCAAGGGCTTCACGCGCGAGCTGCGCACCCGGCTCGGTGGGGTCTCCGGCTGCGCGCACCTCGGTGAGCTGGCCCGCGCGCTCGGCCCGGCGATCGTCCGCACCGCGGGCGAGCGCGTCGCCCAGACCAGCCCGCACGGTCCGGACGGCGCACCGGTGGGGGCGATCGCGCTGCCGTTGGGCAGTTGCCACGTGTGGGCCGCGGACGGTGCGGGGCCGAGGAAGATCGAGGCCGGCTGGCGGCCGGGCACCATGGCGCGCCCGATCCCACCGGTCGAGGAGTTCCCCCGCGCGGACTGACGGACAAGCCGCTGACGGGCGGTTCTCCCGCGCCGAACGGCGGCCACGCGATGTCTCCATCGCGTGGCCGCCTCGCGCGGGCCGGCTGCCCGGGTCAGCCGCCCGGGGCGAACAGGCCGCCGGCCTTGATCACCTGGTAATTCGACAGCGTCCCGTCAGTGGCCGCGTCGGCCAGGAGCCCATTGGAGCTACAGATGTTCGCCGACAGCGGCACCGCCTTGCCATCGCACTGGAAAGTCGCACCGCCGTTCAAGGGATACGGCACCGGCGGGGCGGACTTCACGGCGGCCCCCAGGCCCGCGGGCGAGGTGTCCTTGACCTTGGCCGCGTTGAGGACCCGAACCAGCCCCAGCGTCACGGCGTAGCCGATGCCGGGGATCGGCGCGGGCCGGGTGCCGTCGCCGTAGTGGTCCAGTGCCGCCTTGAAGATCTTGTACTCCTGGTCGGCGGGATTGAACTGCAGGGTCGACACCACCTTGACCCCTTGGTACCCACCGGGAATCGACGCACTGGCGGCCGAGTTCACGCACGTTTCCGCGGCCACGATGGTGGCCTTGACGGCGAGGGTCCGCAGGGCCTTGATTGCGCTGGTACAGAAGGTGGCATCGCCCAGAAGGCTGTACATCTGCGGGTTCTTGCTCTGCGCGGCCTGGATCTGCGGCGTCATGTCCGCGGTGCCGGGCGCGATGGGCATGACGTTGAAGCCGACGCCCGCCTTGCCGAAGAGCAGGCTGCCGATCTGCTGGGCGGGTCCGCTCGCCCCGGGGACGTCGATGACGACCTCCGTGGCCTGCTTGTAGCCCAGCTGCTTGGCGTAGGCCGCGGGGGTGCTGAAGTAGTTGACCGCGTTCGTCATCGAGAAGACGTGCGGTGCGGTGAGCGCGAGTCTCGACGACGCCTGGGAGAAGAACTCCGGGATCTTCGCCGCGGACAGGACCGCGATGGACTGGTCGGCCTCCGCCAGGGTGCCGGCGAGCACTGCGGAGACCTTGCCGGCGACCATCTGGTTGGCGCAGGCCGTCGCCTGCGCGGCGACGTTCTGCGTGGAGCAGACCTTCAGCTGGATGGCGTGCCCATTGATGCCGCCGAGATAGGTGTTGGCGTACCCCACGGCCGCCTGCGCGCCCTTGATCTCGCCCGTCTGGTCGACGGAGGTGCCCTTGCCGTCGCTGATCAGCCCCAACAGCACGGGGCTGCCGGTGGCCTTGTTCTGTGTGCCGAGGACTTTCGCCGCATCGGCCGCGGTGGCCGGGTGGCCCGTCGTGCTGTTCCCGCAGGCACTGACCAGCAGCCCCAGTGCGGCCAGCAACGCCGGCCCGGCGACCCGGACACGCCCTTGTGCGAAATCGACTCGCATGTCGGTGGACCTTTCGTCGTTTCTTCGAGGAGGCGGACCACTCAGGCCGCCCCCTCCTCGACACCACCGAGATAGGCGGCTTCGAGCCTCCGCCGGTCGGCGGCGAGTTCGGTCGCGGTGCCCCGAAGGGTGACATCGCCGTGTACCAGGACGATCGCCTCGTCCGCGACCTCCAGTGCCAACTGGACGTGTTGTTCCACCAGGACGACCACGGCGCCGGTCTCGTCGACGATGCGCCGCACCACCGGGAGGAGGTCCTCGACGATCACCGGCGCCAGCCCCATGCTCATCTCGTCGATCAGCAACACCGCCGGCTTCTGCACGAGACCGCGCGCGACCGCCAGCATCTGCTGTTCACCACCGGAGAGCGCCCCCGCGTGCACGCCGAGCCGCTGGGTCAGCGCGGGGAACATGTCCAGGACGTCGTCCACCGTGGGGGCGCCGGAACGCCGCGCGATCACCAGGTTCTCCCGCACGGTGAGCGTGGTGAACAGGGCACGGTCGTCGGGAACCAGGACCAGCCCGGACCGGTTCGCCGCCCTCGGGCGCCCCTTGGGCAGTGGGTGGCCGTCCACCAGGACCTCGCCGCCGATGCTCGGCAGCAGCCCGGCCAGTGTGTTGAGCAACGTCGTCTTGCCTGCGCCGTTAGGCCCGAGTACGGCCAGCACCGTGCCGTGCGGGACGGCCAGGTCGAGCGGGCGCAGGACCGGCACCGAACCGTGGCCGGCGACGAGGCCCCGGCATTCGAGGGCGGCCGGCGCGGCGCTCATGCCGGCTCCTTCTCGCCCGGTGTGCCACCGAGGTAGGCCGCGGCCACCTCGCGGTCGGCCCTGATCTCCGACGGCGTCCCCGAGGCGATGAGCCGGCCGAAGTCCAGCACGTGGATCTGCCGGCACAGGCTGAGCACGAGGTTCATGTCGTGATCCACCATGATGATCGTGACCCCACTGTCGCGGATGACCTCCAGCCGTTCGCCGAGCCACGCGCTCTCGGCGGTGTCGAGGCCGCCGGCCGGCTCGTCGAGGAGCAGCACCCTCGGCTCGCCGACCAGTGCCCTCGCGATGGAGACGAGCTGGCGCTGGCCCTGGGACAGCTCGCCCGCGGGCCTGCCCCGCAACGAGGTGAGCCCCAGCAGCGCGAAGGTGTCGCGCAGCGCGTCCTCCGCCGGACGCCGGCCCCGGCGCCGGCCGTGTGACGCGGTGAGGCCGACCGCCACGTTCTCCGCGACGCTCAGGTCGTCGTAGAGTTCCAGCGCCTGGAACGTGCGACCGAGCCCGGCTCGGACGCGCCCGTGCGGAGGCCGGCCCTCCAGCGAGCCGCCGTCCAGGCGCACCGTGCCGGTGTGGTCGGCGAACCCGCTGATCGCGTCGAGCAGGGTGGTCTTGCCGGCTCCGTTGGGGCCGATCAGCCCGACGATGCTCCCCTGCGGGACGTCGAAGCCGACGCCCTCGACGGCGACAACGCCGCCGTAGCGCACCCCGAGGTCGCGGACCGCCAGCAGGTCCGTCGGGCCGGGCGGGCCGGCGCGCGTGCTCTGGGCGACCGACGCGGAGGGCACGGGCGGGGGCTCCTCGGCGTCCCCGGCTTCGCGCCGCGCGCGCACGGCCGCCAGCCTCTGGTGCGCGGGCCCGACGACTCCCTCCGGGTTCATGATCACCGTGATCACGAGCAGCACGCTGGACACGACCACGTACCAGCCGCCGGTCCCGACCAGCTCGTCGATGACGACGAACAGCAGGCCCCCGGTGGCGGAGAAGCCGGCGAGGATGCCCCCCGACACCGAGGTGATGCCGGTGAGGTACACCGTGGCGAACAGGGTCAGGCCCGACACCGCGGAGAAGGCGTCGTAGGTGACGGTCCGTTGCTGGTACGCCAGGAGCGCCCCGCCGAGTCCGGCGATGAACGCCGCGATGGCGAACACGATGATCTTGACGCGCACCACGTCGACCCCGGCGGCCGCGGCGGACCGTTCGTTGGCCCGGATCGCCAGCAGCTGCGAGCCGAGTCCGCTCCGCCGCAGGGCGGCGACACCGATCGCGACGGCGACCAGGACGACGAGGCACAGGATGCCGAACGTGATCCGGGGATAGCCCAGCCCGGCACCGACGCCCAGGTTCCAGCCGAACAGGGTGGGCTCCGCGATGGCCACACCCGAGCTGCTCACGAAGTCGAGGTTGCGGAACCAGAACGCCTCCAGCGCGAAGGCGAGGGCCAGCGTGACGACCGCGACCGGCAGGCCCCTGATCCGCAGCGCGGGCAGGCCGACCACCACCCCGAGCACGGCGGCCGCCAGTGCGGCGACCAAGGGCGCCAACGGGAACGGGATGTGCAGGTCGTTGCCGAGCGGCCCGAGGAGGAAGCCGGCGGCACCGGCCAGGGTGAGCTGAGCGAGCGAGAGCTGGCCCGCGTAGCCGCCCACCACGACCATCGACAGCGCGATGACGGCCATGATCAGGCTGACGATCAGCCCTTCGCGGAGACGGTGGTGCAGCAGCACCAGGGCGATCACCACGATGACCGCACCACCCACGGCCGTGGGCAGCATGTGCCGCGGCCGCGGTGCGCGGCCCAGGGTGCGCAGGATCAACGCGCCCCGCGTGGGCAGTGGCCTGGCCCGCACGACGAGTACGAGCATGATCAGCACGAGCGGGACCATTTCCGGCAGGCCGGACCTGGGGAACCAGCTCACCTGAGCCTCCAGGTACTGCGTCTCCGACTGCAGCATGCCGATCACCAGCCCGGCGACGGCCGCGACGAACACCAGCTGGAAGCGGGCGAGGATCGCCGCGGCCAGTGCCGGCACGATGAACAGCGTGTACGCCAGGGGAACCAGCGGCACGATCGGCGCGATCAGGATGCCGGACAGGCCGGCGATCGCCGAGCTGGCCATCCAGTTGTAGGCGGCGACGCGGTCCGGCGAGATACCGCTGAGGTAGGCGCCGCGTTCGGTCTCGGCGGACGCCCTGGTGGCCAGGCCGAAACGGGTGAAGCGGAAGGTCACGGCCAGGATCGCCGCCACGGCGAGGATCGCGACTGCGAAGTAGACGCGGTCTGAGGACATGTGCAGGCTGCCGAGCTGCCACAGCGTGGTCGGGAAGATCGGCTGGACGGCGACCGGGGTGGTACCGAGTACCTGCGCGACGACGCCGCTGACCACCAGCGACACGCCGAGCGCCGCGACGGCCTTGGCCACCGGAGGGGCGGTCCGCAGCGGCCTGAAGATCAGGACGTAGAGGACCAGTCCGAACAGCGCGGAGACCACCAGGGTCACGATCATGGCCGGGAACAGGCCCAGCGGGTCACCGATGCCGACGGTCGTGGGCAGGCCGGGGATGAGCAGGAGCAGGCGGCCCTGGCGGAGGAACGCGTACATGTACGCCGCGTGCAGGGCGATGGCGCTCGTGCCGAAGTTCAGGACCCCGGAACTGCGGTAGGTCAGGACGAGGGCGAGAGCGAGAGCACCGAACACGGCCCCGTTCCCGAGTCCGAGCAGGAGAAAAACCAAGTGGGTCATCGTCAACCAGCTCTCGCTCGTGTGTGCCGATCTGGCCGGCACACAGCCGGGCTCGGTATGGACGAGACGTTAGATCAACGTGGAGATCGTGTAAACAGCGCACTCAAATCGAGACCAAGCGAGAGCACTGACACAGCGCGACAGTGGTGAACGGTCATTCGAAACCCCTGTTGACCACGGAACTTACGCGTCACGCGCCCACACAGGGCGGCGAAGGCCATGCCGAAATCCGGCCGCCAGGTCGGACCTCGTTTGTATACACACCGCCAGAAACGGCTGACTGAAGGCCGATACGGGACGGCGGCGGCGGCAGTGCCCCGGTGACGGCCCGAAAACTCAATATTCTCTATATTGAGTGTTGCAGTCTCGTCTGGGAGAACATTATTCTCCAGCTGTGAGTAACGAACCGACGGCGACCCACCCGGGCTTCGACGTGCCCCTGCTGGACCGCTGGCTGACCGAACAGGACGTGCCCGGCGGGGACGGCGAACTCGCGGTCACCCAGATCTCCGGCGGGTCGCAGAACCAGCTCTACGAGCTGCGCCGAGGCGACATCCGCCTGGTCCTGCGCGCTGCGCCGGGCCACGCGCCCCCCGAACGCGGGCGGAGCATGCTGCGCGAGTACGAGCTCGTGCGCGCCCTCGCCGGCACCGACGTGCCGCACGCCCGCGCCTACGCGGCGTGCAGCGATCCCGGCATCCTCGGCCAGCCGTTCTACGTGATGGATCACATCGACGGCTGGTCGCCGATGCAGGGCGGGTGGGCGGCGCCGTTCGACACCGACCTCGACGCGCGAGCCGGCCTCGCCGTGCAACTTATCGACGGCATCGCCCGGCTTGCCAAGGTGGACTGGCGGTCACTCGGCCTGGAGGGATTCGGCCGGCCCGACGGGTTCCACGACCGCCAAGTGGACCGCTGGCTGTCCTATCTGGCCCGATACCGGTTCCGCGAACTCCCGGGGCTCGACGTGGCGGCCGATTGGCTGCGCACCCACCGGCCGCGCGCGTACCAGCCGGGCATCATGCACGGGGACTACCAGTTCGCGAACGTGATGTACGCCAACGGCACGCCCGCCCGCCTGGCCGCGATCGTGGACTGGGAGATGGCCACCATCGGGGACCCGCTCCTCGACCTCGGCTGGGCCCTGATCGCGTGGTCACCGGAGGGCGACGACATGGTGCGCTCCCGTTATCTCGACTATGCCGGGATGCCGCCGAGGGACGACCTGCTCCAGCACTACGCCACGGTCAGCGGCCGGCCTGTGGACGATATCGACTACTACATCATCCTGGCCCGCTTCAAGCTCGGCATCGTGCTCGAGCAGAGCGTCGCGCGGGCCGCATCAGGTGGGGACGACCCACGCGTCTCGGCCTTCGACGGCATCGTGCTGGAACTGATCCGCAAGGCCGCGGACCTGGTAAGGAGCACGTCGCTGACATGACCTCCACGATCCCGACCCCCTTTGACCGGTTCGACCTGACCGGAAAGGTGGCGCTCGTCACCGGCGGAAGCCGGGGGCTCGGTCGCGAGATGGTGCTCGCGTTCGCCGCCGCCGGAGCCGATGTCGTCATCACGAGCCGCAACCTGGAGTCCTGCGAGCTCCTCGCCCGTGAGGTGACCGAGCGGACCGGCCGGGCCGCGCTCCCCTACGGCTGCCACGTCGGCCACTGGGACGAGCTGGACGGGCTGGTCGAGGCGGCGTACGAGCGCTTCGGCCATGTCGACGTCCTGGTGAACAACGCCGGCATGTCGCTGCTGTACGACGAACCGGCCGACGTGACCGAGAAGATGTGGGACAGCGTCGTCAACCTCAACCTCAAGGGTCCGTTCCGGCTCACCGCGCTGGTGGGGCAGCGGA
>JAOPYH010000094.1 GCA_025964715.1 Streptosporangiaceae bacterium | reverse complement strand
CCCAGAAGGACGCGGCGGAGCCGGCTAGGCCGAACCCATGCCGGTGTTGGTCGAGCTGAACGGGTTGTTGCCCGGCCGCGGACCGGTCGGCCGGCGATCTCCGCCGCCGCCCTGCCGGGGGCTGGGGCGGGGACCCGGCTTGGGACCACGCGGGCCGGGCTTGGCACCGGGAGCCGGAGCGCCGGAAGAGGGCGCGCCGGCAGCCGGGGCACTAGGAGCCGGGGCACTGGGAGCCGGGGCACTAGGAGCCGGGGCACTAGGAGCCGAAGGACCTGGAGCCGGGGCGCTGGGAGCCGGGGCACTGGGAGCCGAAGGACCTGGAGCCGGGGCGCTGGGGCCCGCAGCCGGGGAGGCCGGCGTTGCGGGCGTCGCCGGCGTTGCGGGCGTGCCGTCGTCAGGACGGGGACCCGCGGGCTTCGCGGCCGCAGGACCCGGCTTCGGCCCGGCGGGCCGCGGCGACACCGGATGGGTTGCCGCGGGACGCGTGTCAGGGGCATCACCATCGCCGCTCACAGGCGGCTTGGGTGCCATGGGCTTTGGAGCCGGGCCACGCGGGGGGGCCGGCTTGTTGGGGGCGGTCGGCTTGCCGACCGGCGGGCGGGGACTCGACCCCGGCCCGGACCTCTCCGCCGACTTGGCGGAGGAGGAGGAATTGTTGGAGAACGCTTCTGTGAGCTTACGAACGACCGGCGCCTCTATCGTTGAGGACGCCGAACGAACGAACTCGCCCATTTCGCGGAGCTTGGCCATGACGGCCTTGCTCTCGACACCGAACTCTTTGGCGAGTTCGTAAACCCGGACCTTCGCCACTGCACTCCCTACTCGGTCCGGGGGGACGTCCTCCGGACCGTCGCTAACTTGCCGTACTCATCGCGGCGTGCTCATCGAGCGCTCATCGCAATCTCGACCTGCTTCCGACTAGACGTCGCTTCCATTACAAACCGTCCTGCTCTCGCCCGGCGACCGGCGTCTCGAGGTGTTCCCGCAGCGCGCTCATGTCGAGCGGCCCTCCCAGGCGCAAGGCCCGGGGGAACGCCCGACGACGCTCTGCGAGCTCGAGACATGCCAGGTCGGGATGCATGGAAGCACCCCGACCTGGCAGTCGGCCACGGGGGTCGGGGACGAGGACGTCCCCGACCGCCACGAGGCGCAACAAGTCGGACTTGGCCGTGCGAACCCGGCAGCCCACGCAAGTACGCAGTGGGACCGCATGACCACCTTGCACGAGTCTACCGCGCCGAAGCGTCGGCGGGCCCGCTCGCATGCTGTCCTTGGGCTGCCGGACCCTGCCCGTGCTGTTCTTGATCGTGGAGCTCCTGGTCACCGGCCTGCCGGTCACCGGGGCCTTCCTGCCGGTCCTTGCGGTCCTGCCGTGAATCTTGCTCCGGGCGGCCACCGGCCGCCTCGGTGTCCGGCCGGATGTCGATCCGCCAGCCGGTGAGCCGGGCCGCGAGCCGCGCGTTCTGCCCTTCCTTACCGATCGCCAGCGAAAGCTGGTAGTCGGGGACGATCACCCGCGCGACGCGGGCGTCGGCGTCCACCACCGCCACGCTGTTCACCCTCGCGGGAGACAGCGCGTTGCCGACGAACTCCGCCGGCTCATCCGACCAGTCCACAATGTCGATCTTTTCGCCGTGCAGCTCGTGCATGACGTTGCGGACCCGGCTGCCGAGCGGGCCGATGCAGGCACCCTTGGCGTTGACCCCGGGCTTGCGCGACCGTACAGCGATCTTGCTGCGGTGGCCGGCCTCGCGCGCGATCGCCGCGATCTCGACAGTGCCGTCCGCGATCTCCGGCACCTCGAGCGCGAACAGCTTGCGCACCAGGTTGGGATGCGTTCGCGAAAGCGTCACGGAGGGACCGCGGTGGCCCTTGCGGACCTGCACGACATAGGCCCGGAGCCGCTCGCCGTGGTCGTAGGACTCACCAGGCACCTGCTCCTGCGGCGGCAGGATGGCCTCGATCTTGCCGAGGTCGACGAGGACATTACGAGGGTCCTTGCCCTGCTGGATCACGCCGGCGACGATGTCACCTTCGCGCCCCGCGTACTCGCCGAACGTCAGCTCGTCCTCGGCGTCACGCAACCGCTGCAGGATCACCTGCTTGGCGGTCGTCGCGGCTATGCGTCCAAAACCACCAGGAGTGTCGTCGTATTCCCGGAGCGGGTTGCCTTCCTCATCGGTCTCCGCTCCCCAGACCGTCACATGCCCGCTCTTGCGATCAAGCTCGACGCGAGCCCTGGTCGCCGCTCCGTCGGTGCGGTGATAGGCGATGAGCAATGCGTCCTCGATGGCCTTGACCACCAGGTCCAGTGATATGTCCTTCTCGCTCTCGAGGCTGCGCAGGGCAGTCATATCGATATCCACGAGGCTTCCCCCTTTAGTCCTCGTCGCCCGCGCCGTCGCGGCGGAATTCCACCTGCACCCGGCCGCGGCCCAGTTCATCCAGGCCAAGCCGGCGCTGAGCGCCGGCCACATCGTCGATGACGACCGCCTCATCATCCGCGTCCACAAGGCGGCCCTCGATCTCCCCACCCGTCTTCAGCGGCGCGCGCACAAGGCGCCCCACTGCGCGGCGCCAGTGCCGTGGCTCGGTGAGCGGGCGATCTACTCCGGGCGAGGTGACCTCGAGCACGTATGGGGCAGAGCCCATCGCATCGCTGTCGTCCAGCGCGGAGGACACGGCCCTGCTCACCGCCGCCACGTCGTCCAGGCTCACGCCGCCGTCCGAGTCGACCACGAGCCGGACCAGGCGCCTGCGGCCCGCCGCTTCGACACGGACCTCTTCCAAGTCCAAGCCGATCTCGGCTATCACCGGGGTCAACAGCCGTGTCAGCCGCCGGCCGGCCTCCTCGCGGGAGGACGATCCTGGGGCGCCGCGGTCCCGTCGAGCGCGCCCAGGCTGGGATTCGACGCTCATGGGACCTCCTTTTGTGAAGCCCTGGGTGGGGCGATGGTGTTGAAGTTCTCGCGGCCGGCCGCGGCAATGCGGCCGTTCGCCCCTCAAGACTATCGACAGCTGGAGTCAGCAGCGCTCTTTCCGTCGGCTCACCGGCGCGTTGGCGATCGGATTCGCTTGCGGCGGCCCGCGCAACGGGATCATCCCGCGTCGTTGTGCGATGCTTGGTCGCGCTCCTGCCGGCCCGGCGGCTCGACCACGGCCGCACCAGGGGCGACCACATCACACGACGGGTGAGGAGACACGCTTGCCGGGATCGGGAATGGACAGGCGCGCCCTGCTCAAGGGCGTGGGTGTGATCAGCCTGCCGATCGCACTCGGCGGATGCTCCAAAGAGCCCGTTGGGGAGCTGAGGCCGCGGCCCGACCTGGCCGTCCTGACCGGAGCGATCGCGGCGGAGGAGCACTTGGTCGCCCTCTATGAGGCCGTGCGTGGAAGGCACGCCGGGCTGTCGCGGCGCCTCGACCCGCTCCTTGCGCATCACCGCGACCATCTCACGGCACTGCGACGGCACTACCGCGCCGGTAGCGTCCCGACGAGCCCGTCGCCGACCCCCAGCCCTCAGCAGCCGCGGCCGACCGCACCCGCCCAGCCGATGCAGGCTCTCGCCGCGTTGCGGCTGGCGGAGCGCCAGGCGGCCGCGGCGCGGATCAGGGAAGTCGAACAGGTGAAGCCCGGGTTCGCCCAGCTACTCGCCAGCATCGGCGCTTGCGAGGCCGGGCATGCCGTGACGCTGTCGAGAGGAAGATGAGCTTGGTGAGCGGACCTGATACGGGAGGCGCGGCGCCGGCGGACGGCACCGTCAGCGCCCTTCAGGCAGCCCTGTCGGCCGAGCACGCGGCGATCTACGGGTACGGCGTCCTCGGTGCCCAGCTGCGAACCACCCAGCAGCAGGCCGCCCGCACCTTCTGGGACGCACATCGAGTCAAGCGGGACCGGCTGAGCGTCTTCATCACCGCACAGCACGCCACTCCGGTGGCCTCGTCGGCGGCCTACCGGCTGCCGATCCTGCCGACCTCACCGGCCACCGCGGTCCAGCTCGCGGCCGCCCTTGAGGACCGCGTGGTGAGCGCCTACCTGGGGCTGGTGGGCGCCGATGATCCCAAGGTACGGCGGTTCGCGGCACAGGCGATGCAGGAGAGCACGGTCCTGGCGGTGCGCTGGCTCGGCACCGGCCCGGCGACGGCCTTCCCCGGGATGGCCGCGTCCGCGATCTCGCCGCCCGTCGAGCCATGATGAGGGACGTCCTCAGCCGCTGATCCCAGGGGCGAGATGATCGACGACCTCGTCCACTCCGATCTCCACGACGGCACCGGTCGCACGATCCCGGAGCTCGAGCATGCCCGCGGCCAGGCCCCTGCCGACGATCAGGATGGTCGGCACGCCGATGAGCTCGGCATCAGCGAATTTGACACCTGGTGAGGCCCCCTGCCGGTCGTCGACGAGCACCCGCAGCCCCCGGGCCTCCAGCTCGCCGCCCAACTGCAGCGCCGCGGCCACCTGGCCGTCCTTGCCCGTCGCCACGACGTGCACGTCCGCGGGGGCGACCTCACGGGGCCAGCACAGGCCCTTTTGGTCGTGGGTCTGCTCGGCCAGCGCGGCGACGGCGCGCGAGACCCCGATGCCGTACGACCCCATCGTGACCCGGGCCGGCTTGCCGTCCGGGCCGAGCACGTCAAGGTCGAAGACGTCGCAGTATTTGCGGCCGAGCTGGAAGATGTGGCCGATCTCGATGGCCCGGTCGAGCTCGAGCGCCGCACCGCACCGCGGGCACGGGTCGCCGGACCGCACGGTGGCCACGTCGGCGTAGTCCGGGACGGCGAAGTCCCGTCCGCACACCACGCCCCGGGCGTGCCGGTCCACCTCGTTGGCGCCGGTGACCCACACCGTCCCCGGCGCGATCCGCGGATCCGCGACATAACGGACATCGGCCGGGAGGCCCTGCGGACCGATGTAGCCCTTGACCAGGTCGGTGCGGGACTCGAAGTCGTCGAAGATCTCAATCGGCCCCAGCACGGCCGCCAGCCGGTCCAGATCGACGTCCCGGTCCCCCGGCACGCCCACCGCGACGATCTCTCCGGACTCCGTCGTCACGAGGAGGTTCTTCAGGGTCACCGAGGCCGGAACACCGAGGAACTCCGCCAGCGTGTCGATCGTCGGCGTGGCCGGGGTGTCGAGCAGCTCCAGGGCCGGGTGCGGCACCGTGGCGTCGACATCCGGGGGCCGCACCTGAACGGCCTCGACGTTGGCCGCGTAGTCACACTGGCCGCACGCCACGAAGTCGTCCTCACCGCTCGGGGACGGCGCCAGGAACTCCTCCGAGGCCGAGCCGCCCATCGCGCCGGAAACAGCCGAGACCATCCGGTAGCGCAGGCCGAGCCGATCGAAGATCCGGATATATGCGTCGCGATGAAGGTCGTAGGACTTGCGGAGGCCGGCGTCGTCCACATCGAAGGAGTAGGAGTCCTTCATCAGGAACTCGCGGCCCCGCAGGATCCCGGACCGCGGCCGGGCCTCGTCTCGGTATTTGGTCTGGATCTGGTAAAGGATCACGGGGAGGTCCTTGTAGGAGGAGCACTCCCCCTTGACCATGAGCGTGAAGATCTCCTCATGGGTGGGCCCGAGGAGGTAGTCGCCGTCCCTGCGGTCGGTCAGCCGGAACAGCTGGGAACCGTATTCGTCCCATCGGCCGGTGGCCTCGTAGGGCTCGCGCGGCAGCAGAGCCGGCAACAGGACCTCCTGGCCGCCCATGGCGTTCATCTCCGTACGGACCACGCGGGTGATGTTCTCGAGCACGATCTTGCCGAGCGGGAGCCAGGAGTAGATGCCCGCCGCGACGCGGCGCACGTAGCCCGCCCGGACGAGGAGCCGGTGGCTCGGCACCTCGGCGTCGGACGGGTCCTCGCGCAGGGTCCGCAGGAACAGCTGGGACATCCGGAGCACGGGCACTCCTCATGGTTCGGGCCGGGTCACGGTTTCGGCCAGGTCGGTTTCAGCCTAGCGACCCGGCCCGGCAGCGCGGGGGAACGCTCGGTTGTCACCGGCGGGCCGCAGCTGTCAATAACGGAGAGTATCGGGGAGGTGTTCAATGGGTCACCCATAAGTGTTTTACCGGGCTATACGGGGAATGTCGTATCCACTTCATCTGTTCCGGAGGGGCAAAGACGCTGATGAGGTGACGGGTGGACCAGGCGGTGGCGGTGTCGTCGGAGGCACGGGCGGGGTCCGCCGCCATGGAGGAACTGGCACTCTCGGCTCCGCGACCGAAGCGGTCCACAGTCCACACCTGGACGGTCCGGACAGCGACGCTGACGGCCGCTGTCACGTTCTTCGTGCTGCTGCGGGACCAGTTGCCCGACCCCTCCGCCATGTTCGCCGTCGCGGCCGACGCCGAACCCGGCTGGCTCGTCCTCGTGGTGATCGCGGAGATGCTGTCGATGGGCTCCTTTGCGCGCCTTCAGCGCCGGCTGCTACTGATCGGCGGGGTGCGGATCTCGCTACGCCGGGCGTTCGCTGTGACGTATGCCGGCAACGCCCTTTCCACGACGCTCCCGGCGGGCCCGGCCGTGAGCGTGGTCTACTCCTTCCGGCAGTTCCGCCGCGGCGGCGCGTCGGTGCAGGTCGCCACGGCCGTGATCCTGCTCGGCGGGATCGCGACCTCGAGTACGTACACGATCATCGGGCTGCTGACCCTGCTCGGCGAGCCCGGGTCCCGAGTCGTCGCGGGAGCCGCCCTGGCGACCGCCACGGCGAGCGGGGTCCTGTTCTGGCGCAGTCCCGGGTTCCGCCGCACGCTCACCGGCTTCACCCGCCGGGTCCTGCGCACGGCTCTGCGCCACCCGCGGGCCGCGCCGCTGGCGCACGCCATGCACCGTGCCCGAGGAGTGGTCCGCTTGGGCCGGCGCGACTGGGGTGCCGTCCTGGCCTTGTCGATCCTCAACTGGGCCTTTGAGCTCACGGCCCTGATCGCGGCGACGAGGGCGCTCGGGATCTACCTGGCCCCGCATGAGGTCGTGATCTCCTACTTCGCCGCTCAGGCGGCCGGGAGCGTGCTGCCGCTGCTCCCGGGCGGGCTCGGCGCGGTGGAGGCCGGCCTCGTGACAAGCCTCGTGGCGTTCGGGGCGCACGCGGTCCCGGCAGGTGCCGCGGTCGCGGTCTATCGCCTGGTGTCGTTCTGGGCGGTCGTCGCGGTCGGCTGGCTGGCGTGGCTGGCCCTGAGGGCCTCTGAGGAGAACCTCGACCGAGCCCAGCAGTGGACGGCCCGCACCTGGCGCTCTACCGGCATATCACTGACCGCGATCGCCGGGTGGCCCGCGCAGCACGCGGGCCTCCCGGCCGGACCCTCGGAGCACCCGCCGGCCTCCTGACCGATTCGCGGCGTCGCGGCTGCTGTCACCCTCAAGATCGGGATATCTTGGGCCAACTCGGGACCGCGGGTCGGCGTCTCATCGTCGACGGGCATCGGCCGGGGAAAGGTGGACGGGGCAGTGGACAGCTCGGGTGGGCCGGCGGGGTCGCCGGGCAGGGACCGGGCTGATCGACGCCCGGCGACGGTGGAGATCCCGCTCCCCGCGAAGCCGGCCGTGCCCGGCCCGGTCGAAGATCCCGTTGCGGGTGGGGAGCCCGGCTCCCCGGAGGAGACCACTGGCCTGACGAAGTCGACGCCCGCGGTCGAGCCGGACCCCGCTGACGGGGGTCCGGGTGCCGCGGAGACACGGGCGGATCTGCCGCTGCCCAAGCTGCCCCTGCGACGCCGGCCACCGCCCGCTCCGGCGAACCCGCCCACCCTCGCCGATGAGGCGCCCCTGGCCGACCCGGTGCCGCCGCAGCCGCCGCTCTCCGCGCAGCCGCGGCCCGGCCAATGGGCGACGGCCTCAGCGGCGGCGCGGGAGCCGGCACCCGAGCACGGGTGGCACCCGTTCCACTACCTCATCGGGGTGTTCCTGGTCGCCTACGGCGTCACGGGCCTGATCGGCACGCTGGTCGGCTGGGACGGACACCACCGCGACCTCGCGGGCTACCTCGCCAAGACGGTCGGCGGCGGCGCGGGTGCGGTGACGCCGTCGCTCATCTGCGTCAAGGTGGTGGAGGCGCTGCTGACCCTGGCCGCGCTCGCGGGCGTGCTCCGCCGCGCGGACGTATGGCTTCTGCCGGCCACGATCGGCTGGATCGCCGGCTTCGCCGCGTTCTGCGTCCTTGACCTGTGGGCGGGCTTCTGGGGCCGGCTGGTCGTGCACCTTGTGTATCTGCTCGTCCTGGCCGTGCTTCTCGCTGTGTCGTACGCGCTCAGCGTCAAGGTCCGGGTCGGCCGGGCGGCCGCGTCCGGGCGCACGCCGGCCGGTGCGGCACCGGGGAACCTCACCCGCACCCAGGAGATGGCTCTCGCGGCCATCACCCGCTGGCCGCGAGGCGCCTCCGCCGGGGACTGACGGGCGGCCCCCCGTCGTCGAGCACCGATCCGAGCGCCGGTTCACGCCGGCAGGAGCAGATCTTGGCAAGTCTTGCCATTGGTGATTGCGGGCCACAGTCCCGACCCTGGGCTGATGAAGGCCCGAACGATCACCGGCGCCGCCCTGCTGGCCCTGGCACTGTCGGCTCCCGCATCCCTGGTGTCTCCGGCCGCCGCGGCACAGCCCCCGCAGCCCGCCGCCTGTGATCCCACCCGGGCCGCACCCGCCTATCGCGGCAAGGTGCCGAGCCCGAAGGCCGTCCTCGGCTTCGAGCTAGGGGACCGCGAGACCACGAGTGCGGAGTCCGACCGCTATCTGGACGCCGTCGCCAGGAGCAGTGAGCGGGTGGTCTCCGGCGTGCTGGCCACGACCGCCCAGGGACGCCCGCTCAAGTACGCCGTCGTCGGCAGACCCGAAGTGATCAAGGAGTCCGGCCTGGCCAAGGTCCGGGCGGACGCGGCCCTGCTGCGCAGCCCGTACACCCCGGAGGGGCTCGCGCAGCACATCGCCCGGCGCGGCCTGCCGATCCTCTGGGTCGCCGCCAACGTGCACGGCGACGAACCGAGCGGCACCGAGGCGGCCCTCGAGGTCCTGCGCGACCTCGGCGACCGCAGCGACTGCGCGGCCACGCGCATCCTCGACAACGCGGTAGTGGTCGTGCTGCCGACCCAGAACCCGGATGGACGCGCGGCGGGCACGCGGCAGAACGCCTACGGCTTCGACATGAACCGCGACTGGTTCGCGCGCACACAGCCCGAATCCGACGGCAAGCTCGACACGCTGAACAAATTTCCGCCGGTGCTCTACATCGACGCCCACGAGATGGGCGGCACGAGCTATTTCTTCCCGCCCAACGCCGACCCGTTCTACCACGAGATCGCAGAGCCGGCCGTGGGCTGGATCAACAACCTCTACGGCGCCCCCATGGCGGCCGAGTTCAGCCGCCGCGGGATCCCCTACTTCAACCGCGACGTGTACGACATGTTCTACATGGGGTACGGCGACACGGTCCCGACCACCGCCTTCAACGCCGCCGGCATGACCTTCGAGAAGGGCGGCGACAGTCCGTACCCGGACAGGACGCGGGAGCAGTACCTCACGCAGTGGGTCTCGTTGTCCTCGGCCGCCGCCAACCGCGAAAAGATCCTCACCGAGTGGCATCGGATGTCGATGGAGGCCTACCGCCAGGGACAGGCCGGCGAGCTGGAGCCCAACCGGGTCTACAACGAGCCGAACCAGGTGATCACTCCGGTACCCGACCGCAAGGTGCGCCACTACTTCCTGCGCGCCGACGATCCCGCCAAGCGGACCGAGGTCCACACCGTTGTCCGGCGCCTGCAGCGCATGGGGGTCACCGTCGGCAGGCTCGCCGCGCAGCTCACCGTGCCGGACTACAGGTCCTACGGGCGGCCTGCCGCGCGGACCACTCTTCCGGCGGGGACGTACTGGATCTCCATGGCACAGGGCCAGAAGCACTGGATCCAGGCCATGCTCGGCGAGGACACCTACACCCCCTTCCCGTACTTCTACGACGTCACGGCCTGGAGCCTCCCGCTGCTGGCCAACGTGTCCGGCGGCTCCTCGGGTGCTCGGCTGGCTCCCCGGGCGGTCCCGCTCCCCGTGCTCCCCGCGCCGGCGGGGCCGAAGGCGCCCAGCGTGACACCCAAGATCGCCGTGCTGCAGCTCTCGGCGACGTCCTCGACGGCCCGGCAGTCGACCGGCTGGCTGCGCCACAGGCTCGACCGCGAGTGGCGCCTGCCCTTCCGGCTGCTGACCCCGGCGGACATCACCGCGGGCCGGCTCAACGGCGCCGACGTCCTCCTCGTGCCGGGCGGCCCGGCCGGTGCGGCCGACACGGCACTCGGCGAGGCCGGGCGCACCGCGCTGCGCCAGTGGACGCGGTCCGGGGGGCGGTATGTCGGCTGGCAGGGCGGCGCACAGCTGGCGGCCCGGCTCGGGCTGACGACGGCGACGCTCAGCGCTCCCACCTCGGACGTGCCTGGCACCCTTTTCCGGGTGAAGGTCCACGACAGGAGCCCGCTGGCCGCGGGCGTCGGCGCGTCCGCGTGGCAGTTCTACTCCTACGACCTCGTCATGAAGAGCCCGCACGCGGTCGTGTCCTATCCCACCACCGGCTCAGCCGACTGGTTCGTCTCCGGCTTCGAGCGCGGCGGGTCCGAGCTGGCCGGTACCGCGGCGGTGAGCGACGAGCCCACCGGCCGGGGACGCACGGTCCTGTTCGCCGCGGAGCCGAACTTCCGGGCCTTCACCGACGGAACCGCGAAGTTGCTCTACAACGCGATCGTCAGCCGGGCTCCGGGCTCCTCCGGCTCGGCCGGCACGGCGTCGTCCACCGACGAGGCCGTGCGCGCCGCCGGCGCCCTGCCGTCTCTGGAGTCCCCGATCCGGGTCTCGGTCCGAGCCGCGGACGCGGCCAGGACCGCCGCCGCGCTCCGCTCGGTCGGGGCCGCGTGGACCGTACGGTCCTCGGGGGGCGTGGTGCGTTACGTGATCGACAACCCGAAGGGGCTCGCCGCCGACCACCACCCGTTCGCCCGAAGGCTGCCGTCCGTACTCTCCGGGGCCGGCGTCACCCCGATCGCGGTGACCCTGCCCTAGGGTGACGCCGTTTGTTACGTCGCCGGGGTGCCCGGATCGGCCGGTCAGCCCGTCACGAGCCAGGCGATCGCCGTCGTCGTGCCGGGCGGCACCTCGGTGAACCCAGCGTCCTGTACGGCCACCGTGGCGCGGGAGACGCAGTCGGCCCACTGCGCGCCCCGCAGGAGGTGGACGGCCAGGCCGCCGTCGAGCCAGGCCGCGCGGGCTTGCTCGTCCGCCCGGCGCAGCAACAGGTGCGCCGCGTGCCCGGACTGCGCCGCGGCCTTGCCGGTGCTCATCGTGACGTGCGGATTGAGCGCGATGGCCGCGTACGGCGCTGCGGGCGGGCTGCCGGGGTCCTCGTCGCCGGCCAGGTCCAGCCCGGCGACCTGGAGCTTGGCGAGCTCCGGCGGCACCTCGGTGACCGGGCCGGGCACGAACGCCCGCGCCCGCGCCCCGGCGTGCTCCACGGTGACGCCGGGCAGGTGCTGTACGGCCTCCCAGCGGGAGCCGCGCGCCCGCCGGGCGACCTTGCGGATCCGGCCGGCCTCCCAGTGGCTCACCGGCTCACGCCACTCACCGCCGGTCGCCCGGGGGTCGGTGAGCAGGCTCACGACGGCCATGGCGACCGCCGCGCACACGGCACCGTGCGCCGGCGGCGCCGCCTTCTCGACCCGTACGGCGAGCTGCATGGCCCACGGCGGGTCGTGATCCAACTGCATCGATCTCCCTTGTGCCCCCGAGACCCCGGGCGCGTCGCTGCGGGCCCATGGCCTTAGGGAGTCTTCCACCAGGCGATAGCGGCTGCCGAACCGGCTCCGCCCGCATGGCATCCTGGGCTGTCGCGTCGATTCGGAGAGGTTCTCATTCGTGGCCACGCCCACCCCCCTGGTGATCACGACACCCCCCGTCCTGCAGAGGAACGGCCGGTCGCTCGTGTTCATCGTCTTGATCGCGCTCAATCTCCGTCCCGCCGTCACGGGCGTGGGCCCGCTCCTCACCGAGATCCGCGGTGATCTGGGCCTGTCCAGCACGGCCGCCGGCACGCTCACCACGCTCCCGGTGCTGTGTTTCGGGATCTTCGGGCTGCTGGCCCCGCTCCTGCGCCGTGGCCTTCGCGAGGAGACGTTGCTGGTGGCCGCCATGGGGTTGCTGGTCATAGGCCTCCTGGTCCGGATCGGGCCCTGGCAGCTCACCCTCTTCGCCGGCTCACTGCTGGCCGGACTGGCGATCAGCCTGGGCAACGTCGCGACACCTGCCCTCATCAAACGCGATCATCCGCAGTCGGTGACGCTGGTCACGGCCGTGTACTCGACGGCACTGAACCTCGGCGCCTCGGTCTCGTCCGGGATCATGGTGCCGGTCGAACACGCGGCCGGGACGGATTGGCGGCTTCCACTCGGGATCCTGGCGGTCCCGGCTCTGGTGGCGGGCCTGGCCTGGATCCCGCGCGCCGGGCGGGCCGCCGCCCAACCCGTGGTGGAGCGGCCGGCCACGGCCGGGCTCTGGCGCGACCGGCTGGCCTGGCAGGTGACCGGGTTCATGGGGCTGCAGTCATTCCTTGCGTTCGTGGTGTTCGCCTGGCTACCGAGCCTCTGCCAGGACCGTGGCCTGGACAAGGGCGCGGCCGGCCTGGTGCTCGCGCTGTCCTGCCTTGTGCAGGCCCTCGGCTCCCTGGCCGTACCCGCCATCGACCGGCGGCTGCGGGACCAGCGGCCCCTCGTCGTCGCCGTGGCCGTGCTCACTTGCGCGGGCTTCGCCGCCGTCGCCTGGGCACCCATCGGCCTGATCTGGCTGAGCGCGGTGGTGCTGGGCCTTGGACAGGGCTGCGGTTTCGCCCTCGCCCTGGCGTTCATCGGCCTGCGTTCCACAGACGCCCAGGTGGCGTCCCGTCTGTCCGGCATGGCCCAGGGCGTCGGCTACCTCATCGCGGCGACCGGCCCGCTGGGGATCGGCCTGCTCCGCGACCTGTCAGGTGGCTGGACCGTTCCGGTGTGCGCCCTCATGCTGGTCGCGGTCGTCGAGGGGCTGCCGGGCCTCGCGGCCGGACGCGACCGGACCGTGGGCGGCGGCGGGCGTGTCAAGGTGATGGCATGATCCAGACTGGCACCCGCCTGGTGTACCAGAACCGCTGGATGTCCCTGCGGGAGGACGAGATCCGGCTGCCCGACGGCTCGGCCGGGATCTACAGCGTGGTCGACAAGCCCACCGCAGCGCTGATCATCCCCATGGAAGGCGACGGCTTTCACCTGATCGAGCAGTTCCGCTATCCGCTCAGCCGGCGGTCGTGGGAGTTCCCCTCGGGGACCTGGCCGGACGCCCGGAAGGCCCCGACCGAGGACCTGGCCCGGGCCGAACTCGCCGAGGAGACGGGGTTCCGGGCGGGCACGCTGCGCAGGCTCGGCCGGATGGCGCTGGCACCCGGCATCACCAGTCAGGAATGCGACGTCTTTCTGGCCACGGACCTCACAGCCGGTGCGCACGCCAGGGAGGACACCGAGCAGGGCATGGCGCAACGGTGGTTCCCCCGCTCTGAGTTCGAGGACATGATCCGCGGCGGGGACATCACGGACTCCCCCACCATCGCGGCTTACGCGCTGCTGCGGCTGGACGGGCCAATCGGGTGACCGGCCGCACGACCGAGGACGCTCCCTAGCGTCCCGCGCGCGGGGCTGCGCCGCCCACGGCGAGCTCGTAGGTCACCTCGTGGCTCTCGGCGGCCACGACGAAGTCGGCCGTTTCGACGGGCCGGTCCCCCGCAAGGCACGTCCGGCGCAGGACCATGACGACAGAGCCCCTCGGTACGCGGAGCCGGTGCGACTCCTCCTCCAGCGCGGGCCGCGCCGAGAGCGTCTCCACGGTCCGGGTCACCGTGATGTCGATCGAGGCCATCCGCTCCACCGGACCCCGGCCCTCATAGCGGCCCTCCTCGGGCCACATCACGTCGGTGCCGCCGGTGAGCTCCAGCGGCTCCCAGGAGGTAGCGATCATGGCCGGCTCACCGCCGGCCTCGAGGAACACGTAACCGGTGCGCATGACCTCCGCGCCGACTTCGATCCCGAGACGCCCGGCGATGGGGGAAGTGGCGTCCACCTCCGCCGAGGTCGAGCGCGTGGCACCCTTCACCCCCGCCGCCGGAGAGGTGGCCGGCTCCCCGCGGTGCAACCGGCGGACGTCCGGACGGTGCCGCACGTAGGTCCCCGAGCCCGGGCGGCCCTGGACGAGGCCCTCCTTCATCAGGACCTTGACCGCCTCGACGGCGACCCGGTCGGAGACCGTGTACTGACGGGACAGTTGCGCGCGGGACGGCACTAGGGCTCCCGGGCCGAGCTGTCCGCCATCGATACGGCGGCGAAGGTCATCGGCGATGCGCAGATACGCGGGTCGACTCACGGGGTTCCTCGCATCCGGCGGCTCAGTGCGACTCGACCGGTACAGCTTGACGACGCGGGCACGCCGATTCAACCCCTTGCAGCGTTGGCGCATGGCCCGGATGAAGGATCCT
>JAOPYH010000078.1 GCA_025964715.1 Streptosporangiaceae bacterium | reverse complement strand
GACCCCGCGGTCCGGCCGTCGGCCGGCTCAGGGCCGGGGAGCCCCTCACCGGTCCAGTCCACGCCGGCGCGACGCCACACCTCATAGGAGCGCTGCCAGGACGACCTGACCTGCATCGCCCGTGCCGCCCGGCCGGTCCGGGGTTCGGTGTCCCGGGGCCGCACCCCGGCCGTCTCGGCCGTCTCGGCCGGCAGGCCGGGGTCTGTGGCCTGTGCCGCGTCGGCGACCGCGGCCGGCAACCCGCGCGCCTGCTGCCGGACGGCGGTCCGGCCTGCGTCGGAGGTCCGGCGCGACGGTCCGGTGCGCTTCAAAACCATGATCACCATGGTGGCGCAGCTGGCGACATATCGCCATATGAATGGCGATGTGGGCGGCGAAGCCCTAGGAGCGGACCTCGATCTGGCCCTTGTAGGCGAAGCCTCGGACCTCGACGACGCGTGCGTCGCGTGACGGACAGGAAGTTGAGCACCAGGATCACGTAGTGCCACGGCCTCGGGCGCGCCGCGCGGGGCAACCTGCTGTTGAGATAGATCAAATGAAGGGGTAGATCAGAGCGCCCAGGTTGGACAATGTTGGCCGACCACTGAACGAGGCTGACCGGCATGGCGACGTGGAGGACCAGCGCGATGACCACCAGCAGCAGAAGCATGAAGGGGTAGTAGAACCGGCGCGGGTCCCCTTCCACAGCGCGCGCAGCCGCGGGCTCGTGGCCTGCGAGGCTAAGACCCAAAAATCATGCGTCCCGCCCGGCGTACGGGAGATACCGTCCCGATCGGGCAAAGTGGGGACATGACACAACGACGGGCTCTTGTACTCGGCGGCGGCGGTCTGGCCGGCATCGGGTGGGAGACCGGGATCTTGGCCGGCCTCGCCGAGGCGGGCACCGATGTGACGCGCGCCGACCTGATCGTGGGCACGTCGGCCGGTGCCACGGTGGGAGCGCAGGTGGCCGGTGGCCTGGCGGCCGATGACCTGTTGGAGCGGCTGGTGGATCCCGCCCGGCAGCCTCGGGAGATGCCCGCCGACCTGGACCTGGGCGAATACACCGCCACCCTGACCAAAGTCCTGGCCGACGCGACCGACCCGGTCGACATCCGGCGCCGGGTCGGCGCCTGGGCACTCGAGACGCCGACCGCCCCGGAGGCCGAGCGTCGGGCGGTCATGGCCGCCCGGCTGCCCGTGCACACCTGGCCCGGACGCCCGCTCGCGGTGGTGGCGGTGGACGCGCACACCGGCGAGACGCGGGTCTTCGACAGCGGGTCCGGTGTCGACCTGGTCGACGCGGTCGCGGCCAGCAGCGCCGTACCCGGGATCTGGCCGCCGGTCACCATCGATGGGCGGCGCTACGTCGACGGGGCCGTCCGGTCCAATGAGAACGCCTATCTCGTCGTCGGCTACGACCAGGTGCTCGTGCTGAGTCCCGTGCCGCCGGGAGGGCTCACCCCGCCGTGGGGCGGCCTCGACGAAGACGTGATGGAGTTGCGGCGCCGGGGTGCGCAGGTCACAGTGGTGCGTCCGGACGACACGTCCACGGCCGCGATGGGCTTCAACCCACTGGATCCGGCCGTACGTGAACCGACCGCCCGAGCCGGCCGCGAGCAGGGCCGCCGCGAAGCCTCCCGCGTTGAGAGCATGTGGTCGACGGCACCGAGGTGACAGGCGCGCCGGCCACCGCAGGCTGAGTCCACTTCGGCGGATGTCCCCGCGCGCGGGTACATTGCGCTGTGACCATGCGGCAGGCGACCCAGGCGACCGTTCCGCCCGACCGGGCGGTCCTCGGCCGTGAGGTCGGGCTCGTGCTGGCCCTGTCGCTCGGCGCGTCTGGTGTCTCGGCACTGATCTCCTTCCTCGGCGCCCTCACGGCCACCCGGCCGCTGGCCAGGCAGACGACTCAGCTCATCACCGACCAGGCTCCCGGGCGGCCGTGGCTGGGCCTCGCCTGGCAGCTCTTCTCGATCGTGACCGCGCTGGTGCCCGTGGCCCTGGTCGCGCATCTGATGGCGCGCGGCGGTGAGTCGCTGCGTGGCACGCTGGGCTTCTCGCTCCGGTGTCCCGGCCGTGACCTCGCGCGCGGCGCGGTCGTGGCGGCTGTGATCGGCGGGGCGGGCCTCGGTCTGTATCTCTTTTCCCGGTCCATGGGGCTGAACCTCACGGTCGTGCCCTCGAACCTGGCCGGGGTGTGGTGGCGCGTCCCGGTGCTGGTCGCCGCGGCGGCGCAGAACGCGGTGCTCGAGGAGACAGTGGTCCTCGGATACCTCACGCACCGTCTCGGCGGCCTCGGCTGGAGCCCATGGCGCGCCACCGCCGCGAGTTCGCTGCTGCGCGGGAGCTACCACCTCTACCAGGGCGTCGGCGGTTTCGCCGGGAACGTCATCATGGGCGTCATCTTCTGCCGGCTCTACCGCCGCTGGGGGCGGGTCATGCCGCTCGTCGTGGCCCACACGCTCATCGACGTCGTCGCCTTCGTGGGTGCCGTGTTCCTGGCCGGACACGTGAGTTGGCTGCCGGCCCATTGATCCGGACATGCGAGTCTTGAGGGCGTGACGAGGATGAGCAGGCTTGGACTCGGGCTGGCGGCGCTGGGCCGGCCGGCGTACATCAACCTGGGGCGCGAAGGACAGCTGCCCCGGGTTCGCAGCGTCGAGGCGATGCGGGAGGCGTGCCGGCACGTCCTGGACGCCGCGTACGACTCCGGGATCCGCTGGGTCGACGCCGCGCGCTCGTACGGCCGCGCCGAGGAGTTCCTCGCCGGCTGGCTGGCGGACCGTCCACATCGCGACGTCACCGTGTCCAGCAAGTGGGGCTACGCCTACGTCGCCGACTGGCGTACGGATGCGGCAGTGCACGAGGTCAAAGAGCACACCCTGGCGCGGTACGGCACGCAGCTCGAGGAGACCCGCAAGCTGCTAGGCGATCGGCTCGGGCTGTACCAGGTGCATTCGCTCACCTCCGACAGCCCCTTGCTCGCCGACGTCCGGCTGCACCGTGCCATGGCCGAGGTGGCGGCCGAGGGGGTGCGGATCGGATTCTCCACGTCGGGCCCAGGACAGGCCGACACCGTGCGCCGGGCGCTGGAGCTCGAGGTGGACGGCCGGCGGCTGTTCACGGCGGTGCAGTCCACCTGGAACATCCTGGAGCCGTCGGTCGGAGACGCACTCCGAGAGGCCAGCGAGGCGGGCGCCCACGTGCTCGTGAAAGAGGCCCTCGCCAACGGGCGGCTGGCCGTACAACCCCCTGCGGAGCTGTCCCGCCAGGCGCAGGCACGCGGCGTGGGGACGGACGCGGTCGCGCTGGCCGCGGCGCTGAGCCGGCCGTGGGCGGACACCGTCCTGATCGGCGCGGCCAGTGTGGCGCAGCTGCGGTCCAACCTCGCCGCCGCGGACCTGCGGCTCACCGACGACGACCTTGCCGAACTCACCGGCCTCGCCGTGCCGCCATCGCGCTACTGGGCCGAGCGGGCCGCCCTGCCATGGAACTGACGCCTAGGCTTGCACCATGCTGCTGCTGACCACCCTTGACACCTGGCGGGCGACGGACGACCGGTTGGTCCTCGGTGACGGGGTCTGCGCCTGGGCCCCGGGCGACGACGCCGACGCGCTGGCCATCGCCGACGACGTCTTCGGCGAGGGCCAGGCCGTCGCCCTGACACTCGAGCCGGCACCGAGCCGGGTGCCCTTCCCGGGGGTCGTGGACCGGGCACAGGTGGCTCGGGTGAGATACCTGCGCCGGGGTCCGGATGGCAGGCATACGGCTCTGCTGGACAGGCCCGCGGTGGCGGAGACGCTCGATCTGCTGCCGCATCCCGAGGGCGGCTGGTTCCGGGAGACCTGGGCGTCGCCCGTACGGCTGTGGCCGGACGGATATGCCGGGGAGCGGGCCAGCGCGACAGGCATCTACTTCCTCCTCACGCCCGGCGAGGAGTCGATGTGGCACGTGGTCGCCTCGGACGAGGTCTGGTTGTGGCACCGTGGCGGGCCGCTGTCCCTGGTGCTCGGCGGCAGCGGCACCGAGCCCGGAGCGGAACAGACCATCACCCTCGGCCCCGACGTCGAGCACGGCCACCACCCGCAGGCCACCGTGCCGGCCGGCACCTGGCAGGCAGCCCGGTCCCGCGGCGACGAAGAGGTCCTGGTCAGCTGCGTCGTCTCCCCCGGCTTCGACTTCGCCGACTTCCGCGTCCGCTGATCCCAGGCCACCTGGCAGGCGAGCAACGACCGCGGACAACTGCAAGCGCACACTTGGGCCTGGGTGTTCCGGACCGTTCCGGTCTGTTCGGGGGCAGTCGGGTTTGCCGAGGTTAGCGGGCGTTTCAGGGCTGGTTTGCAACGAAGTGCTGAGACTGTCCCGAGCCATCCCGGCAAACTACAAGGTGATGGCGCGAAGCCGCCACGCCAACAGGCCACATGCCGTTGACCTGCAGGAACGTGACGGCTTCGCATCATCGGCCGCGGACAACTGCGAGATCCCGGCTCGACGGGCGGCCACATCGGTCGTGCGGGATACGCCCGTCCCACCACATCGAGTGTGATCTCGCAGTTGTCCGCGGAGCCTCAGCAAGTACGGAAGCGGACGTCCCGCAGGTAGTCGTAACCCACGCGCGCCGTGTCCAGCGGGTGCGGCTCGGAGTCCCGCTCGACGATGTACTCGATGACTCCGGCCTCGCGCCCATGGGAGAAGATCCGGGGGAAGTCGATGTCGCCGGTGCCGAGGTCGGCGAAGGAGCCGTCCGGGCCCCGGTCCTTGACGTAGGCGAAACGCCGCCACTCATCGGCCGTGGAGAACTTCGCGTAGGGGTGGACGAGCGCGGCGTTCGAGATCACTTATCGGGGTCCTCTCCCTGCGAGTCGCCACGGCACGGTTCTGCGATGGCGTGCGGATGGGGCCCGCCCCCCCGCCCGGGACGTCTCCGGGCGGAGGCGCGGGGTCGGTCACTTGGTGGTGAAGGTGAAGTCGTCGACGTCGAACAGCGACCCCGAGCCGCCCTTGAAGACGAGATAGAGCTTCCCGCCCTGGGCCGGCGCGTTCGCGATGGTGCCGGTCACGTCGGCGAAGTTCTCCCACCCGCCGGTGGGCGCCACCGCGGCCGAGCCGACGAGCGTTCCGGTCGGCGAACCCATGCGGAGCTCGAGCGTGCCGCCGGCGCCTCCGGAACTGACCCGGGCCTTGAACGAGGCCGCGTTGTCCAGCAGATACGGCTCGAACATGATCCAGTCACCGTTGTGGATGTTGCCGACGGTCTGCCCGCCGTGCGCCGTGGCCTTGTTCTCGTTGGTGATGCCGGACTGGGCCTTGTAGTGCTCGGCCTGGCGGGTCTTCGGCTGGGTCGTGTGGACGTCGGTGCCTCGCAGCGGCACAACGCCCTTGCGGCCGCCCTGGTCTGTGTATTCAGCGGCCCAGACCCCATAGGTGTTCTCCGACGCACCGTGGTCACCGTCACCCGGCGTCTTGAGCGTGCCCTGGCAGCCGTACTTCTCGGCCAGGGCGTGGGAGTGCGTGGCGTGCCCGAGCAGATAGGTCAGCTTCACCTTGGTGCAGTCGATCGTGCCGTCCTCGGGATCCGTGACCTTGATCTTGTACGGCACGTCGGCGCCGAAGTCCCACAGCGAGCCGTCCTTGGGAAGCTGCAGGGTCACGGTGGGAGCCGTGTTGCCGACCGTGATCAGCACGCTGTCGCTGGCGGACTTGCCGCTGGCGTCGGTCACGGTCAGCGTCGGTGAGTACTGACCTCGCTTGGTATAGGTGTGCCGCGGGTTCGGGGCGGTCGACGTCGACCCGTCGCCGAAGTCCCACTTGTAGGTGAGTGCGGTGCCCTCCGGATCCGAGGCGGTCGAGGAGAACCGCACCGTCAGCGGCTTGCGCCCGGAGGTCTTGTCGGCGCTCACCGTGACCTCGGGCCGCCGGCCCGTGGTCCCGATGTGCTCGATCCGGAAGAGCCCGGCGTGGTCGTCGCTGGAGAAGTACTGCTCCCCGTAGGTGAGCACGTAGAGCGCTCCGTCCGCACCGAACTCCATGTCCATGACCTTGTAGCCGAGCGGCCAGGGGAAGTTGGCGATGGTGCCGACCGAGCCGTCGGAGTTCACCGCGGCGGTCTTGATCCATCTGCGTTCGTACTCGCCGAGGAAGGCCAGGCCGTCATACTCCGCCGGGAACTTCACCTGCGAGTTGAGGTTGGCGTCGTAGTGGTAGACCGGGCCCATCATCGGCGACTCGGACCCCGAGCAGCCGGAGGCCGGGTTCATGGCCGGGTTGTCACACCCGCTGTAGTGAATCCAGGCCGGCACCGGCTTGGGGAGTTGGGCGATGCCGGTGTTGTGCGGCGAGCTGTTCACCGGACCGTTCTGGCAGTCCCATTTCGGCCCGGTGGTCCCCGTGGCGAAGTCGTACTTGCCATAGGTCTCCGCCGGGGTGTTACCGCCCGTGCAGTACGGCCAGCCGTAGAAGCCCGGCGCTGTCACGCGGTCGAACTCCACCTGGCCCTTGGGCCCGCGCGCCGGGTCGGCGTTGTCACCCACGTCCGGGCCGTAGTCGCCCAGGTAGATGGCCCCGGTCTGCTTGTCCACCGAGATCTTGTAGGGGTTCCGGAACCCCATGGCGTAGATCTCCGGCCTCGTCTTCGGCGTGCCCGGGGCGAAGAGGTTCCCGGCCGGAGTGGTGTAGGACCCGTCGTCGGAGACCTTGATGCGCAGCAGCTTGCCCCGCAGATCGTTGGAGTTCGCCGCCGTCCGCTGGGCGTCGAAGGCGGGGTTGCGGTTGGCCCGCTCGTCCGTCGGCGTGTAGCCGTCGGACTGGAACGGGTTGGAGTCGTCCCCGGTGGACATGAGGAGATTGCCCTGGGGATCGAACTCGATGTCGCCGCCTACGTGACAGCAGACACCACGCGTGGTCGCCACCTGCATGATCTTCTGCTCGCTGGCCAGGTCCAGCTCACCGGCGGTGCTCAGCTTGAACCGGGACAGCTGGTTGTAGCCCTCGAACGGCGCGAAGTCCGCCACGGTGCCCTCGTTGGGCGCGTCCCCGGTCGGCGTGGAGAGCCGGGGCGCGTAGTAGAGGTAGACCCACCGGTTCTGGGCGAAGCCGGGGTCGACCGCCACGCCCTGCAGGCCTTCCTCGTCATGGGTGTAGACGGTGATCTGGCCCGCGACCTTCGTCCGGCCGTTGGCGTCGGTGATCCGCAGCGTGCCCTCGCGGGAGGTGTGCAGGACCGAGCCGTCCGGGAGGGGTTCGAAGGCGATCGGCTCGCCGACCTCGTCGGGACCCTTGGCGAGCGTGTACGGATAGAAGTGGTCGTCCGGTGCCGCGTGGGCCGCGGCGGGGACGGCGGCCAGTCCGGCCACCGTCATGACAAGGGAAATGAGGGCCGCGATGACGCGGCGCGGAACTCTTGGACTTCGGTATGCGTTCGATCGGTTGGAGCTGAACACGAGGGGGTGTCCTCCTCACCGGCAGGGATGACGCGGGGCTGAAGATCGTTGGATCGGTTTCGCACCTTCCTTCTCGGTGATTCCGGTGCCTTGTGCACCGGGCGGGACGGGGTCCGGCCTGGCGGGGATTCGGACCCCGTCCCTCTTGCCCGGGCTGGTTCGGGGTCTAGCCGGGAAGCTCGCTGACGCGGATGTTCCGGAAGGACGCCTCGTCCCCGGAACCGTGGTTCTGGATGCCGATGTTGCCCTGCCGGAGGCTGCGCTTCGGGTCGGTGTTGGTGAAGTCGTTGATCTTCACGCCGTTCAGGTAGACCCGCAGCCGCTCACCGGTCACTCGCAGCTCGTAGGTGTTCCACTGCCCGGGCGGATTCAGCGCGGCGTCCCGAGCGGCGATCTTCGGCGCCTTGAACCCGTAGACCGAGCCCGTGGTCCGGTCCGGCGAGTCCGTGGCGTCGATCTGCACCTCGTAGCCGTTGTCGACCGCCGACCACGGGTCGTCGCTCGCCGGGAAGCCGACGAAGACCCCGGAGTTGTCGTCGCCCGCGAGCCGCCAGTCCAGCTTCAGCGAGTAGGCGTGGAACTCCTTCGCCGAATACCAGAGCATGCCCAGGCCGTCGTGCGAGGTCAGCGTGGCGTCCGCCAGCGTGAACCCACCCGGACCCGCCTGCTTCCAGCCTTCGGTGCCCGTACCGTCGAAGAGCGGGGTGTAGCCGTTCTCCGGCCGGCAGTCGGCCCGGATCAGGCCGGCCGCGTAGCGGATCCCGCCGAGCAGGTGCGCGCGGAACTCCGGCTCGGCATAGGAGGCCTCGGTGTGCCCGCCGCCGGTGTACCAGGCGCGTCCGCCCCCGTACTCCTGGCACCAGGCGGTGGGGTGGTCCCCCATGTCCCCGCCGGAGTAGGTGCTCTCATCGAGAGTGGCCAGCACGTGGACGTGTTCGCGTGGGTTGGCGCGGAAGTTGTACCACTCGTCGGTACGGCGCCACTCCTGCGGGAGGTGGGCCGTGGACCCGTGGGCCCGGTCGGCCACACGTACGGTCGCGGGCTGGATCGCCGGGTGGTTCTTGAAGTAGGCGCCCACGAGCTGCCCGTACCACGGCCAGTCGTACTCGGTGTCGGACGCCGCGTGCACCCCCGCGTAGCCGCCTCCGGCCGAGATGTACCACTCGAAGGCCTTCTGCTGGCGCGCGTCCAGCACGTCCCCGGTGGTGCTCAGGAACACCACCGCACGGTAGCGGCGCAGGTTGGCCCGGGTGAAGGCACCGGCGTCCTCGGTGGCGTCGACGGTCATCCCGGCCGTCCCGCCCACCTCCTTGATCGCCTGGACGCCGGTCGGGATAGAGGAGTGCCGGAAGGCGGCGGTCTTGGAGAACACCAGAATCCGGACATCAGGGGAATGGGCGCTCGCCGGCGGTGCGCCCATGCCGGTCAGCGTGACGGCGAGCGCGGCTCCGACTCCGGTGACCAGAGTGGTCAGCCTCTTCCATGTGTGGCTCGGCACGGGCACCTCCTGTGGCGAACTGCTGTGGAATCCCTCAGACAGGTTGGCTCTGCTCCACCGGCGTCCATTTGCTCTCGGCGGCCGCGCTCTGCTCGACCGCCGCCAGGACCCGCTGGACCTGCAGGCCGTCGGCGAAGGAGGGCGACGGCTCGGCCCGAGCCGCGATCGCCCCCACGAAGTCGGCGACCTCGTGCGTGAAGGCGTGCTCATACCCGAGGCCGTGGCCGGCCGGCCACCACGCGCCCGCATACGGATGCGTGGGCTCGGTGACCAGGATCCGGCGGAATCCGGCGGTGTCGGCGTCGAGCGTCTGGTCGTGGAACCAGAGCTCGTTCATCGCCTCGAAGTCGAAGGCCAGGCTCCCCGCCGAACCGTTGATCTCGACCCGGAGGGCGTTCTTGCGGCCGGTCGCGAACCGCGTCGCCTCGAATGAGGCCAGCCCGCCGCCGGCCAGCCGGCCGATGAAGAGGGCGGCGTCGTCCACGCTCACCTCGCCCCTCGCCGGCCGTCCGTCGGGTCCGGCGGCCGTGCCGGCCAACGGGCGCTCCTTCACGAACGTCTCGGTGAGGGCCGAGACACCCGTGAGCTTGTCCCCCGTGATGAACTGGGCGATGTCCACGATGTGCGCGCCGATGTCGCCGAGCGCACCCGAGCCCGCCTTGTCCCGCTGCAGCCGCCACACCAGCGGGAACTCCGGGTCGGCGATCCAGTCCTGCAGATACTGCGCCCGTACGTGACGGATCTCCCCGATGCGGCCCTGGGAGACGAGCCGCCGAGCGAGCGCGACCGCCGGCACCCGCCGGTAGTTGAACGCGACCATGGACCGCACGCCGCAGTCACTGGCCCGGGCCGCCGCCGCGGCCATGGCCTCCGCCTCGGCCACCGTGTTGGCCAGCGGCTTCTCACAGATCACATGCTTGCCCGCTTCGAGGGCGGCCACCGCGATCTCGGCGTGGGAGTCCCCAGGGGTGCACACGTCGACGACCAGGACATCGTCCCGCCGCAGCAGCGCCTTCCAGTCGGTCTCGACCGACGCCCAGCCCATGCGGGCCGCGGCGACCTCCACCTCTGGGCGGCTGCGCCCGACCAGCGCGGCCATCACGGGCGTGTACGGCAGGTCGAAGAAGGCACCGACGTTGCGCCAGGCCTGCGAATGCACGCGGCCCATGAACGCGTAGCCGACCACACCCACTCCGAGCGCGGGCTTGTCGTTAGCGAGCATGTGCTTCCCCCTGTTCGATCATGGTCAGGACTCGAAGCCCAGGGGCAGGTACTGGTCGACGTTGTCCCTGGTCACCGTCTCCGACGCCAGGGTGATCGATTGCGGGACCTGCCGCTCGACCAGGTCCGTGAGCCCCTTGGACTGAGCGATGAGGCGGGCCAGCCTGATAGCGGACGACGCCATCGTCGGGCTGTAGGTCACGGTCGCCTCGAGTACGCCGCCGGACTTTATCTCGCGCATCGCGTTGGCCGACCCCGCGCCCCCGACCATGAAGAATTCCTTACGTCCCGCCTGCTTGATCGCGGCGACCACCCCGATGCCCTGGTCATCGTCGTGGTTCCACAGCGCGTCGATCCTCTTGTGCGCCTGCAGCAGGTTTCCGGCGACCTGGTTGCCGGTCTCCACCGTGAACTTGGCGTCCTGCTTGGCGGTGACGGCGAAGCCGTAGGTCTTGAGCGCGTCGGCGAAGCCCTTGCTGCGGTCCTGGGTGAGCGGCAGGGTCGCGATCCCCTGGATCTCCACGATGACCGGATTTCCGACACCCTTGGCCTTGAGCTTCTTGCCGATGTAGTGCCCCGCGGCGACGCCCATCCCGTAGTTGTCGCCACCGATCCAGGTCCGGTAGGACAGCTTGTCGGGAAAGACCCGGTCCAGGTTGACCACCGGGATCCCCGCCTCCATGGCCTTGCGCGCCACCTGGTTGAGCTGCTCACCGTCGTTGGGCAGCAGGACCAGCGCGCTGACCTTCTGCGCGACCAGCGACTCCACGGCGGAGATCTGCTGGTTGATGTCGTTGGTGGGCTGCACACCCCGGAAGGTCACGTCGGAGTAGCGCTTGGCCTGAGCCTCGGCGTTCTTGGCGATGGCCGAGATCCAGCCGTGGTCGGCCGCCGGCGCGGAGAACCCGATGGTGACCGGTGTGCCGGCCTTATCGTTGTCCCCGGCGCTCAGCGGTTGCTGAGCGGCGGTGTTCTCCTTGGGCCGGTTGCCGGTGCACGCGGCGGCGAGCGCGCCGGCGCCGGCCACCGCTCCGCCGAAGAGCAGGCCCCGGCGGTTGAGGCTCTGTGCCATGTCGTACTCCTTGGGTCTGGGGACGCGCTGGCCTGAGGACCCGGCACCGTGGCTACGGCGCCGTCCTTGGTGGTACGGGCGGGGTGGGGAGCTAGGCGGAGGATTCGAGGCCGCGCCGCTGGAGCAGCACGGCGGCGATGATGATCACTCCCTTGGCGATGAGCTGGTCGCTGGTCTGCAGGCCGTTGAGGATGAACAGGTTCGTGATCACCGTGAAGATGAGGACGCCGAGGATCGAACCCACCAGCGTGCCTCGGCCGCCGGTGAGGAGGGTGCCGCCGATGATCACGGCGGCGATCGCGTCGAGCTCGTACAGGTCGCCGTGGGTGCTGGAGCCGGTGGTGGTCCTCGCCATGATGATGATCGCGGCGATGCCACAGCACAGCCCAGAGATCGTGTACAGCAGGAGCGTGTGCCGGCGGACATCGATGCCGGCCAGCCGGGCCGCCTCGGGGTTGCCGCCGACCGCGAAGGTGCGGCGGCCGAAGGTCGTACGGCCGAGCACGAGCCAGCCGATCACCGCCACCGCGGCGAAGATGAACACCACGAGGGGGAGGCCGAGGACCCGGGTCGTGGACAGCGCCTCGATGGCGTTGTTCTCCGGCTGCAGGATCTGGGTCTTGCGGTCGGACATCCGTTGCGCGAGACCGCGCGCGGCCACGAGCATGGCAAGCGTGGCGATGAACGGCACGATCCGGCCGTAGGAGACCAGGATGCCGTTCACCAGCCCGACGCCCGTACCGACGAGCATCGCGCATATCGCCATGACCAGCGGTCCGTAGGACTGGGTGGCCACCGTGGTGGCCCAGACCGAGGCGAGGGCCATCACCGCGCCGACCGAGAGGTCGATGCCGCCACCGGTGATGACGAACGTCATCCCGACCGTGATGACCCCTATGGTCGAGGCCAGTGCGAGGATGCTCACGAGGTTGTCGGAGGTGGCGAAGTTCTCCGGCTTGGTCACGACCCCGATGACCATCAGGAGCACGAGCGCCACGACCAGGCCCAGATGCCGCGCTTCGCCCAGGCGGGCGAGGAGAGGCCTGGTCTCCCGCCGCCGGGTCCGCGCGGCCTCGGGCGTGGGCCGTGAGTCTTCGATCTTCGATGCCGGAGAGGTCAACGCGGGCTCCCTTCCATGATCATGTGCAGGACGTCGCTCTCGTCGAGGTCCGGGGCCGGCGCCTCGTGCAGGATGTGGCCCTCCCGGACCACGAGGACACGGTCGGCCAGCCCCAGCACCTCCGGCACCTCGCTGGAGACCAGCAGCACGGCGATCCCCTCATCGGCCAGCCGGCGGATCACCGCGTACAGTTCCACGCGCGCCCCGACGTCCACGCCGCGGGTCGGCTCGTCCAGCAGCAGCAGTTTGCGGCCGTTGACGAGCCAGCGCGCCAGCACGGCCTTCTGCTGGTTGCCGCCCGAAAGGGTCTTCACCGGCCGCCGCGGATCGTCCGGCCGGATGCCGAGTGCCCTCACCTGCTCGCGTACGTCGGTGAGCTCCCGGCGGCGATCGAGCCAGCCGAAGCTGGCGTAGCGGCTCAGACCGGCCAGGGTGATGTTGCTCGCGACCGTCTGGTCGAGCAGCAGCGCCTGGCTCTTGCGCTCCTCGGGTGCCAGGCCCATGCCGCGCCGTACGGCCGCGCTCGTGCTCCCCGGCCGGACCGGGCGGCCGTCGAGCAGGATCCGGCCGGCGGCCGGCTTGCGCGCGCCGTAGATGGTCTCCAGGATCTCCGACCGGCCGGAGCCGACCAGGCCCGCGAGTCCGACGATCTCGCCGGCCCGTACGGCGAACGTCACGTCCTCGAAGGCTCCGGGGAGGGTGAGACCCTCGACCCGCAGCACCTCGGGCCGGTCGCCGCGAGCCCGCGGCCGGTCGGGGAAGACGTACTCCACCGTGCGCCCGGTCATCAGCGCGACGATGTGGGAGGTCGCGGTGTCCTTGGCCGGCAGCCCCACGGCGACCGTGCGGCCGTCCTTCAGCACGGTGACCCGGTCTCCGATCTCCCGGATCTCGGCCAGCCGGTGCGAGATGTACACGACGGCCACTCCGGCCGCCGCGAGGTCGCGGATGATGCGGAAGAGGTTGGCCACCTCGTCGTGGGCGAGGGCCGCGGAGGGCTCGTCCATGACGATCAGCCTGGCGTCGTGGGACAGCGCCCGGGCCATGCTGACGACCTGTTTGCGGGCTGCGGGCAGCCGCCCCACCTCAGCCGCCGGCGAGATCTCCGGGTGGCCGAGCCCGCGGAGCAGCTCGCGTGCCGCCCGGTTCATCTCGCCCCGGCGGCTGAAGCCGAGCCGGGCGTCCTCGTGGCCGAGGAAGATGTTGTCCGCCACGGTGAGCCCATCGACCAGATCCAGCTCCTGGTAGATGGTGGCGATGCCGTGGCGCATCGCCACTGTGGGATTCGTGAGCCGTACGGCCTGCCCGTCGAGCCGGACCTCGCCGGCGTCCGGCTCGTGCGCCCCCGACAGGACCTTGATCAGGGTCGACTTGCCGGCACCGTTCTGACCGAGGAGGCAGTGCACCTCACCGGCGTTCACCTCGAGGTCCACGCCGTCCAGAGCGCGCACGCCCGGGAAGGCCTTGACGATGCCGCTCATGACCAGCAGCGGACTCCCGCTCGCGGAAATCTCCATCCACGCCGTTCCCTTCATGGGGTCTGGCGTGAAAGTACCTACCTTTGCCCGTTTTGAGAAGACCTTTCTCTAAGATCCTTCAAACTTTTATCTCTCTCTGGACAAACCGCGACGGGTGTCCGGAACGGTCGCCCGGCGCTGGGGTCTCAGCCGGGCACGGTGGCGGGTCGCTCCGACATGGAGTTCAGCACGTGCTCGACCAGGGCGATGAGCACCTCCTTGCCGGAGTCCTTCTCACGCACATCGCAGGTGACGACCGGCACGGCCGGGGCCAGATCCAGTGCGGTCCGGATCGCCTCGGGCGAGTGCTGCTTGGCGTTGTCGAAGTGGTTGATGGCGATGATGAAGGGCACCCCTCGCCGCTCGAAATAGTCCACCGACGCGAAGCAGTCGTCCAGCCGCCGGGTGTCGACCAGGATGACCGCGCCCAGCGCTCCCTGGGACAGCTCGTCCCACATGAACCAGAACCGGTCCTGGCCCGGGGTGCCGAAGAGGTAGAGCACCAGACCCGTCCGCAGCGTGATGCGGCCGAAGTCCATCGCTACGGTGGTGGTCGTCTTGTTCTGCACCAGGGAGAGGTCGTCCACTCCCAGGCTCTTCTCGGTGAGCTGCTCGTCGGTGCGGAGCGGCCGAATCTCGCTCACCGAGCCGACAAGCGTTGTCTTCCCGACTCCGAAACCACCGGCGACCAGGATCTTGACCGCCAGGGAGGGGTCCGCGGCGTCAGAGCGCACGGAGTCCATCGATCACTTCCTTGAGTACACGCTCGTTCGGGAACTTGGCGATCCGCGCCGGCTCCCGGACCTCGACGAGGTCGTAGTCCAGCAGGTCGCCGAGCAGGATCCGGACCACGCCGAGGGCGAGGTCGAGCTCGGAGGCCAGCTCGGCCACCGACAGCGGGTCGTGGCAGAGTTCCAGGATCTTCTCATGTTCGGGTCCGACCACCGGTTTCCGGTAGAGCGGAATCCCCCTGCCGTCCTCGGCCTCCGGCTCGGCTCCGAGCGTCTCCACGATGGTGAGGAGGTCGAGGTCGCTGCGGGCCGGCTGGGTGCGGCCTCCGGTCAGCGCGAAGGCCGGCACGACCGGGCCGGCGTCGTCGTCCAGCCAGCCCTCGCCGAAGTTGGAGTCCGCGGGCAGCTCCCGGTCAGGCATGGCGCCCGGCCGCGGCTGAGCGAGGGCTGGCCGACAGGTGCTTGCCGACCCGGGTCACCAGCATGGCCATCTCATAGGCGATCACGCCCACGTCCGCCTCGACATCGGCCAGCACCGCCAGGCAGGCGCCCTGTCCGGCCGCGGTGACGAACAGGAATGCGGTGTCCATCTCCACGATGGTCTGCCGCACGGAGCCGCCGCCGAACTGGCGTCCGGCACCCCGGGCGAGGCTCTGGAAGCTGGCCGCCACCGCGGCCAGGTGCTCGGCGTCCTCACGACCGAGACCTCCCGACGATGCGATCCGCAGACCGTCACTCGACAGCACCGCCGCGTGCCGGACCTGCGTGACCCGTTCGCAGAGGCTGTCGAGCAGCCAGTTGAGCTCACCGGTCGAAGGTGTTTCCACCATTATTCTTATCCTCCTCTATACCCGAACGCGTCCTTGATCCCGCGCTTGCCTCGATCTGCCGGGGGTCTTCTGCCTGCTCGGCCTCGACCCTCCCGCGCTGCCATCCGCGTTGCATGGCCTCCAACTTCGTGCGTATCGCCTCAGGCGGCCGGGCCACCTCAGCCTCTTCCGCGGCCGCTGTGGAGTCCTTGCGCAGCTGCGGGACCAAGTTGGTCTGGCGCCTGCGCCGCGGCAGTTCGCCGTCGGTCCGCGGCACCCTGGTGGGCACGGCCGCCGGGCGCGTTGGGGCCTCGGGCTCCGGGGCCTCCGCGGGCTCTGTGTACTGCTGCCGCAGAGCGCTCCGGGGTCGCGGAGCATTCTGGACGGGCTCGGGGGCGGCGGGGGTGTCGCCATCCTCCGCGATTCCTTCGATCAGTGCGGACGGGATCAAGACGATCGCCATCGTGCCGCCGTACGGCGACGCGCGCAACATGACGCTGATGCCGTGCCGCTGGGCCAGCCGCCCCACCACCAGGAGGCCGAGCCGGGCGGTCTGAGAGACGTCGAACTCCGGCGGCGCCGCGAGACGCTCGTTCAGCTGAGCCAGCGTCTCGGCGCCGAGTCCAAGGCCCCGGTCCTCGACCTCGACCGCGAACCCGTTCGGCACCAGGTGGCCGCTGACCTGAACAGGCATGTTCGGCGGGGAGTACAGCGCGGCGTTCTCGATGAGCTCGGCGAGCAGATGGATCGTGTCCGCGACCGCGGTGCCGGACAGCGCGGCGCGCTCGGTGGGCAGCACGCGCACGCGGGGGTAGTCCTCCACCTCGGCGGCCGCGCCGCGCAGCACGTCCACGAGAGGCACGGGCCGACGCCACGTGCGGCCCGCGGGCTTGCCGGAGAGGATCACCAGTCCCTCGGCGTGCCGCCGCATACGCGTGGACAAATGGTCGAGCGTGAAGAGGTCGGCGAGCTCGGCCGGATCATCGGATCGCCGTTCCATCGAGTCCAGGAGCTTGAGCTGGCGCTGCAGCAGCACCTGGTTGCGGCGGGCCAGGTTGACGAAGACCTCGCTGATGGCACGGTGGGCCCTCGCCTCATTGACGGTGGCCTTGACCACCGCGCGGCGGGAGGTCCCGAACGCCCGCTGGAGCTCCTCGGCCTCGGTGACGCCGAAGTCGAACTCGGGCACGCCCTCGTCGGGATCGACGTCCTCACCCCGCCGGGCATGCTCGGCGATCTGCGGCAACCGCTCGTCACCGAAGTGATTGACCGCCTTGGACAGACCACGGAACTCTCTCGTGAGCCTGCGGCCGATGCGGAAGGCGACCACCAGGGACGCGACGATGGCGACCAGTCCCAGGCCACCGGTGAGCAGGAGCCGGAGCAGAGCCGTGGCAGCGAAGCCCTCGCCACGATCGGCGAGCTTGCCCACGGCCGTCATGCCGACGTTCCACAGCTTCAGGTTGAGCTCGGCGGTCTGGGTGTGCCAGGTACGCGCGTCCATCGACGGACGGGAGCGCTCGTGCATCATGCGGTCCTCGAGGGCACGGAACCGGGCCAGCTCCGGCGAGGCGACGAAGGCCTGATAGCCGGCGAGGTCCTGCTGCTCGAAGTACGCGGCCGTGCTCGCGAAGGTGTATCGCTGCGCCGCGACGAGCCCGGCGAACTGCTCTCGCTCCGCGGACGTGTAGTGCTTCACCGTGAGCACGCCCGTGATCAGCGCGTCCTCCCGGGAGACGAGTTCGTGGACCATTCCCATCGTGATCAGCGTCCGCCCATCCCGGGCGATCTGCCGCTCCTTCAGATCCACCCGGGCGTAGATGCCATAGGCGCCATCGATCAGCGAGCTGTACTCGTTCAGCGCCCGCTGACGGTCCACCGTGCGGTCGTCGACCGAGCGGCGCAAGGCGTCGATCTCGCCGAGCCGGGCGACGAGGTCATCGGCGCGCTGGGCGCTGTGGGCCGCGAGGAAGTCCCTCAACGTCCCGTTCCCGACCGCCCGCCGGAAGGCCGCCCGGGTCCGGTCGGTCCGAGCCCGCGGGCCCGAGAACGAGGCGCGGTCCACGGTGGCGTCCCCGGCCAGATATGCGATCGACACGGCCCGCTCGCCCTGCATCGCCTCGACCAGGGCCTGTGTGGGCCTGAGCAGCCCGCTGTCGAGCACCTTGGAGTCGATCAACTGCATCGCGGCGCCCATCGTCATGGCGGCCGAGAAGGCCCATAGCGCCAGCAGACCGGCCAGCGGCATGGCGAGGAGAGATACGAGCTTCGTTCCGATCGACCGATGGCGGGACACCGGCGGAGAAGTCGGCATGGCGGGGACGCCTCCGGAGGGTTATTCGATTATGCGGGGCGATCTTACTATGACCGTGATCCGAGATGGACTTAAAGTGACATTTCGGCTCGGCTGCCCCGCTTGGCCGACGCCCCGCCCAGAACATGCTCCACAACGGTGATGAGGACCTGCTTGACCGACTCCCGGTCGCGTGCGTCAAAAAGAACTATCGGAACATCTGGATCGAGATCGAGGGCAATCCTGATGTCCTCGGACTTATGCCGTTCGGCGCCGTCGAAACAGTTGACCGCAAGCACAAAAGGCGTGCCTCTGTGCTCGAAATAGTCAACGGAAGGGAAACAATTCACCAGCCGCCGGGTGTCGGCCATCACCACCGCACCGAGCGCGCCGAAGGCCAGCTCGTCCCACATGAACCAGAACCGCTCTTGGCCAGGGGTTCCGAACAGATACAGCACCAGCTTGTCGTGCAGCGTGATCCGGCCGAAGTCCAGGGCGACGGTGGTCGTGGTCTTCTGCTCCACGCCCGCGGTGTTGTCGACGCCGAGACTTCGGTCGGTCAGCGTCTCCTCGGTCTGCAACGGCCGGATCTCGCTGATCGCGCCGATGAGCGTGGTCTTACCGACCCCGAACCCGCCCGCGATCAGAATCTTGGTGGTGACCAGCGGCCGGTCGGCGGCGCTGGTGGAATCAGAGTGCGCGTAGTCCACTGAGTACTTCCCTGAGTACGCCCTCATGGGGGACCTGGTCGTTTTGGGGCGCGTCGACCACGGTGATCAACGCCTCGTCCCGCAGGTCGCCGAGCAACACCCGGGCAACGCCGAGCGGCACGGCGAGGTCGGAGGCGACATCGACCACCGGGGTCGGTGCCCTGCAGAGACTGAGGATTCGCAGGTGCTCCGGGCTGAGCCTGCGGCTGTCGTAGGGCATGCGGCCGGTGACCGCGACGACCGACATGAGGTCGAACGCGTCACCGCGGGGGCGGGTTCGGCCCCGCGTCATCGCGTAGGGGCGGACGATCGGCCCGGCGTCTCGGTCGAGCCATCTGTCCTTCGGCGAGCTCATCTCGAGTTCATCCCCTGACGGAATACTCGCCGGCGGATCGTGGGTTCGCGGACAAGTGCAGGCCGACCCGCTTGACCAGCGTGGCCATCTCGTAGGCGATGAGACCCGCGTCGGCTTCGGTGGAGCTCAGCAGCGCCAGGCAGGTGCCCTGGCCCGCGGCCGTAACGAATAGGAACATCGAATCCATTTCGATGATCGTCTGGCGTACGTCCCCGCCGAGGAAATGCCGCCCGGCACCGCGCGCGAGGCTCTGGACGCCCGCTGCCAGTGCCGAGAGATGTTCGGCGTCCTCACGGCTCATGCCCTCGGACGCTCCGACCACCAGGCCGTCACGGGACAGGACGACCGCCTGGCGCACTTGGTCCACCCGGCCGACCAGGTCGTTGAGGAGCCAATTCAGCTCGCTGGCCGCGTTCGTCTTGGTCATTGCGATCCCTCGTCGTCAACTGGTTTGTTCGTCTTCGCTTCGGCACGCCCACGTCGCCATCCCGCCTGCATGGAGGATATGAGGGCACCCGCCTCTGCCGGCGAACGGGACTTGTGCGGGCCCGTGTCCGTGGACTCCGGCGAACGCTCGGCCCGCAACTGCGGCACGAGGCTTTCCTGACGGACCCGGCGCGGCAGCCCCGCGTGGGTGCCGTCCTGGGTGCTCCCGATCCCGGCCGGCCGCGGCGAGCCGGCCTGCTGCGGTCGGCCGGCCTGGCCCGGATGGCCGGTCTGGCCGGGATAGCCGCTCTGGGCGGGATAGCCGCTCTGGGAGGGATAGCCGCTCTGGCCGGGATAGCCGCTCTGGCCGGGATAGCCGCCTTGGTCGGAGGGACCGCTTCGACCTGGGGAGCCCACCAGCCCGGCCGGGCCGCTGAGTTGCGGTGGCCGGATGTCGGGAATCGTGGCGCTCTGCGGCCATTGCGAGGGCTCAGCGGACCTCGCGTGGTGCCGTCCTGAGGGGCCGCCCGGACCCGGCTCTGTGGACGTACGGCCCTGCCGCAGCTGAGCGGCATTGCGCAACGCCGGCACCTCGCCAGGTGTGTCGGGCATGCTCATCGGGGAGGCCTGCGAGGCGCCGGGCACTCCCTGGTCGGACTGCGAGACCACGATGCTGTGCGGCAGGAGCACGATGGCCGTGGTCCCGCCGTACGGGGAGCGGCGCAGCGCCACCTCGATGCCGTGCCGGGCGGCGAGCCGGCCGACGACGAACAGGCCCAGCTGGTCGGTGTCGGCCAGATCGAACTCAGGTGGGTTCGCCAGCTGCCGGTTGATGTCGGCCAGCGTGGCCGGGCTCATCCCCAGGCCACGGTCCTCGAGCTCGATGGCCATACCGTTGCCGACCATCTCGGCCATGACATGGACCTCGGTGTTCGGCGGCGAGAAGCTCGTGCCGTTCTCCATCAGCTCGGCGAGCAGGTGGATCACGTCCGCGACCGCGGAGCCGATCACCGCGTCCGGTGATCCGGACAGGACGGCCACCCGGGTGTAGTCCTCCACCTCGGCCGCCGCCCCACGGAGGACATCGACGATGCGGACCGGTTCGCGCCAGCCACGACCGGGCACGGCGCCGGACAAGATGATCAGGCCCTCCGCGTGACGCCGCATGCGGGTGGTGAGGTGGTCGAGGCGGAACAGGTCGTCCAGCACGTCCGGCTCGGCCCTGCTCTCCAGCGTGTCGAGCATGGCGAGCTGGCGGTGCAGCAGCGACTGGTTGCGCCGGGCGAGGTTCAGGAAGATCTGGCTGACGCCCTTGCGTAGCTCGGCCTGGCCCACCGCCGCCTGGATGGCCGTCCGCTGCACCGTGGAGAACGAGTCGGCCAGGTCGGCCACTTCGGTGATCTTGCCGGCCTGCAGTGGCGCCGCCTCGGCCCCGATGTCGACCTCTTCGTTACGCCGCAGCCGCTCGACCACCTGTGGCAGCCGTACCTCCGCCAGCTGCTGGGCGGCTCCTCGCAGGCCGCCGAGTTCACGCGTGACGCGCCGGCCGAACCGGATCGACAGGTAGATGGACAACACGACCATGAGCAGACCCAGGCCACCGACCAGTCCGAGGCGGATCAGCGCCAGCCGGCCGCTCGCGTCGGTGCGGGTGCCGAGGTACTCCCGGCCCGTGGCGGCCGCGCCGTCGAGGGCGTTCGCGAAGCCCTGCGCCGCGGGCTGCCACTCGGTGGGCCGCACCGGGATGCGCCCGCTGCGCGCCGCGACGATCTGGTCCTCCAGGGCGGTCAGGTTGCGGTAGGCCGGTGAGGCGAACACCCGGTCATAGGAGGACCGGATGATGGAGCCCGCGAGTTCGGCGCGGGCCTCGGCCATCATGAACCGCTGGACGTGCACCTGCTCTGCGAACAGCTCCTGCTCTGCCTTGCTGAGCCTGCCGCCGGTTCCGGCCGCGGCGGCGATCAGCCCGGACTCGCGGCCGATGTAGTCCAGCCCGCGGTGCCCGAGGATGATTCCGTGAGTGGCCTGGTATACCGCGATGTCGTTTCTGGAGGAAAAGCCGCCGAAGAGGTGGAACAGCGAGTCCATGATCGCGTTGTAGGACTCCAGGGCCTTGGCCCGGTCCATGGCGCCGGTGTCGATGCCGCTGCGGATGCCTGCCAGCAGGCCGATCTCCTGAAGCGTCTGGTCGGCGTACTGCTTCGTCGCGGCCGGGTAGGCGTTCTGTGAATCCGGCGCGAGCACCTCCTTGCGGAACCACGCCACCGTGGGATCGGTGCGCGCGCGCTGCCCGTCCATGCCCTGGCGCCCTGCCGAGAGGCCGCTGAGGAACATCACCGAGACGAGCCGCTCCTGTCCCAGTTCACGCATGAGAGCTTGGGAGGGCGCGCCGACATTGTTGTTCAGCGTCTGCCAATGGCGCTGGCTGATGGCCTCCCCGACCGTGACGCTCGCGGCGAAGGTCCATAGCCCGACGAGCGCGAACAGAGGAACAAAGAAGAGGGTGAAAATTCTGAACCGAATAGACCTCGTGCGGGATCGCATGAAACCTCGAAGCGATGGAGATGAGCGGACCTGCCAGGATTCATGGCCACTGACCGGAAGATCATCCGGCGAGATGGCCTGGGATGCTAGCAGCAGGATTTCCCGAGAGCCAGGGCGGCCACCTCAATCCCCAGGCACAGCCTGTTTATCGTATTTCGCGGAGCGTAATCTGCATTCTGGACGTCACAGTGGGTGACCATTCGCGCTCTCCGGTCGGCCGATTGCCGCACCTGTCCAGCCATCCGATTGCGCGTCGTGCCCGGCCCTTTGCCGTGTGTGTCCGTTGACCCCACCGACAATGTGCACAAAGCACGCAATCTTCCACAATCGTAGACGTGACACACCTCACCGGGGGTAGCTTTCCGCATCTTCGCGGTGATGGGCTGAGCACTCAGGTCGATCACCTGCATGAACGTGCGCCTGCCCTCGCGAGGAGATTGTAACGGACGGGGCCATTGATAACCCTGAGCCCGATGGGGCCGAAACATGCTATACGGACGGGTTACGATGCAGCAGGTGACCGAAGACAACGAAGCCCCCGCCCCACTACCGGCCCGACGGCGACGATCTCGTCGCGGCGGACGGCACCGCGGTGGGGGCGCGTTCTCCATACCGCCGGACTCCCCGGCCCTGGTGCTCGCCACGCCCGGACCCACAGGGGCTCCCGGGACCCTGGCGGTCGCAGAGCTCGCGGCGCTGTCCAGGGCGGCGCACCCTGGCCTGCCGGTGCACGTCGCACACCTGGACGATCTGGGTACGGTCCTGGCCGGCCTTGAGACCGACCCGTCCGATGACATGCCCGCGGCCATCCTGGTGCCCCAGACCACGGGGCCACAGCCGGCGTTCGACGCGGCACTGCGGGAGGCGGTCGAGTCGGCGGGCGTCCCGATCGTGCTCGCCGAGCGGCTCGGACCGCATCCCCTCATCGCCGAGGCCCTGCATGTCCGGCTGGCCGAGGCCGGGCTGGCTCGTGCCGACCGGATCCGGCTGCTGACCATGGTGACGGCCGCGGACGGGATCCTGATCGCGACCACGGGCGGCGAGGAGGCGAGACAGGATGCCGAGATCACCTGTGTGCTGCTCGCCTCACGGCTCGCGGTGCCGGTCGTGCCGATCTCCCTCCACGACGCCCCGGGCGCAGGCGAGGTGGCCAGGCGGCTCAAGGCGGCGGGGACCACACAGCTCGCCATCGCACCCTGCTTCATCGGCCCCGAGGCCGACCCGGACGAGCTGATGGCCGCCGCCGCGGAGGCCGGCGCGCCGTCATCCCAGCCCCTGGGGGCGCACCCCGTGCTGGTCCAGCTCATCGCACTGCGCTACGCCGAGGCCCTGGAAAAGGTCCTGACCGACTGACGGGACACCGCCGCGCGGGGCCCATGCACCATTCGCCAAAGGATGTCTGTGCAAGAGTTCGACCACATCATCGTGGGCGCGGGCTCCGCCGGCTGTGTACTCGCCAACCGGCTCTCCGAGGATCCCGCCAACCGGGTTCTGCTGATCGAGGCCGGCGGCAGGGACAAGAGTCCGTTCGTCTCCACCATCACCTCCGCGGACCCGGACGCGCCCCCCGAGATCGAGCCCAACTTCTTCGCCACCGAGCACGAACGCATGCACTCGACACGGGATACTGCGGCTATCACGCCATGGGGACGTGCGCCATGGGTCCGAAGGAGGACGACGTCGTGGACTCGCGGCTGCGAGTCCGCGGCGTCACCAACCTGTGTCGTGGACTGCTCGGTCATGCCGGTGATGGTGTCGGGCAACCTCAACGGGCCCATGATGGCCATGGCCTGGTGGGCCTCGGTGATCCTCGGCAAGGCCTGACAGACGGCTACCGCGCCGGCGCCCCGTCCGCATGCTCGGGTCCCACGGCGCGGAGCTCTCTCGCGTGCTTGACCAGCTCGATCAGGATCCTCTTGCCGGACTCGCGCTCCCGGGCGTCGCAGAGCAGGACCGGGATGCTCGGATCCAGCTTGAGCGCCATCCGGACCTCCTCCAGCTCGTAGCCACGGGCCCCCTCGAAGCAGTTCACCGCGACGACGAAGGGCGTGCCGCGGCGCTCGAAATAGTCGACAGCGGGAAAGCAGTCGGCGAGCCGCCGTGCGTCCGCGAGGACGACCGCGCCGAGGGCGCCCAGCGAGAGCTCGTCCCACATGAACCAGAACCGCTCCTGGCCGGGCGTGCCGAAAAGATAGAGGACGAACCTGTCCTCAATGGTGATGCGGCCGAAGTCCATCGCCACCGTGGTGGTCTTCTTGGCCTCGACACCTGACAGGTCGTCGACCCCCACCCCCGCGTTGGTGAGGATCTCTTCGGTGCGCAGCGGCTTGGTCTCCGAAACCGCGCCGACCATGGTCGTCTTGCCCGCTCCGAAGCCCCCCGCGACCAGAATCTTGATCGCGATCGGGAACCTCCCGGTTCCCCGCTCAGAGAGCTCGTAGTCCATCAAGCACCGCCTCGTACATCCTCTCGTCGCTCATGTTGACCTCAGGCTCGGGTGCCCGCACCGTGATGAACCCTCCGTGCAGCAGGTCACCGAGCACCACCCGTACGGTGCCGACCGGGAGATCCACCTGCGCGGCGATCTCGGCCACCGACAGAAGGTCCTCGCACAGCTCCACGATCGCGACATGCTCCGGGCCGAACCCCGGTTCGTCGGCCGGCACGGGGCGGGTGGCCAGGATCAGGGAGATGAGGTCGAACTCGCCACGGACCGGCACGATCCGGCCTCCGGTGATGACGTACGGCCGCACCAGGCGTCCGGCGTGCTCGTCCAGCCACCGTTCATCGGGGTCTTCGGATGAGTGCACGCTCAGACCCCCCCTTGCCGGGCCGATCTGCTGGGTGAGCTGAGAAACTCGCCGACGCGCGTCACCAGCATGGCCATCTCGTAGGCGATCAGGCCGATGTCGGAGTCCTCGGAGCCCATGACGGCGAGGCAGGCGCCCTGACCGGCGACGGTGACGAGCAAATATGCGGACCGCATCTCGATCACGGTCTGCCGCACCGGCCCGACGCCGAACCACTCACCGGCCCCCTTGGCCAGGCTCTGGACTCCGGACGCCACGGCGGACAGATGCTCGGCGTCCTCCTGGCTCAGTCCCTGCGAAGAGGCCATGAGAAGGCCATCCGAGGACAGAACCACCGCGTGCTCGGCCTCCTTCACCCGTGCCACCAGGTCGTCCAGCAACCAGGTCAGGTCCCCCGAAGGTCCTATCTTGTGCGCCATTGTTGTCCTCTTTCTACAAGCCGATATCCCAGGGCCGCGGTGCAGCGGCTCATAGGGGCGTGCTAGGCGAAGATCAAAGGTTCTCGTCCGGTCCGGCCTGCGGAGCACTGCCGGCGGGTGCCTCGGGGACCTCGGCCCGCGCGCCCGCGGGCCCTGACCGGGCGGCCGCCGCCCTGCCCCTGCGGGTTCCGGACTGATAGGACGCCATCAACTCCCGGATCTCCTCGGGCGACCGGCCGCATTCGTCAGCGCCGTCGGCCTGCGAGCGCGAAGGGGGGCCGTCGCCCTTCAGGGCCGGGGCCAGACTGGCCTGCGGCACCCGGACGGGAAGGCCGGAGGGCGTGGTCGCGGTCTCCGCGCCGTCGGCCACGACCGGCTGCGGATCCGACCCCGGCTCCGCCGCCGCGGGCAGCGCGGTCACACGGCCGGGCACCGGCCTGCCGGAGGAAGCCTTCGAAGGCTCGGGCCGAGCCATCGCGCCGCTCCCGGGGACCGTCCCCGCAGCCCCCACGGACACGTCGGGGGCCGTCCCGTCCTCGACGACCAGCTCCAGGGGAATGAGGACGACCGCGGTCGTTCCGCCGTAGGGCGAGCGCTTCAGCGACACCCGGATGCCATAGCGGTCGGCCAGCCGGCTCACGACATAAAGGCCCAGGCGGGCCGTGCTGGACAGGTTGAACTCCGCGGAATTCCTGATCCGCTCGTTCGCCGCCGCGCGGCTCTCCTCGCTCATGCCAAGCCCGCGGTCGTCGATCTCGATCGCGTATCCGCGGGCGGCCATGTGGCCCCCGATCTGCACGACCGTGTAAGCAGGCGAGAAGGACAGCGCGTTCTCGATCAGTTCGGCGAGCAGGTGGGCGACGTCTCCGACGGCACGGCCCTGCAGGGTGATCCGGCCGACCGGGAGCACATTCACGCGGGAGTACTCCTCGACCTCTCCGATCGCCGCGCGGATCACGTCCACCATCGGAACCGAACGCCGCCATCCCCGCGCGGGGGTCGCACCCGACAGCACGATGAGGTTCTCGGCGTTACGCCTCATCCGCGTGGCCAGGTGGTCGATCTGGAACAGGTCCTCCAGCTCCGTCGGGTCCAGCTCCCGCCGCTCCATCACGTCGAGGAGGCTGAGCTGCCGGCGTACGAGCGTCTGTGAGCGCCGTGCCAGGCTGAGCAGGATGTCCCGGATCCCACGGCGCAGCTCGGCCTGTTCCACCGCGACCCGGATGGCCGTCTCCTGGACGGCGTTGAACGCGCGGCCGAGCTGGCCGATCTCGTCGGCGCCGAACCGGAGCGGGGGCGCCTCCGCGGCGACATCGACCTCTTCCCCGTTGCCCAGCCGTTCCACCACACTGGGCAACCGCTGGTCGGCGAGTTCCCAGGCGGCGCTGCGGAGTTTCTTGAGTTGCCGCAGGAGCGCCCGTGCCGTGGTGACCGACACCACGATGGAGGCGATGACCGCGAGGAGCCCCAGGCCGCACGCCAGCACGACCCGGATGATGACTCCCATCGCGATCGGCTCGGCCCGCTTGACGAGCCGGTTCCCGGCCGACTGCACCGTCTGCCGCAGGTCCGCCAGGGCAGGGCCGGCCGCGGCACTCCACTGCTGGGCGTTGACCGGCGGCCGCGTGCCGGCCCTGGTCCGCCGTATCACCTGGTCTTCGAGGTCGCGCAGCCGGGTGAGCTTCTCACTCCGGGTCAGCTGCCGATAGGCGACCGGATCCATATGTTGCAGTTCGACGGTGGATCGGGCGAGATCGAAGCGCCTGGCACCGACTATTTCAATGAAGTCGATGTGCTCGGCGGCATTGACGTTCCCTCCGGCCAGCGCACCGGCGAGCAATGTGTCCTCTTGGCCGAGGAGTTCCCACGTCCGATCGAGCTGAATGACGGTGCGGGTGTCCTTGGCGAGTTCTTTGTCGTCCAGGGTCGCCATCGAGTCGTAGATCCGGAAAACCGACTCGATGACCTCGGTATACGCCGCCGCGGCCTTGGTGCGGCTCACCAGACCGGCGTCAATGGCCCGCCGGTCGGCGTCCAGGCCGCTGAGCTGCCCGAGCGCCTCGCGGATCCGCAGCCTGAGGGGCGGGCCGGCCGCGCGTTGCACCGCGGCGCCGCGGGCCCGCCGCACCAGGACGGCCCGCACTTTGTCGGTACGAACCCGCTGTGTCCCGACGGCGGCGAGCTGCTGCGGCCCGGGTCTGGCCAGTGCGACGACGGTGAGCCGGCGCTCCTGCTGGAGTGCGGCCAGCACGGGATCGCTCGGTCCGGCCACGGCGCTGTCCAGCGTGGACACCCAGACGAGGTTCATGCCTTCACGAATGGTCACCCACGCGGCGAAAGCCCACAGTGCGGTAAGGGACAGCAGCAGGGCCGTGACCTTGGTCCGCAGACGTGAGTTGCGGAAGCGCATCTGCCATCGCCCCAACAATGTATAGAGGGGCCAGCCACCCATCCCTGAGGGATCAACGGGTTCGGAGCGCCTGGCGTCAGAGGGTGCGGGGAGATCGGAGGTTACCGCTCCGTACGCCAGTGCACCCTAGCAACATGATCAACTTAGCTCAAGACGGAGAGTCCGCTGAACCGTGCGGCCGCACTCCGGCATTCCCGGCCGGCCGGGAATGCCGGAGTGCCGCGGGTGCCGGAGGAGGTCAGTCGGAGGAGAAGGCCGCGTCGAAGGCGGCCTCGGGGAGCTCGATGGCGGCGAGCTTGCGGACGAATTCGAGGGCCTCGGGAGCACCGAGGAGACGGTCCATGCCGGCGTCCTCCCACTCGATCGAGATGGGGCCGCCGTAGCCGATTGCGTTGAGTGCGCGGAAGCAGTCCTCCCACGGCACATCCCCGTGGCCGGTGGAGATGAAGTCCCATCCGCGCCGCAGGTCGGCCCACGGCAGGTGTGACGACAGCCGGCCGCGCCGCCCGTCTCCGGTGCGGACCTTGGTGTCCTTGCAGTCCACGTGGTAGATCCGGTCGCGGAAGTCGTACAGGAAGTTGACGGGGTCCAGCTCCTGCCAGACGAAGTGCGACGGGTCGAAGTTCAGCCCGAAGGCCGGCCGGTGGCCGATGGCCTCGAGCGTCCGGACCGTGGTCCAGTAGTCGTAGGCGATCTCGCTCGGGTGCACCTCGTGTGCGAAGCGCACGCCGCTGTCGTCGAACACGTCAAGGATGGGGTTCCAGCGGTCGGCGAAGTCCTGATAGCCGCGCTCGATCATGGCCGCGGGCACCGGCGGGAACATGGCGACGGTATGCCAGATCGACGAACCGGTGAAGCCGACCACCGTGCCGACCCCGAGCCGGGCGGCCGCGCGGGCGGTGTCCTTCATCTCCTCGGCGGCCCGCTTCCGGACCCCCTCAGGTGAGCCGTCTCCCCAGATCCGGGCGGGCAGGATGGCCTGGTGCCGCTCGTCGATCGGGGCGTCGCAGACCGCCTGGCCCACCAGATGGTTGGACAAGGTCCAGACCTTGAGGTTGTGCTTGTCCAGGGTCTCCCGCTTGCGCGGGATATAGGAGTCGTCGGCGAGGGCCTTGTCGACCTCGAAGTGATCACCCCAGCAGGCGATCTCCAAGCCGTCGTAACCCCATTCGGACGCGAGGCGGCAGACGTCCTCGAACGGAAGGTCCGCCCACTGGCCGGTGAAGAGGGTGATCGGTCGGGGCATTCTTACCTCCACGGGGTTGTGGGCCACCGCCGGTTCAGGCGGCGGAGAAGACCTGATCGCTGATGAGCCGGGTCGCCCCGATGACACCGGCGGTGTCCCCGAGCTCGGACAGCACGATGGGCAGGTTGCCGGTCGCGAGCGGAGCCGACCGCCGGTAGATGACACTGCGGATCTCGGCCAGCAGCGCGTGCCCGAGCCCCCCCGCCACTCCCCCCGCAATGATCACCAGGCCCGGGTTGAAGAAGCTCACCAGACCGGCCAGCACCTGTCCGACCCTCCGGCCGCCTTCGCGGATCATCTCCACGGCCACCGGGTCGCCGGACTGGGCGGCGACCCCCACATCCACCGCCGTGACCTGCCCGGCCTGGGCGAGCCGCTCGGCGAGGAAGGCGGAATCTCCGGCGCGGGCCACGGCCAGGGCGTCTCTGGCCAGCGCCGCACCGCCGAAGAAGGCCTCGAGGCACCCCGGGTTGCCGCAGGCACAGGTCGGGCCGCTGTCGTCGACCCGGATGTGCCCGATGTCGCCGGCCGAGCCGGACACTCCGCGGTAGATCCCGGAGCCCACGACGATGCCGCAGCCGATGCCCGTACCGATCTTGACCAGCAGGAAGTCCTGGACGGATTTCGCCAGCCCCGAATGGAGCTCACCGAGGGCCATGATGTTCACGTCGTTGTCGACCAGCACGGGACAGCCCAGCTCCTGGCTGATGATCTCCCGCACCGGGAACCTGTCCCAGCCTGGCATGATCGGCGGCACGACCGGCCTGCCCTCGCGGAAGCTGACCGGGCCGGGAACCCCGATACCGACCCCGTGGATCTCTGGCGCCGACCCCTGGTCGCGTAGCTTGCCCAGCAGTTCCATGGCCCTTTGCAGGACGATGTCGGGCCCCTGGCGGACATCGCAGGGCTCGGCCACGTGACCGAGGACCTCCAGCTCCGCATTCGTGACCGCGACGTCGATCGAGGTGGCGCCGATGTCGATCCCGAGGAACCGCAGCCGTGAGGACAGCTGTACGATCCCCGATCGCCGGCCTCCTCGGGAGGCGGCGAGCCCCGCGGCCTCGATCATGCCCAGCTCGATCAGCCGGTCCAGCTCCACGGCCAGCTTGGATCGCGACAACTGGACCACATCGCCGAGCTCCGCCCGGGACCGGGGACCGTCGTCGCGGAGCAGCCGCAGCAGCCGCGCCTGGTGCCTGTTCTCCGGCCGAGACATCATCCGCATCACACCGCCCCCTCGTGCGAGAAAGTACCCACTTTCATCTCGGATGAGAATACCTTTGGCCGGGGCTTGGCGATCTTCCCCCTGCGCCGGGACAAAGAGGCCGGGCCGTCAATCGCGACACCGTGCCTCACGATGACGGCCGAACCATGCCCCTGAGGGACTCACCCTGGTCGGCCGAGAAGACGTGGTCACTGCTGAGCCGGGCGGCCCCGATGACCCCCGCCGTGCTCCCGAGTTCCGACAGCACGATTGGCATGTTGCCGGTGGCCAGCGGCAGCGACCGGCGATAGACGACACTGCGGATCTCGGACAGGAGCGTGTGGCCCATCTGTGCCAGCCCGCCGGCGATGATGACCAGGCCCGGGTTGAAGAAGCTCACCAGACCGGCGAGCACCTGGCCGACCCGGCGGCCGCCCTCCCGGATCAGCCGGGTGCTGGTCAGGTCGCCCGCGGCGGTGCCGGTGGTCACGTCCGCCGCGGTGACGACTCCGGTCTGTGCCAGGCGCTCGGAGAGGTACGCCGACTTGCCGGCCCGTGCCGCCGCCTCCGCGTCCCGCGCGAGCGCCGCGCCGCCGAAGTAGGCCTCGAGGCATCCCATGTTGCCGCACGAGCAGGGGGGGCCGGACTCGTCGACCCGGATGTGCCCGATGTCGCCGGCACTTCCGGACACGCCGCGATAGATGGTGCCGTCCACCACGATGCCGCAGCCGACGCCCGTACCCAGCTTGACCAGCAGGAAGTCCGGGACCGACTTCGCCAGCCCGGCGTGGAGTTCACCGAGCGCCATGATGTTCACGTCGTTGTCGAGCATGACCGGGCAGCCGAGTTCCCGACTCAACTCCTCACGGACCGGGAAACGGTCCCAGCCGGGCATGATGGGCGGCATCACCGGGACACCCTCGCTGAAGCTGACCGGTCCCGGCACTCCGATGCCGACCCCGTGGATCTCTGGCGCGAGCCCCTGGTCGCGGAGCTTTCCCAGCAGGGTCATCGCCTTGTCCAGCACCACCGCCGGGCCTTCACGTACGTCGAACGGCTCGGCCACCGATCCCAGGATCTCGAGATGAGCGCCGGTGACGGCGACGTCGATGGAGGTCGCGCCGATATCTATGCCGACGAAGCGAAGGCGCGAGCTCAGCTTGACGATGCCGGAGCGGCGTCCGCCGCGTGAGGCGGCGAGTCCATCGGCCTGGACCAGCCCGAGGTCGATCAGGCGGTTGACCTCGGCCGAGAGGGTGGACCGGGAGAGATCCAGCGCCTCGCCCAGCTCGGCCCGCGAACAGGGGCCTTCACGGAGGACCCGCAGCAACGGCGCGTGGTGGGCGTTCTCCGGTCGCAGTCTCATCCGCGTCACGACCGCCCTTCATCTCGGCCCCGCTCGCCAAGCCTGGGAATGTTTGTTCTCGGAACGTAACCACTTTCGCGGAGGCGGGAAAGAGTTTGAGCGAAATTGACCAAACTTCTATCCGTATCTAGACAAAGTTGGATTTCGGGCGGATTCTGAGGGCGCCTGGGACCTCATTCCGACGAGGGGAGTTGCCGCAATGGGCCGTACTGGGGTGTGGCTGGCAGGTGCCCGCGGATCGGTGGCGACCACCGCGATCACCGGCGCGCTGGCGATCCGCGCGGGACTGGCCGACCGGATCGGGCTGATCTCCGTATCGCCGGGCTTTCCCGGCGCGGACCTGCCGCCCCTCGCCTATCTGAACTTCGGCGGCCACGACCTCACGGGGGTGCCGCTGACCAAGCGGGCGCAGCAGCTCGCCCAGGCGGGGGTCATCCCGGCCTGGCTGCCGGCACGGCTGCACGACGAGCTCGCGGCCGTCGACGCCGACATCACCACCGGAGGCGCGGACGGCCGGACCCGCAGGCCGGCCGAGACGCTGCGCCGGCTGTCCGCCGACATCACCGCCTTCCGGGACCGGCACGGACTGGACCGGGTCGTGGTGGTGAACGTGGCCTCAACCGAGCCGCCGACCCCCGCGCGACCCGAACACGCCACGCTCGCCGACCTGCGGCGGGCCATCGACAAGGACACCATGGTGCTGCCCGCGAGCGCCTGCTATGCCTATGCGGCCTTCGACGCGGGCTGCGGTCACGTGGACTTCACCCCCTCGGTCGGTGCCCGGCTGCCCGCCCTGGCCGAGCTGGCCCGTGAACGCGCGGTCCCCTACGCCGGCAGCGACGGGAAGACCGGCGAGACCCTGCTCAAGGCCGCCCTCGCGCCCATGTTCGCGGGACGGCATCTGCGCGTGGGCTCCTGGTCGGGCACCAACCTGCTCGGCGGCGGCGACGGGGCCAATTTGGCCGACCCGCAGACCGCTGCCAGCAAGCTGGAGTCCAAGCGCAGGCTGGTGGACGAGACGCTCGGCTATCCCGTCGAGGGTCCCCTGCACATCGACTACGTCGCCGACCTCGGCGAGCAGAAGACGGCCTGGGACCACATCACCTTCCAGGGTTTCCTCGGGGCCCGGATGACCCTGCAGTTCACCTGGCAGGGTTACGACTCGGCGCTCGCCGCACCCCTCGTACTGGACCTGGCCCGGTTCGTCGCGGCCGCACACGCCGCGGGCCGGGCGGGCCCGCTGCCGGAGCTGGCCTATTTCTTCAAGGACCCGATCGGCACCTCCGTCCACGACCTGGCCGCGCAGTACAACGTGCTGCGCGGCTTCGCCGCGGGTGGGTGCGCGTGACAGCGAACGGACGGATGATCGCGGACCTCGCCGAGCTGGTGCGGGCTCCGGCGGCGTTGTCGGTGCCCGGCGACACGCTCTGCGGTGCGGCGGCGGCCGGCGTGCCGCACAGCGCGCGGATCCCGTGCCTTGCCGTCTCCTCGGTCTTCCTCTACTGGGCCGGGATGGCGCTCAACGACTACGCCGACCGCCGGCTGGACGCCGTCGAGCGGCCGGAACGGCCCATCCCGTCCGGCCGGGTGCGGCCCGGCCTCGCGCTCGCCGTCGCCACCGGGCTCACCGCGGGCGGGCTGGCGCTGGCCACCGCGGCCGGCGGAGCCCGGGCGCTTCGGTTCGCGGTGCCGCTGACCGCGACCATCTGGGCCTACGACCTCTGGCTCAAGTCCACGCCGGCCGGCCCTGCGGCCATGGCGGCCTGCCGCGCGCTGGACGTGATGCTCGGCGCGAGCACCGGCCGGCCCGCTTCGGCAGTGCCCGCGGCGCTCGCGGTCGGGACCCACACGTACGCCGTCACGATGCTGAGCCGCAGCGAGGTCGTGGGCGCGACGCCACGTCAGGTCAGGCAGGCCGCCGCCGCCGGCGCCCTCGCCGTCCCTGTCGTGATCTCACAGATGTTCGCGGGCCGCCGCCGCCTCGACCGGGCCGGCGCGGCCGCGGCCGGGTTGCTGGGCGGTTACCTCACCTCGGTGGGCCCGTCCCAGATGGCGGCGGCCCGGGAGCCGAGCGCAGGCCGGGTCCGTCAGGCGGTGGGCGCGGGGATCCTCGGCCTCATCCCGCTGCAGGCATCCCTCACCGCTGCCCGCGGGCGACCGGTCGTGGCCGTGGCCCTCGCGGCGGCCCACCCGCTGGCCCGGCGCCTCGCGCGGAAGGTCTCGGCCACATGACGCTGCGGTTCGGCTACGGCTCCAACGGCTTCGCCGACCATCGGCTCGAGGACATGCTCGAGGTCGTCGCGGGGCTCGGCTACGACGGCGTCGCGCTCACCCTGGACGTACGGCATCTCGACCCCTTCGCGGCGGACCTGCCGAGGGCGGTGGACCGGCTGGGTGCGCGGCTCGCCGAGCTCGGGCTCACAGTGGTCGTCGAGACCGGTGCGCGCTATCTGCTCGACCCGTGGCGCAAGCACCAGCCCACGCTGCTGTCCGAGGACGCACGGCCCAGGATCGACCTGCTCCTGCGCGCGGTGGCGATCGCCGCGGACCTCGGCGCGCAGGCGGTGTCGTTCTGGAGCGGGACGGCCGTGGACGACGCCCCGGACCAGGTGCTGTGGGACCGTGTCGCGCGCGGCTGCGAAGCCGTGGTCCGGGCCGCGGACGCCCAGGGGGTGACGCTGGCCTTCGAGCCCGAACCGGGCATGTTCGTGGACGACCTCGACGCCTACGAGCGCCTGGCGAGCCTCCTCGGCGACCCGCACCACTTCGGGATCATGCTCGACATCGGCCACTGCCGGTGCCTTGAATCCCTTTCCGCGCCCGACTGCGTCCGCCGGGCGGGGCGCCGGCTCGCGGGCGTGCAGATCGAGGACATGCGGCTTGGCGTGCACGAGCATCTGGAGTTCGGCACCGGAGAGATCGACTTCCCTCCGGTCATGGCTGCGCTCGCCGAGGTCGGCTACGCGGGGCTGGTGTCGGTGGAACTGCCCCGGCACAGCCACGCCGCGCCCGCGATCGCCCGCAGATCCCTGGAGTTCCTGAGGAATGCCGGAAGGGAGGCAGGGGTGCTCGCCGCCCCGATGCCACGATGACGCGTGACGACCTACGCGCGGAGCTCACCGCCGCGCTCAAACCGCACCTGCCGCCGGCTGCGGCCGGGTGGCTCACGGAGGTCTGTGAGCGCGTCGCGGCCGCCCC
>JAOPYH010000065.1 GCA_025964715.1 Streptosporangiaceae bacterium | reverse complement strand
CACCCGATGAGCCATGCACCACAGGTGTCGGTCAAACGCTCAAAGCACCAGACCCACTCTCACCTGCATAAACACATACTTCACAAATGCACTGGCGAAACGACCCTGAGAGAAGCACAGGCACTCCAGTCTCGGCTACCTCAGCCCCAGCACCTACGAAGCCACCCACCGGGTAGCCTGACCGCCTCAACGACCTTGTCCGTCAAAACGGGTCAACCCCAGTCTCAAGCGAACCTGCTGAGACCGTACGCCGACACAACGCGCCGGGAACGACACCCGCATCGAGCTTGGACACGCCGACCCGGCCGCCCCCACACACCGATCGCGAGCTGTTGTCGTTGCCATGTCGCGCCATCTGACCGTTGACGGGCCGCAGCCGGCGCCTCTGGAATGCGTGAGGACAGTGACCGTCGGCCCCCATGCCTTCGTGACCGGCCACCGGTCGGCCGGGGTGGCTGGCCTGGCGTCAGGACTCGCCGGGGCCGTCGGGCAGCATGCGTTGCAGGCCGGTCGCGACAACTGACGCGACATCGAGGTCCGGATCGAGCGCCGCGTTGATGATGACGCCGTCGATCAGCGCCATCGCGAGGACGCCGAGCGCTGTGGGATCCGCCGTCGCGGGCCTGCGGAAACGAAGGAGCACCTCGCCGAGTTCACGATGGGTACGGCGCAGGGCGGCTAGTCGGCGTGCGGCCAGCTCCGGGTCGCGTGCTGCGATGAGGGAGAACTCGGCGCTCGCCAGGAACCAGCCACGCCGTTGGCGGATGGCGTCGGCGAGCCAGGAGCCGATGGCCCAGCCCACCTTGTCTCGCCCCAGGCCCTCCGGCTCGATGTGCTGCCACTCGCCAGGCATGGACTCGGCCCGCTCCTCGGCCAGTACGAGGAACAGGTCCTCCTTGCTGCTGAAGTTGCCGTACAGGGCGCCTTTGGTGAATCCCGCGTCCGCGGCGATGGCTTCCAGTGACGCGGCGGCGTAGCCCGCGGCGCAGAACGTCTCGTACGCCGACTGCAGCAGCGCGGCCCGTGTCTCGCGACGCCTCCGCTCCCGGCTCGATTCGGGGGCTTGACGACTCGGCGCGTTCATATACTCTTCATATCACAGATACGGACCGTATTTGAAGTACGGTGCGTACGTGAGCGGTCACAGCTGCCCGCCTTCTCCTCAATCGGAGGCTTCCGATGACAACCACCTCTTCCCCAGGCCGCACGGCCACCGCGGCGACGCTGTGCGTCGTCACCGCGGCGTTGTTCGCCTACTCGACGCTGGAGACGATGCTGTCGCCGGCCCTGCCCGCGATCCAGGAGGCGGTGGGTGCCTCGACACCGGCGATCGCCTGGGTGTTCACCGGGTTGCTGCTGGCCGGGGCGGTCTCGACCCCGCTGGTGGGACGCCTGGCCGACGTTCGCGACAAGCGGGCCGTCCTGCTGGGCGTGCTCGCGGTCGTCGCCCTCGGCACCCTGCTCGCCGCAGTCGCCACGAACGTCGCCCTGCTGACCGCCGGGCAGGTCCTGCAGGGCGTGGGGCTGAGCCTGGTCCCGCTCTCGGTGGGCATCATCCGCGACACCCAGCCCGCCCGGCGCATCGCCGCGGGCAACGGGCTGATCGTGGGGACGGCGGCGTCGAGCACCGCAGTCGGGCTCGTGGTCGCGGGCCCGATCCTCGAGGTCCTGCCCTACACGTGGCTGTACTGGATCCCCTTCATGGTGATCGTCGCGGCGTTCGTGGTGGCGTGGGTCGTCGTCCCGTCCTGTCCGCCGACCCGGCGTGGCCGGATCGACTTGGCCGGGGGCGTCCTGCTGGCCTTGGGACTCGCGCTGCTGCTGATCGGGATATCGCGCTCATCCAAGGCGGGCTGGGGATCGCCGCTGGTTGTGAGCCTGCTCGTGGTCGGCGTGGCGGTCCTGGGTGTGTTCGCCGCCGTGGAGCTGCGCACCAGTGAGCCCATGGTGGACCTGCGCCTGCTGGGCACGCGTGCGGTGCTGCTGACCTGTGCCGTGGCGTTCGTGGTCGGTTTCGGGACCTTCGCCGTCTTCGTCCTGGTGCCGATGCTGGTGGAGCTGCCGACGACGACCGGTTACGGGCTCGGCGGCTCGGCCCTGTCGAGCGGTCTCTACCTCGTGCCGCTGGGCATCGTCGGTACGGCCGTCGCCCCGCTCACCGGCCGGCTCGAGCGGGCGATCGGCATCCGAGGCGTGATGCTCACCGGGACCGTGGCGATGGTCGCCGCCGCACTGGTGCTCCTCGCGGCCCCCGGCCGGCCCTGGCTGATCCTCGTCGCCACAGCGTTGGCGGGCCTGACCGTCGGCTTCGGGCTGACGGGGGCGATGAACATCGTGGTCGCGACGGTGCCCGAAGACCGGACGGCCAGCGTCAGCGGACTCGCGTTCGTGGCCAAGAGCGTCGGCGGCGCGCTCGGCGCCCAGCTGGGTGCCGTCCTGCTGGCACAGTCCACCGCTCCTGACGCGGAGTTGCCCGCCTGGTCCGGCTTCCGGTCGGCCTTCCTGCTCGCCGCGACGGTCAGTCTGGCGGCGGCGCTGCTCAGCATCGCACTGCCCGCCCGCCTGTCCCGCGTCACAACCTTCCCCACCACCACGATCGGAGAGCCGGCATGACGACCCGTCCCGGCCTCACCGCCCTCGACGCCGTTCTCGAACGAGCCGCCTTGGGCCACACCGTGGCCGGCGCATCGGTGTGCCTGATCGACGGCACGACGCGCTGCGCCACGATCGGCGTGGAGCGGGTGGGTAGCGGGCCTCCGGTCGGCCCGGACACACTGTTCCCCCTCGGATCGGTGACCAAGATCGTCGTAGCCACCGTGGCCTGCCAGCTGGTGGCGGAGGGCAAGCTCGCCCTCGACGCCCCCGTGGCCGATCTCGTACCGGAGCTTCACGCGCTCGGCGCCCACGGCGCCGCGATCACGGCGCGCATGCTGCTGTCCCATACCTCGGGACTGGCCGACGCCTGGGACGGCTCCGCCTCGCTGACCGAGCTGCTCGGCGCCTCCCGCGGGGCCGCCACAGCGGCGCCCGGGGAGGTCTTCTCCTACAGCAACACCGGGTACGTGGTACTCGGCCGGCTCATCGAGAAGCTCACCGGCCTCAGCTGGGTGGAGGCAGCACAGCGGGCGATCCTGCGTCCGGCCGGGATCGCCTCCGCCGTCTTCACGACACCCGTCGGCGCGGCCACCGGGCATGTCCTCGACGACGGCACGCTGGTGCCCGGCGACCTCTGGCCGCCAGTCAGCCCGCTCTTCGGGCCAGCAGGCGCCACCCTGCACGCGACCGCCACGGACACGGCACGACTCGTGCTCGCCTGCGCGGCAGGCCGCACGGAGAACGGGCACGAACTGCTGCCCAGGGGGGTGCGTGACGAGATGGTCCAATTGCAGGCCCCCCTGCCCGGCGCACCGCTGCATTTCCGAGGTTGGGGGCTCGGCTGGGCCCTTCCCGTCGCGGGGCCCTCCCGGTCGGTCCAGCACATCGGCGGGACGAGCGCGTTCATCCACGCCGAGCCCGACCGAGGTGTCGCGCTGGCCGTGCTGACCAACTTCCCGAAGGGCTGGGCCTTCGGGGAGGACGTCCTGCGCGAGACCCTCGGACATCACCGGCCCGTGCTTCCGCCCGGTCCGGGTGCCAGCGACGTGGACCGATTCGTCGGCGAATACGCCTCACCCGCGTTCGGCGTCACGGTGCGCGCCACCCCGGACGGCCGGCTACGGATCACCAGCCCCCTCACTGGCCGGGAGACCGACCTGCACCACCACGAAGGTGACTCCTTCTGGGCCGATTTCGGCGATCTAGAGACCGAGGTGAGCTTCATGGACTTCGCCCACGGCCAGGCCGGCAGCCTACACACCGCGCTCCGGATGCTGCGTCGTGTCAGCTGAGCACCCCCGCACCGACGTCGTCGTGGTCGGTGCGGGCATCATCGGCACGCTGATTGCCCGGGAGCTCGCCGGGCGAGGACTCGGGGTCCTGCTCCTGGATCCTGCCCCTGGCCGCGGTGCCTCGATCGGCAACGCCGGCCTGCTCGTTCCCAGCTTCACCCGGCCGATGGCCGACCCCTCGACACTGTGGGAGGGCCTGCGCGGAATGACCGGCGGAGACGCTTCGCTCACGATCGGCTCGTTGTCTCCGGCAGTCCTGGGGTGGCTGGCCCGGTTCGCGGCCGCGGCCCGCCCGGGCCGTGCAGGCCGCGTGGCCGCGCGGCTGGTCGGCCCGGCACGCGCCGCCGCGGGCGAATACGCCAAGCTCGCCGCCGAGACCGGCCTTGACCTTGGCGTGGCCGGCAACGGGTGGCTTCAGGTGACCCGCCGCCCGGCCGTTCTCCGACGGAAGCTCGCCTTGACCCGCGCGCTGGCGAAGGAGGGTATCGACCACGAGGTCCTCACCGCGGCCGAGCTGCGGATACGGGAGCCGGAACTCGGTTCGGACCTGGCCGGTGCCGTGTTCTTTCCCGGTGACGCCTCGCTGGATCCGGCCGCCGCGACACACGCGGCACTGGTCGCCGCCAAGCTCCGCGGCGTCATCGTCCATCGGGCACGCGTCACCAGCCTGGTCCGCCGACACGGCGAGATCACCGCCGTCCGGACCGACCTCGGCGAGTTCAGCGCCACCACCTACGTCCTGGCCACCGGTGCCGGACGACCGGGGGGAAGGGGCATCCAGCCCGGCTGGGGCTGGAGCATCGACGTGCCCGCCACGGAGCCGCCGATCGGCGCGCCGCTGATCGGGCTCGACGACCACGTCGTGTTCAACCCCCTCGCCGGCCGGATCCGGATCACTGGCGGCATGCGGATCGGCGGCACCCCGGCACACCGCCATGACCACGCGGCCACCGCAGCGATCCGGCAGGCCGCCGAGCGGCTCGTCCCCGCGCTGCGCGACCTGCCCGAGGGCACCGTCACCCGTGCTGCCCGGCCGATGACCCCCGATGGGCTGCCGCGAGTGGTCAGGACCGGCCGCAACCTCATCACGGCCAGCGGGCACGGCACCCTCGGAATGACCCTTGCCCCGGCGACCGCGGCCGCAGTCGCCCTGCTGCTCGGGCCCGGTGCCCGAGCAGCGGAGGTCCCGCGATGACACCTTCGATCACTGCAGGCCAGCGGTTCCACGCGGACACGCTGGTCGCCGACGCCCACAACGACCTGCTCATGCTCGTCGCCCGCCGGCCACCGCAGCGCTGGGCGACCTACTTCCGCGACGTCTGGTATCCGCAGCTGCGCGCGGGCGGGGTGGACCTGCAGGTCCTGCCAGTCTTCATCGACCACGAGTTCAGGCCCGAGGGCGCGCTGCGCGAAAGCCTTCGGATGGTCGAAGCCGCACACCGAATAGCCGAAGGCAATCCGGATCTGGTCGCGCTGTGCCGCACCGGCGCCGAGATCGATGCGACCATCGGGTCCGGCCGGATCGCGCTGGTCCTGGCGCTGGAGGGATGCCCGCAGATCGACACCGACGTCGAGCTCCTGCAGACCTTCGCCCGCCTCGGCGTTCGCATCGTGTCCTTCACCCATTTCGGCCGGACCGCGCTGGCCGACGGATCCGGCGAAGACTCCTCCGGTGGTCGCCTGACCCGCGCCGGCGTCGAAGCACTCGCACTGCTGGAATCCCTCGGGGTGGCGATCGACGTCTCACACCTCGGCGCCACCGGAGTCGACCACGTGCTCGAACTGGCGACCCAGCCCGTCATCGCGACCCACTCCTGTTCCCGCAGCGTTCACGATCACCACCGCAACCTTTCCGACACCCACATACGTGGCATCGCCGCCACGGGCGGGCTCATCTGCGTGAACCTCTACGCCGGCTACCTCACCACCGAAGCCCCGACCCTCGACCACGTCGTCGCACACATCGAACGAGTCACCGAGCTTGCCGGCCCCACCAAGGTCGGAATCGGTGCCGACTTCGTTGCCGACCTGTTCGCGGAGAAGGTCCCGCCCTGCGACCGACCACTGATTATCGAGGGCACCAACACCGAACTTCTCATCCCCGGGCTCGAAGGACCATCGGGGCTTCCACTCGTCAGCGAGGCGCTGCTCACTGCCGGACATCACGAGAACGATGTCCGCAGGATCGCCGGCGCCAACCTGGCCCGGTTCCTCGGCGCCACGCACCACTGAACGGACAACAATGCTGCCCTACCTCGATGCTGACCTCGTGAACAGGCTGCTCCCGTTCCCGCAAGCGATCACCGCGCTCCGAAACACCCTCCAGGACGGGCCACCCGCCGTCACAGCACCAGTCCGAACCACCGCCGAAGCCCCTGGTGGACATGTCCTCATCATGCCCGCGGCGGACCGAAATCTGTTCGGCGTCAAGATCGCCGGGGTCGCGCCGGGCAACCCGGCGAAAGGCCTACCCCGGATCACCGGCACCTACCTGCTCTACGACGCCGACACCTTGCACCCCATCCTCGCGATCGATGGCCCCGCACTCACACTGCGACGCACGGCCGCCCTGTCCGCGCTCGCGGTCGACGCCCTCGCCCCCCAGGACATCTCCCGGTTGCTGATCTACGGCACCGGACCGCAAGCAGCAGCACACCTGGAAGCCCTCCGCACCGTCCGACACTTCCAGTCCGTCGCCGTCAGCGGCCGGACCCCCCAACGGACTCGCGCATTCGCCGACGACCACGAGATCGATGTCGCCGGACCGGACGACCTCCCCCAAGTCGATGTCGTCACCTGCTGCACCAGCGCTACCACGCCTTTGTTCGACGGCCGACACCTTTCGCGGCACGCGACCGTCGTCGCGATGGGTTCACACACACCCGACGCCCGCGAACTCGACAGCCACACCCTCCGTGGCGCACAGGTCATCGTCGAAGAAGTCACCACCGCCACTCGCGAAGCCGCCGACATCGCCGACGCACTTGCCTCCGGCGATATCACCAAACCCCTGCCCCTCAACGAGATCGTGACCGGACAAACCCTGGTGCAACCCGACCGGCAACGCGTCTTCAGATCCGTGGGCATGGCCTGGGAAGACCTAGCCATCGCCAAAGCAGCGCTCACACATTGGAGGGCCGCACAGGAATAGCTCGCCCCTGCCCCACAACGCGCCGGTCGCACTGCGTCGATCGGAATCACCCTCCAACCCACACTTGAGCACCTTCGACGATGACAGCGAAAGTCCATAGCCTGCCTGACGGAGGAACGACTTCGCGACCCAACCGAACCCCCACCCAAGCGGAGTGCGGTAGTTGATGGTGTGGCCGTTGCGGTCGGTCTGTGACAACAGTCGCCCGTGCGGGGCCGGCGTCGCTGCCGTCGAGGTTCTGCTCGTACTTCGGGCAGTACCCCGTCGCGTCCCGAACGACGACTAGGCCAGCACCAACGTTATGAAGTGGTGGCGGCACAAGCCCGCACGGCCCGTGGACACCGACCCCGACCTCGCTCACATTCGGCAAGAGCTGAGCGTCACGCCGGCGGCCGGGTGAGTTTGGCGGCCACGGCGTCGAGGACCCAGTCCAGGCCGGTCGCGAAGGATGCCTCGGCGTCCACGTCCGTGCCGTCGTACACGGCCTTGGCCAGCGCCGGGAAGCGGCCCGTGGCCAACATTCTCATCACATGCGGGCCGGAGGCGCGCTGCCAGT
>JAOPYH010000053.1 GCA_025964715.1 Streptosporangiaceae bacterium | reverse complement strand
CCTGGTTCACCTACACCGCGACCGTGGAGACGCGATGACCACTGAGGACCCGCACCACGCGCCCCCAAGGTGACCCCCGTTCGACGCTCGGCTCGTGACGGTCGGTCCTCGTCGTCCTGATCCGGGGGGATCATCGCCTGCGCGATCACCGGTCAGTGGGTCGGGATGTCCTTTGGGGGTCCGCGTCGGCTTCGGCGCGATACTCCTTGCCGGACGCGGCGGCCGGAAACGGCCTTACGCCGGCGTCATTGCCAGTGCGCCTCACCCCCAACCCTCGCCACTTCGACGCAGCTTGACCAGCAGGATGAACGGCGTCCAGGCTGGACCAGCGCCCACGGACGCGAAAGGACCTCAGGGGCAATGAGCTTTGGTCAGCCTGAGCCCGGGTCGGTTCCACCCCCGGGGCGTCGTCCTCACGCCTCGGACCGTCGGGGACGGTCCGAGCGAGATTCGCCCTCGGCGGTCCGCACGTCAGGGAATCCTCAGTCGTTCTCGATCAGGACGTAGCCCCGCCGCTTGCTTTCCTGGAAGGCGTCCCGGAGTTTGCGTTCCACCCGCTCAGTGAGGTCCAGCGGAACTTGGCAGCCTCCGCCGCCACCTACATATCCGTCGGGCTGTTGAGGCGAGCAGCGCAGCTCGGGCGGCACACCCCGTGAGATCGGCACACACAACTCGTGCTTATGCCCGGACCGGCACATCAGGACCACGCTGACTCGATCGTTCGTCGACATAGGACTTCTCCAACTCATCGGCACTGAACTGTCGGTGAGCAGGTCCATCCATCTGCCGCCCAGAGCCAATAAGACTCTGCCGGGGCCCCGCTCGACTTCAAGGCTGCCCGAGCGGTCTGACAGTTCGGCCCTTAAGGCGCCCGGCTGGTGGACCTCCGACTCTGGGACGCCGGGCGGGACGGTCCACCCATGGCCGGTGACGACGCGCAATACGCCAGGGTCGGCTCGGAAGGCGCAGCGCCGTGGACCGCCGACCACTCCTCCCGACGCTTCAGGCAACGCCTCGTCAGGCGCAAATTAGCCTGGCGTTCCCGGTACCGCGTCGGCCCAGTGAGGACCGCTACCGACCTTCGGTCAACCGCCCGAGCCGAACAAGATCACAAGCCGACACAGACCCGTGAATAGATGAATTGCAGGCACGCGTCAGCGCTCCGGGCGCCAGCTCGGAGATGTCACCCCGCTGGTCAGGCGGCCGGCTGATCGAGGGTGACGTTGTGCCCGAGCTTCTCCAGTTGGGCGACCAGCCGACGGGTGTGGGCCTCGTCGTTGCGGCGGGCGAGCCAGTCGGCACCGAGGTCTCGGTAGGGCTCGTCGCGTAGCAGCATGTAGTAGGTCGAGACGAGGATCGAATGGGCGACCGCGACCTGGGCTCGGCTCATCCCGCGCCGGGCGGTGAGCCGGGCGTGCTGGGCGGCGAGGTAGTTCTTGCCCTTCATCCGCCCGACCGAGCCGGCGGCCTCGACCAGCATCGCGGTCAGCCACTTGTTGCCCGGCCGGGTGCCCACCGCGGTGTGCTTGCCGGCTGATTCATGGACTCCCGGTGCCACGCCGGCCCAGGCGGCCAGCTGCGCCGCCGTCGGAAAGCGGGACATGTCCGCTCCGGTTTCCGCGACGATCACCTGCGCAACCTTCTCCCCCACTCCCGGGATGGTCTGCAGCAGCTCCAGTTGGTGCGACCACGGGGCGAACGCGGTTGTGAGGACGGCGTCGAGTTCGGCCAGGGCGTCCTCGACCAGCTCCAGGCGGTGCAGCATGGAGCGGGCCAACTGAGCATGACCGGCGTCGAAGTGGCCGGTCAGCGCCTCGGTCAGCGCCGGGATCTTGGCGCGCATCTTCCCGCGCGCCAGCTCAGCCAGCACCGCGGGGTCACGCTCCCCGGCGATCAGCGCGTTGAGCATGGCCCGCGCGGAGACCGTGGTCAGGCTCGAGGCGACCACCGACAACTTGATCGAGGCGTCCTCCAGCATCAGCTCCAGCCGGGTGGCCTCCCGGGTGCGGTCGCCCATCAGCTGCACCCGGTAGCGGGTCAGCATCCGCAACCGGCGGATGTCCGGCGGCGGCACGAAGCTCGGGCGGACCAGCCCGCACTCCAGCAGCTGGGCGATCCACTCCGCGTCCCGCACGTCGGTCTTGCGTCTCGGGATGGCCTTGATGTGTGCGGCGTTGGCCAGCCAGACCTCCATCATCTCCTCCAGGCAGTAGAACGGCGCCTTCCAGTAGGTGGACGTGGACTCCATCCGCCGCGACCGTCACCCCGCACGACAGCAGCCAGTCCCGCATGACCTCCAGCGCCCGGGTCGTCGTCGGGAACGTCCGGACCTCACTGCGCCGGCCTCGCGGGCCGGGCGTGCGCACACAGACCGTCAGCGTCGCCTTGCCGACGTCCAGCCCGGCGACCCGCTCGAACAGCACCTCCACCGCGACCCCTCCCCCGGTCCGCCACTGATGCGGCGTCGCCCGGAGGGCCCTCTGCCAGGAAACAGACCCACGCGCTCACGGCAGCAATCAAGGGGCACCCGAGAACCCCGCGCCAAACACCTCAGCGGGCTGACCCGCACCAATGTGTCACGACGTCACCGGACGACCCGCCCATTCTCATCCCCAAGGGCAGCGATCAAGATCGCAATCGATCACACCTTATGCATCAAGGCTCCGGACGATTCGTGGTGACAGGTAGGCGAACGTCACCCCGGACCCTGACGGACATGGGCAGCAAGGGCAGCAGTGAGTACCGCGCTCGGCAGCGGGAGCGGGAACGTCGACGCCGTCAGCAGCTCGAGCGAGCGGCGGTCAAACAGGAGCGCGCGCCGTCAGACACACCGACGAGGGTCACTCCGGCTGCAGATGCGCGACGAGCCTCGGCGACCGCATGCGGCTGGTGCGGCGGCCCGATCACCCTCCGGTCCCGGGGCCCGATCCCGAAATGGTGCTCGGCGACCTGCCGGCACCGTGCCTGGGAGCAGGCCCGCGCGGCCGCCTCCGGGCGCGCCGCCGTCCAGATCGTCGAGCGGATTGTCGTCCCCCCCGCAGCGCACCCCGTCCCGAAGACCCGCGTCACGATGACTGGCCTGGTCTCCTCCACGAGCTGAGCCGACAGCTCGACCGCGGTCTTCTGTACGGCCGGGACCTGCCGGGCGTCGCGGCCGCACTCGACGAGGCGCTCGCCGCCTTCCGGCGCCGCATCCGACCGCGCTGACGTCCCCGTGGCCCGCGACCACCAGGGGTGACATGCAGGGGTGACACTCCCCCACCGTCCGAACAGCCGTCGGTCATCGAAGTTCTTCGGTCACCCCTGACACCAATCGAATCCATGTGGCGCCTTCTCCAACACGACGGGCGACCGCGTCCGACCGCCCAGCCGCTCACGAGCGAGGAGGA
>JAOPYH010000046.1 GCA_025964715.1 Streptosporangiaceae bacterium | reverse complement strand
GGCGCGCCAGGATCGCGTCGAACTCCTCGTCGGTCACGAGGAAGGCGACGTGGCTTTCGTTGATGCGGTCATGAGGGACCAGGTCGTCGGCGAAGTCGATGCCGACGTTGTTCGATGTGGTCACTTGGGTGAATCGGCCCCAGTCGAGCGGGGTGGGGGCCGCCATCAGGTCGGCCAGAAACGCGGCGGACTCTCGCCGGTTGCGGCAATGGACGATGATGTGGTTCAACTCGTTTGCCATCTCGGCTCCTTCTGTATCTCGGCCGTGACCAGGGGCTGCCCGTGGGCCGTGCAGCGTGCGTCGGGGGCACGTTCGGCTCCCGGTGAGTCAGCTCTTGACCGTGCCGCCGAACTCTTCTGGGACCAGGTCGGCCTGCTCTGCGCCGCTCCTGATCAGGTGGAGGATCGCGTCGGCGACGCCCTCGGGCGACTGAGGCTGCAGCCCGCTGGAGGCCTCCATCTGCAGCGCGTCCTCGACGCTGCCGCGGACCGTCCCGACGAACTCGGTCTCGGTGATCGACGGGAACATCAACGACACGGCGATGCCGGCGTCGGCGACCTCGGCGCGGGCGATGGCCGAGAGTTTCTGAAGACCTGCCTTGGAGGCGGCATACGCGCCGGACCCGGGCAGCGTCGACCAGGTGATACCGGAGCTCACATTGATGATGGCTCCGGCCCCCTGCTGACGCATCACCGGGAGGACTGCCTGCATCGTGACCAGAGGCGCGACGAGGTTGAGCTCCAGGAGGGCCCGGAAGTCGTCAGGGTCGATGGCGTCGACAGTGGCCTGCAGTCCCTGGCCGGCGTTGTTCACCAGGACGTCGATCCGTCCGAACTTTTCGACCGCGTCACGTACGGCCTCCTCGACCTGAGTCCGGTCCGTCACGTCGCACGGCAAGGCCAGGGCCTCGCCGAGCTCCTCGGCGAGCTGCCGGATGCGTTCCTCGCGGCGAGCGAGGAGCACCACTCGCGCGCCGGCTCGGGAGGCAGCTCGCGCAGTGGCCGCTCCGATGCCCGACGACGCTCCGGTCACGAGCACTGTGGCTCCGTCGATGTTCATAGAAGGTTTCCTCGTCTGTGAATCAGGGATGGCTTCGCAGCGGCACGGTCTACGGGCTGGCCGCCCACGCGCAAGCCAATGCTATCAAACGATAGCTATCGCGTGACAGGAATGTATTCTCACGGTATGAGCGATGTCAAAGCCGCCAGCCTCCACGAGTTGGCCGACCTGATCGTCGCCGTGGGGCGACATCTGCGGCCCCCGAGCGACCCCTCATTCGAGCCGTGCACGCCGATCGAAATCAGCGTCATGCGGTTCATCAACCACAACCCCGGAACCTCTGCGCGAGCCGCGTCGGAGGCGACACTTCTGCCCACGAGCAACTTCAGTCGCGTTCTGCGCGGACTGGAGAAAAGGGGCCTCGTGGACCGCGTCGTGGACGACCGCAGCGCCCGAAGCGTGTGCCTGTACCCTACGGAGAAAGCCCGCCAGAATCTGCAGTATCTTCGCGACAACTGGGACAAGACTCTCCAGGGCATCGTCGACGACCCCGCCACAATCGACGCCGTCAACGCCACTCTCCGGCGCATCGAGGAAGAACTCATAGCCCGGCGCCGCGGCACGGACAGCCAGGGCAGCCCGTCCGACTAGCTAGCGTGGTGGCATCGGCGGGTCGCCGCGCACGCCGCCTCAAGCACTCCGATCAGCGACGACGGCGACGTCGCCTGCGCGCTGGAGGAAGCCGCGGCCTTCATCACCGACTCCGCCGGAATGCGGCTGTACCTCGCTACCAGGACTCTCGATCCGCAAGGAGAACGCGCCCCATGACGATGATGAAGGTCCGTCTGACCTGGATGAGCCGCCGTGACCGCCGGCTGTGGCGGTCGGCCTCCACGGTTGCTGAGCTCGGGCTCGGCCTCCCCGCCTTCCGGGCGGACGTGAGTCGGTGGATGGCTCCGGCTCCGAAGTCGGCGAGGTAGGTGTCGCCGGTGGCGGTGGTCGCGAGTTGGCCGGGGTTGGTGAGGCCGGCGGCGACTTCGCGGATCTTGTTGTTGCGCAGGCTCAGGAGCCGTCCTCCGTTGAAGTCGCTGAGCAGGATGGATGATCCGGTGAGGGTGATGCCGTTGAGTCCGATGAGCGGGTGGTCCTGGAGGAGGTCTGTGGCTGCGTCGGTGTCGGTGAGGGGGATGCTCCAGAGCCTGAGGGCATCTCCCTGAGCGCGGCCGACAGCAGCCTGCCCGAAAGCGTGTCGCCGTCAGGCGGTGTCAGCCGAGGGCGGGCATGCCGCCCATGGCGTTGAGCGTGGTGCCGTTGACGTAGCTGGCGGCCGGCGAGGCGAGGAAGCCGACGGCCGCGGCGATTTCTTCGGCGTCGGCGACGCGCTTGAGGGCGACGGACTGTCCGGCGGCTTCGAAGGCTTCGCCAAATAGGGCGGTGCCCTCGGTGCGGGTGGGGCCTGCGGCAACAGCGTTGACGCGGACACCGTCGTGGCCGTATTCGGCGGCCCAGACGCGGGTGAGGGATTCGAGGGCTGCCTTGGTGGCGCCGTAGATGCCGGTGCCCAGGCCGGGGGTGGTGGCGGCGCCGCTGCTGATGTTGACGATGGCGCCGTGTCCGCGTTCGACCATGCCCGGGGCGAGGGCCTGGACGAGGAGGTAGGGGGCGCGCAGGTTGACGGCGACGTGGGCGTCGAAGGTGGCTGCATCGGTGTCGGCGGTGCGGGCGAAGTGGAAGATGCCCGCGTTGTTGACCAGGATGTCCACGTTCCCAGCGCGCTCGGCCAGCGCCGTCACCTCTGCGGGGTTGGACAGGTCGGCGGACTCGAAGCGGGCGGTGGCGCCGAGGGCTTCGATCTGCTGGAGGGTGGCGGCGGCGCGTTCCTTGTTGCGGCCGTGGACGATGATGTCGGCGCCGCGTTCGGCGAGGGCCAGGGCGGTGGCGCGGCCGATGCCGGCGGTGGCTCCGGTGACCAGGGCGGTCTGCTGTGCGAGGTCCTTGCTCATGGTCGTACTTCTTTCTCTGTTGTGCGGGTTGTTCAGCGGGTGCGCTGGGCGGTGAAGACGGTGTCGTGGATGGTCACCGATGCGCCGTCAGGGGTGGTGGCAGCGCGCGGGCGCGCGGCGCGGGTCAGGACCTTCCAGTCCCCGTCGGGCAGGTCGTCGGCAAGATCGTCGGCGGTGTAGAAGAGGCCTGGCTGGGACGGCCGGGGCATGGCGGTGTCCAGGTCGCTGGGGTGGTGCCCGACGATCACCAGATGCCCCTGAGGCGCGACGCGGGCGGCGAGGGCGGCGAAGACGGCACGGCGCACCGGCAAGGGGAAGTGGTTGAAGGATGCGGTGACCAGGTCATAGCCGTCCTCGTCGCCGAGCTGCCAGTCACGGATGTCCGCGTGCTGCCAGGCCAGGCGCCGGGCCAGGTGGAGGGGGGTGTGCTCGGCGGCCTGGTCGAGGGCTCGGGTGGAGAAGTCGACGCCGGTGACCTGCCAGCCCTGCCCGGCCAGCCAGATGGCATCCGCGCCCTCACCGCAGCCCACGTCCACGGCCGTGCCGGGTGCGAGAGACGAGACCTCGTCGACCAGCGCGGGGTTGGGGGTGCCGCTCCACACCTGGTCGGTTGAGCTGTAGCGCTGGTCCCAGAAGGCGGCGCTGAATCGGGGATCGGGGTCGGTCATCACAGACTCCTTCTTACGTGTCGCGCCACTAGGAGGCGGCCGGGGCGGGGATGCGGCGTGCCCACAATCCGAAGAGGATCAGGCCGGCCAGCGGGAAAGCGGCGGTGGCCAAGAGAGTCGCGCCCAGGCCGCTGTGCAGGCCGCCGGTGGCGGCCAGGACGCTGGTGAGAACGGCCAGGCCCATGCCGCCGCCGAGCTGCTGCAGGCCCTGGTTGAGGCTGGCGGCCGCGCCGATGTGCTCAGAGGGGGCCTGGTGCATGATCACGGCGGTAACCGGGGCGAACGTCGCGCCCGCGCCCGCGCCGAGCACGATCGAGGGCAGCAGCACCGTCGCGATCGAGGTGTCCGGGCCGGCGTGGGAGGCCACGAGTGCCATCCAGGCGATACCCAGCACCAGTCCGGTCAGGCCGGCAATGCCGATGACCCGCTCGCCCAGGCGCGGCAGCAGACGCGGGGTGAGCTGGTTGGTGGCGATCAGCCCGAGGGTGAAGGGCACCAGCGCCAGACCGGTCTGCATCGGGGTGAAGCCGAGGACCTGCTGGGTCAGCAGCGTGCTGAAGAACAGGAAACCGACCTGGCCGGCCGGAATGACCAGCATGGACAGCAGCGGTCCCGCACTGCGCATCGAGGCGAAGAACGCCAGCGGCATCACCGGATGAGCATGGCGCCGCTCACAGGCCACCAGCGTCAGGGCGGACATGGCGGCGACGGCGAACGCGCCGAGCACCAGGGGGCTGGTCCAGCCGCGGTCGGCAGCGGAGGTGAAGGCGAAGACCAGCGCTATCATCGCCAGGATCGAGGCCGCGGCTCCGCCGATGTCCAGCGACGTACGCTGGCGCTCCATCTCGGGCAGGTTGCGCAGTGCGCCAAGCAGGACCAGAACGCCGATGGGGGCGTTGACGAACATCACCCACTCCCAGCCCAGCGTCTGCGTCAGCACGCCGCCCGCGAGCAGGCCGACAGCGGCACCGCTGCCCACGGCGAGAACGAACATCGACATGGCGCGCGAGCGCTGCGGGCCGGGCGTCGCGATGCCCATCAGCAGCACCATCACGCTGGGTGCCGCCAGCGCCGCCCCCACGCCCTGGACGGCGCGCGCGGCCACCAGAACGCCGGCCGAGGTGGCCAGCCCTCCGGCGATCGAGGCGATGACGAAGACGATCACGCCGATGACGAGGGCGCGGCGGGGGCCGATCATGGAGCCGACCTTGCCGCTGAGCAGGATCAGCCCACCGAAGGTCAGCGTGTAGGCCGTGACGACCCAGGACAGACCGGCGCTGGAAAGCCCCAGTTCGCGGCCGATGTCCGGCAGAGCCACGTTCACGATCGAGGTGTCCACAACGAACATCAGCTGCGTCAGCACCAAGATCGCCACCGCGAGCATCACCGAACCACGCCGGACCGCCAGCGCCGGGCCGACCGCCGGTGACCCCACCGTGGTATCGGGCCCGCCCGCGGGGGCGGTGGGCGAACTGTCTCGGGTCATCGCACGTCTCCTGTCCTGCGTCGCGGCTCCCCTGTTCGGGGCGCCTTTCGCCACCGTCAGACGTGCAGGCGGGAAGTGCAAAGATCCTTGCTGCGGTGGCAAAGTGAAGGGATGGATGACGAGACCGCATCGACGATGGCGTCCGTGGGCCCGCGCCTGAAAGGACTGCGCACCCAGCGCAACCTCTCCCTGACCTCCCTGGCGCAGGCCACCGGCATCTCCCTCAGCACGCTCTCCCGCCTCGAATCAGGCCAGCGCCGCCCCACCTTGGAACTACTGCTGCCCCTGGCCCGAGTGCTGCGCGTGGCCATCGACGAACTGATCGGAGCACCGCACACCGGCGACCCGCGCCTGCACCTCAAATCCGTCACCCGCCACGGCATGACTATGCTGCCGCTGACCCGCAGCGCAGGAAGCCTGCAAGCCTACAAACTGATCATCTCGCCGAGGATGCGCTCACCCGAACCGGAGCAGTCCAGCCACGAAGGCTACGAATGGCTCTACGTGCTCGACGGGCGCCTGCGTCTGGTCTTGGGCGACAACGACCTGATCATGGGACCGGGCGAGGCCGCCGAGTTCGACACTCGCACGCCGCACTGGTTCGGCAACGCCGACGACCGACCCGTCGAGGTCCTCAGCCTCCTGGGCCACCAGGGAGAACGCGCCCACCTGCGCGCCCGCCCCAAGGCTCCCGATCACAACCCGACAGGGCCCTCGTGACGATGGCATCACGTGTGGGCGGTGAGTCCGACTCGGCCATCAGCCACTGCGATGTGCTGCCCACGACGTTCGTATTGCCCTGCGACCACAGCCCGGTGACGCTTTCGCCTGGGCGGGGAGCCTCTCTTCTCGCCGGCGCAGGCGCTATCGCTCTCCCTGCCGGAGCCGGTCAGGGCTGGTGGGGGCGTCGGGCCGCAGCCAGTTGCTCACGTCCACCGCGAGGACGATCCGCCCGTCGGCCGCTCTCGGCAGGGGCAGTGAGGCCAGCAGGCGGCGGAACCGGGTGGGTTCCAGGTGCCCGTTGTTCAGCGCGTCGTACATCGCCCCGTGCCCGCGCGGATGCTCGGCGGTCAGTGTCAGCTCGGGCAGCGAGGTGACCGGTCCGTCCGCGCACAGCACCGCGTCGGTCAGCTCGAAGAGCGCGTCCGCGCGGGTGTAGAGGCAGTCGTGGAACTGATTCCGGAACCGGGACAACACGGACAACGACTCGACGGCAGAGGCATCACCCGGAAGACTCGTCACAGCGGCCGTTTCCTCACGCTTGGTTACTCGACATCTCGAAGCGTGAGGGACGGCCGCGTCCCATGTCCGGCGAATCGGGAATCCCAGCAGGTCACGAACCTGGCGAGGTTAAAGAACAAGCTCAGTGAACAGCGGACCCAGTTCGTCGCGGACCCGCATCTCGTCCGTCCCGCGCGGGTGCACCTGCCACGCCAGAACAGCCGTGGCCTCAGGGATTGGCGGAACAACAGCCGGACGCAACACGTGAGACCCCCAACACCCTTGACGGAAACCGCCCTTCGGTTGTTTGTATCAGCCCTGGTCAACGCCCACGGAAGCGACAGGGGAGCCGCAAATGGGAAGTTGACGTAGGCAAATTTTGCGCATAGCGTCCGTGCCGGGAGTGCGGATATCGGACGCCGAGTTCGTAAGGCGGACGCCCGGTAGGGGTTGCGTTGGACGCCGTTGACACACGAGGCGGACATCGCAGCGCAAACGTACTTTTGCTTGCTGAGGTGGGAATGACCGGCACAGATGTAGGTCCGATGTCGCACGCCGCACGCAGGGGTGAGATCACTCTCTCGGATCTCACCGAATGGCACGTTCTCGCCAACCCGGAGGCGGTCGCGGTTTCGTACCCGGGAGAAGGCGTCACCCTCACATACAGTGAGCTGAGCCACCGGGCCAATCAGCTGGCGTCGTTCCTCATCGCGCAAGGAGTGGGGCCTGGGGACCGGGTGGTCACCTGCCTGCGGGCAGGATCCGATCTGGTGATCGCCTTTCTCGGGATCGTAAGAGCCGGAGCTGCCTACGTCCCGGTGGATCCGGCACACCCGCTGGAGCGCCGTCGGCTGATCGTGCGTGACTGCGAGGCTCGGGCCGTGGTGACCACAGAGACCTTCGCCTCGGACTGCGCGGGCTTGCTGGCGATGACCGTGGCCGTGGACACCCTCACGGAGACGATCGCCGCACAGCCCGCGAGCGTCCCGGACGTGAATCTGGCGCCAGAGGACGCTGCCTACGTCTGCTACACCTCGGGAACCACCGGCACTCCCAAGGGCGTTGTCGTCCCGCACCGTGCCGTCGTCGACCTGGTGCAGTCGACCGACTACGTGCGACTGACCCACCGGGACGTGGTGGCGCAGGCCGCCAACCCCGCTTTCGACGCGGTCACCTTCGAGATCTGGGGTGCGCTGACCTCGGGCGCCCGGGTGCTCGGCCTGTCGAAGGACACCGTCGTGGACCCGGCCGCCTTCGAGCGCGCGGTGCGCGAGCACGGTGTGACCGTCCTCTTCCTGACGACCGCGCTGTTCAACCAGATCGCCCGGGAGCGGCCTTCGGCGTTCGCTCCGCTGCGCGTTCTTCTCTTCGGCGGCGAGGCGTGCGATCCGCGCCGGGTGCGGGAGGTCTTCGCGGCGCAGCCTCCCCACACGCTCCTGCATGTGTACGGGCCCACCGAGACCACGACCTTCGCCACGTGGCACGAGGTCGCCGAACCGGCTGACGGCGCCCGGACCATACCGATCGGTCGGCCGATCGGCGCCACGGTCGCCCACGTGCTGGACGAGGCTGGACAGCGTGTGTCCCCGCGCGGTACCGGGGAGCTCTACCTGGGCGGGCCCTGTCTGGCGCTGGGCTATCTCGGACGGGCGGACCTTACGCAGGAACGATTCGTCGATGACCCGTTCGCGGCGGACGGCAGCAAGCTCTACCGCACCGGCGACCGCGTCCTCGTACGCCCCGACGGCGCGATCGAGTTCCTCGGCCGCGTCGACAACCAGATCAAACTGCGCGGATTCCGCATCGAACTCGGCGAGATCGAGGCGGTACTGACCTCGCACCCCGGTGTCGCCCAGGCGGTGGTCTCGCTGCACGAGGCGGAGGACGACCGGCGGCTGGTCGCCCACGTCGTGCCCGCGGCTGCTGCCGCCGCCGAGACCTCCGAGCAGGTCACCGAGTGGCGGGAGATCTACGAAACGCTCTACGACGACGCGAAGTCCGCCGGTTTCGGAGAGAACTTCACCGGCTGGAACAGCAGCTACGACGCAGAGCCGATACCCCTTGACCAGATGGAGGAGTGGCGCGCGGCGACGGTCGAGCGCATCCGCGGACTCCGGCCGCGCCGCGTGCTGGAGATCGGCGTGGGCACCGGCCTGCTGCTCTCCCGGCTCGCCCCGGACTGCGAGGACTACTGGGGCACGGACTTCTCCGCATCCGTGATCGAGGCACTGCGGTCCCAGACGGAGGCGGACCCCCGCCTCCGTGAAAAGGTCACCTTGAGCTGCCGGGCGGCGGACGTCACCGACGGACTGCCCGCCGGGCACTTCGACACCATCGTGATCAACTCGGTCATCCAGTACTTCCCCAACCTCGACTACCTGAGGACCGTGCTCGAACGCGCGCTGCCCCTGCTGGCGCCGGGCGGTTCCGTCTTCCTCGGGGATCTGCGCAACCTGGACTTGCTGCGCTGCATGCAGACCGGAGTGGAGCTGGCACAGGGCGGCGGCGGCCAGGACCGCGAGAGACTGGGCCGGGCCATCGACCAGCGCGTCGCCCTGGAGACCGAACTCCTCCTCTCTCCCGCTCTCTTCAGCGCCCTGGCCGGTGACCTGCCGGCCATCCGCTCGGTGGACGTACGGATCAAGCGCGGCGTTCACCACAACGAGCTGACCCGCTACCGGTACGACGTCGTCCTCAGCACCAGGGAACCCGTCGCGGATCTGCGCGCCGTCCCGCGCCTCGACTGGGACACGCAGCTGAACGGCATCGCGGAACTGGAGGAGTACCTGCGGACACAGCGGCCCGCCGTCCTGCGCGTCGCCGCGGTGCCCAACCGCCGCATTCACGGCGAATACGCAGCGATGCGGGAGATGGACGCTGGCGGCACGACCGCCGCGGCCTTGGAGCGGCTCGCCGGGACCGGCTCCGCCCCCGACCCCGAAGCGCTCTGCGCGGCGGGCGAGGGCCTGGGATACCGGGCGTTCACCACCTGGTCGGCCGACTCGGACGAGGCGTTCGACGTCCTCTTCCTTGCCTCCGCCGGCATCCCGGACGGACCCCTGACGTACGGATACGCAGTGGACCCCGCCGCGGCCCCCGCGGCCGCCGACTGTGCCAACACCCCCACGGCCTTCGACCGCACCGTCGACCTGAGCATCGTGCTCCGCAGCTACTTGCAGGAGCAGCTGCCGGACTATATGGTCCCGGCCGCGCTGATGACACTCGAGGCGCTTCCGCTCACCCCGAACGGGAAGGTCGACCGGCGGGCCCTGCCTTCCCCCGTCTTCGCGGCCGCCTCGCCCGGGACGCAGCCGGGAACGCCGATCGAGGAGATTCTCCGCGATCTGTTCGCCGAGGTCCTGGGACTGCCGAAGCGGGAGGTGTACGCGGATTCGGACTTCTTCGCCCTCGGCGGCCACTCCCTGGCAGCCGCCCGGCTCGTCGCCCGGCTGCGCGCGACCCTCGGGGCCGACCCGAGCAGCCGCGCCCTGTACGAGGCGCCGACTCCAGTACTGCTCGCGGCCCTTCTCCACGGTCCCGGTCCGCAGACCGTCGCGGACGGCGCCCTCCCGCGCCCGGAAGGTGTCCAGACAGGCAACCTCGTCCTGCCGCTGCGGCTCAGGGGAGCTCTGAACACGAAGGCCCTCGCATCCGCGCTGCGGGATCTGGAGAACCGGCACGAGGCCCTGCGTACGGCGCTCTCCCCGGACGGCGAGGACCGGGCCTGCGGGGCGCAAGACCTTGCCCCGCTGCCTCTGACGGCCGTACGGCCCGCGGACGCCGATGTACCTCAGCTGCTGCGGGCCGCGCAGCACCGCACGCTCGACTCCGCCACCGAACGCCCCTGCAACGCCGAGTTGTTCGCCTTCGCACCGGATGACCACCTGCTCGTCCTCGCGCTGCCACCCGCTGCCGTCGACGCGGGGTCGCACCTCCCGCTCGCTGCGGATCTCGCCGCGGCCTACGCCGCGCGGACTGTGGGTGACGTACTTCGCCCGGAGTCGTCGCCGCGGCCCGCCGAAGCCGCTGCGCGGCGCGAACCGGCCCCGGCAGCAGCGTCCCCCCTGCCCACTCCGCTGCCTGTAGCCGTCCCGCAGGAGCAGAACCCGGGGTTCGGCACGTGGGAGACGGCGATCGATGCCGCCCTGCACCGCAGGCTCGCGGAGTTCGCCGCCGAACACGGAACCACCCTGTTCATGCTGGTGCACACCGCCCTCGCCACCCTGCTCACCCGGCTGGGCGCGGGAACCGACATCGTGCTCTCCACCCCGGTGCCCGCCCGCGGCGACGACGCGCTGCGACGCGCCGTCGGACCGTACACGCGCATGCTGGCGCTGCGCACGGACACCTCGGGCGACCCGGCGTTTGCCGCGCTGCTCCGGCGCGTTCGCGGCGCCGACCTGGCGGCCTACCGTCTGGAGGCCGCGCCGCAGGCCCGGCCGGGCGGCGTGGTGCTCGCGGTGGCTGAGCAGACCGGCGCTGACTTCGAGTCGGCCGGGCTGGCCATCCAGGTGGAACAGCCCCTCCTGCCCAACCCCGACGCGGAGCTCGCCCTGCTGCTGACGGAACGGCAGAGCGCGACCGGCGCGCCGCTCGGCATCACGGTCAACGCCGCGTTCCGCCGAAGCGCCGTCGACGAGGGAGCGGCCGCCTCGCTGACCGACCGCCTGGTGGCCTTGCTCGACTCCGCACTGGAAGACCCGGGGAGCAGGATCAGCCGCCTCCCCCTCGCGTTCGACGACGCGCTGGCCCGCACACAGCGGGAAGCCAACGGGGGGCAGCGCACCGTGGCACCCGCGACCGTTCCCGAGCTCTTCGCCCGCCAGGCCGGGCACGCTCCAGACACCCTCGCCCTGGTCCACGCGGGGGAGGAGATGACGTACGCGGAGCTGGACGCCCGCTCCGACCGGCTCGCCCGCACGCTCATGGACCACAAGGCGGGGCCGGGCACGGCGGTGGCCACCGCGATCGCGTCACCCGTCGGCTTCGCGGTCGCCGCCCTGGCCGTCGCCAAGTCGGGCGCCGTATGCCAGCCGCTCGACCCGGACGCCGGTGCGCGGCAGATCACGGACCGGCTCACCGCGACGCGGCCCGTCGTCCTGCTCGTGGACGCGTCCGCCGAGGAGTCGGTCCCTGAGACTCCCGGTGCCGCGCGGCTGCTCCAGGACCCCGAAGCGGTACCCGGCGCGGCCGTCCGGCCGCTGCTCGACGCCGACCGCTTCCGGCCGCTCACCACGGACCACCCGGTGCTGCTCGCCACCGCCGCCGGCTCCGGAGCCGGCGAAGCACTCATCGGCCCCCTCCCCATCGCCACCGACGCCGCCCGACGGGCCGAGGAACTCCCGGGCGCACGGAGCGCCTGGCTGGTCAGGCGCTACCCCGACGCCGACGCCGCGCTCGGCCTCCTGGGCGTGCTCGCCTCTGGCGGCACGGTGCTCGTACCGGATGCGCGGTGGTCCGACGAACTCCCGGGACTCCTCGACTGGCTGCGCGACAGCGCGGCCGACGAACTGCTGGCCTCCGACGCGGACGCCGCCGAGCTGTGCCGGGCCGCCGAAGCACAGGGACGCGGACCCGCCCCGGTACGGGCCTTCACGGTGTCCACGCCTCGGGACGGCGCGAGCCCCGACACCGTCGGGTTCGCCCGTGCCCACGGGCTGGCGCTGACCGTACGCGGAGGTCCGGCCGAAGCCCGTCTCGTCACCGTGCAGGCGTCCGGCGCAGACGCCCGGCACGCCTGGAACCACCGGGCGTACGTGCTGGACGAGGCCCTGCGGCCCGTACCGCCGGGAACCACCGGTGCGCTGTATCTCGCCGGCGCGGGCATCGCGCTCGGATACGCGAACCGGCCCGGTACCACGGGCGAACGCTTCGTCCCCGACCCCTTCGAGGCACCCGGCAGCCGCATGTGGCGTGCCGCGCGCGCCGCGCAGCGGGGCTCCGACGGCGGGCTGGACGTGCTCGGCGAGCTCTGGACCGACGACCCGTTCGAGGACGAGTACGGGACGTTCGCCGTCCTCGCGAACGACCGGGGACAGCGCGCGCTGTGGCCCACAACCGTCCCGGTGCCGGACGGCTGGCACGAGGCGCACCCCGAGGACCTCCGCGAACTGTGCCTCGACGATCTGAACGAACACCCGACGGCGGACCTCGAAATCGGCAACTGATCCGCCCCACCCGCAGAACTCTTGCGAAACGGAAGGTCTTCCCATGCCCGCAATGACGCAGGCCGGTCCTTGGGACTTGCGCCACCACATACTCGAGCTGTCCGAACGAGACGCGTACGCCGCCCGCGAGCTGGCCGAGCGGTGCGCGAAGGAATTCAAGACGGCCGACGATCCCCAGTTCCTCGACGAGGCGCCGGTCATCGCCCACGACCTGCCCCTGGCCGTACGCCGGCATCTCAACGCCGCGCGCCGGGATGAGAACACGCACGCGACCATGATCCGCGGCAATGTCCTCGACCAGGCGGCCCTGGGCGACACCCCGAGCCACTGGAGCGAGGCCGACACAGAGTCGAGCCAGACCTACGGCTGCCTGCTCGTCCTCTACTCCGCCCTCCTCGGCGATGTCATTGGCTGGGCGACTCAGCAGGCCGGCCGACTGGTCACGGACGTACTGCCGAGCCGGGGCTACGAACACAGCCTGGTGTCCGCGTCCAGCGAGCTCGAACTGGCCTGGCACACCGAGGACGCCTTCTCGCCCCACCGTGCGGACTGGGTCGGCCTCCTCGCGCTGCGCAACACCGCCGATGTCCCCACCACCGTCTCGCACGTCGACGGCAGGCGCGTGCCCGAGAACATCGCGAAGGTTCTCGCGCAGCCGCGCTTCGTCCCCATCCCCGACGCCTCGCACGAATTCGCCGACCACGAGCCGGAGATGGACCCCATCCCGGTCCTGGACGGCCACCCCGACTGCCCCGTGCTGCGCATCGACCGCGACTACTTCCGCGCCCAGGACCAGGACGCCGAGGCGGCCGAGGCCCTGGCCTGGGTCGTGGACCACCTGGACGCCAATCTCACCGACGTCTTCATCCGCACCGGCGATGTCTGCTTCGTGGACAACCGCAACGTCGTGCACGGACGCCGTCCGTTCCGCGCCGGATTCGACGGCTCGGACCGGTGGCTCAAGCGCGTCAACATCGTCCGCGACCTGCGGCGCACCCGGCCGGGGCGTCTCGACGGCGCGACCCGCGTCATCGGCTGACAGGCCGGACCTCAGCACCTCCACGCACAGCAGACCCAGATCGAGCGAGGAACCCCGACATGACCTCCCAGACCACCCGCCCTGTCGTACTGCTGGTGGAGAGCCGCCGGGCGACGTTCACCGACAACGTGCTGAACCGCGACGACGTCACGGTCGTGCTGCTCCGGTTCGACTCCGTGCCGCTGTCTCCGGAATACATCGAACGCACCGCGCACATTCCCACGTTCACCCTGGCGACCGCCGCCCCGCTGGAGGACGAGGCGGCCAGGTACCTGCGCTGGATCGAGGACGCCGGTGTCCGGCCGCGGTTCTTCTGCAACCCAAACGAGGCACTTCAGGAGGACGCTCAGCGCTTTGCCGCGCTCGTCGGCCTGCCGCACCTCGAGCAGGAGCAGGTCGCCTGGGTGCGCAACAAGATGTCCATGAAGGACCGCTACGCCGAGCTGGGCATTCCCCACGCGGCGTACCGGCCCGTGGACACCCTGGAGGACGTCGAGGCGTTCGCCGCCGATCACGGCTGGCCGGTCGTGCTCAAGCCGATCGACTCCGACTCCTGCATCGGCACGTACCGGATCGGATCACCGGACGAGCTGGCCGCCGTTCCGCCCCTCGACCCCCGGCTGGAGTGGATGGTCGAGCAGTTCATCAGCGGACGCGAGTTCCAGCTGTGCGCCGTCGTGGCACGGGGACAGGTGGTGGACGCGTACCTGTCCAAGAACCCCCGTCCGATCCTGGAAGTCCTCGACGGTGCGATCAATGCCAACATCACGTACGCGCCGAGCGAGCAGCTTCCGGTCGACGCGAAGGCACTGGCCCAGCAGCTGACCGACGGTCTGCGCATCCCCCACGGATACCTGCACGGCGAGTTCTTCCTCACCGACCAGGGCGAGTTCTTCATGAGCGAGGTCGCGGCCCGGCTCAGTGGCTGCGAAGTGCCCATGAACCACGGTCTCGCCTACGGTTTCGACTTCCTCCACGTCATCCTCGACACCTACCTCGACCGGGTTCCGGTACCCGAGTACACCAAGGACCGCGCCGTCGGCGACCTGCTGCTGCCCATCCGGCCCGGGAAACTCCTGCACATCAGCACCGAGGAGGAACTGCGCCGGCTGCCCGGCGTCCTCGGCGCCCACCTCACCGCGGCCCCCGGCGACCTGCTCGACCCGCCGCGGGCCTCGCACGCCAGCACCGGCTACGTTCATGTGGAAGGCGCCACCGCGGACCAGGTCGAGCAGCGGATGTACGCGGTGCTCGACCACTTCGAGCTGAAGGTGGAAGAGGCGTGAGCGGGCCGGAGCGCGGCGCGCTGTTCGTCGCCTGCGAGACGCTGCCGGACTTCGACGAGGCCGTGACCCGGATCCTGTCCGATGACCTGGACACCGCGCCGATCCCGGTGTGGAGCGGGGGCCGTACCGGATTGCTCGACGGGATCGCCCTGGCGGAGCAGGTCTACGACAGCCGGCGCGCCCCGGCCCCCAGCACCACCGGCGTCGTCGTCGGCGGGCCGCTGCCCGAGCCGTTGCGGCGCCTCGCGGAACCCTTGGCCCACTCCTGGGTGCCGGACGTGTCCCACCTGCCGGATTCCGGTTCCGTGCTGCTCATCGGCGCGTACGCGGATCTGCGCGCGGACGCCGTACAGGAGGTGATCGACCGGGCCCACGCGCAGGGCCGCGCGCTGTTCGTGCTCACCGGCCGCGATGTGCACACCCTCAGCTGGATGGTCGCCAAGCAGTACGGCAAGGTCGTACCGCACGGCGAGGTGGGGATGATCTCGGAACTGGACACGCTGCCGCCGGTACCCGGCACGGTCTGGCTCGGCGCCGAAGAGGTACGGCACCAGGACGTCCAGAGCATCGCGCTGGGCCGCATCTGGAGCCGTGTGCTGTTCCACGGCAACGGCAAGGACGACCAGCTCAACCTGGGCCAGTTCACCCTGTGCGGGCTGAGCCCGGCCGGCGAGCGGCAGCCCGGCGCGGACGGCCCCAAGTGCGCGTACGGGCTGGGCTGCCCCAAACCGGAGGACAAGCTCATCCCCGCGCGGCGCATCCGGGCCGCGGAGCTGGTCCTGGGCAACTGTTTCAGCGGCCCGCTGGCGGACCACGCGATGTACGACCCGAAGTACGTGATCCTGCTCGACGCGCTGGACGGTCCCGCACAGACCGTGGTTGCCACCCTGACGGCCTGCGACGCCCAGCGTCCGGAGAATCTCGCCTGGCTCACCGACACAGCCTCCCGGGGCAGTGCGGCCGGCGCGATCAACGAGCGGCTCACGGACATCAACCCCTACCCGTCCTTCGTGCAGATCGGGCTGCAGTCCTCCGGGCTCACCGAACAGCCCGCGCTAGTGCGCGAAGAGGCGGACGCGGCCTTGCACACCCTGGGAGCCCGGCTGTCCGGCCTGCTCGACAGCGGCCTGCTGAACGAGGAATACCCGCTGCGGCCCCGGCTGCGGCAGCTCGCGGACACCGTACTGCGCGATGCCGTGCGGACCGTCCTGCTGTCGCCGCCGGACGGCGGATCGGCGCTGTCCGCGATCGCGGCCGAGACGAAGTCGCTCGACCTGGCCCTGGCCCAGCGGCTCGCCAAGCACCACGACGACCCCGTGCTGCAGTTCCCCATGTACTTCGGGGAGCGCAGCGTCGCCGAGGAGCCCGTCGACCTCGACTGGCCGTGCACCTGCGGCCGGCCCCTCCGCAGCTACACGCGCCGGGGCCGGGTGCCGGTCATCACCGACACGGTCCAGGCGGTGTGCGCACGCTGCGGTGATGTGGTGAACTCCCACGTCGACGCGCCGGAGCTGCGGGTGAAGTCGGCCGACCGGACGGCGCCCGGAGGCAGCCTGCACATCGTGGTCGAGGCGGTGCCGCGCCGGGCGGGCACGGTGAACATTGGGATCGTGCTGCCCATGTACCTCAACGCCCGGGTGCGGCCCGTGCTGCGCCGGGCGGAGGTCCGGGCGGGAGAGATCGCCCGCGGTGAGTTCGAGATCGAGATGGCACCGGAAGCCACGCCGCAGGCCTACTACTTCATCCCCTACGCGGTACAGGACCTGGGGATATCCACTCGTCGTGTACACTTCACCCTGGCTGGGAGCCCCACCCCGTGAGCCTTTCCCTCGCCGACAAGGCGTCTCTGCAGCCGCTGCGGCACCGCAACTTCCGGCGGCTCGCCTCGGGGCGGCTGCTCATGTACTTCGCCAACTCGATGGCGCCGATCGTGCTCGCCTTCGCCGTACTCGACCTCACCGGCTCCACGACCGACCTCGGCATCGTGGTGGGGGCGCGGTCACTCGCCAATGTGGTGCTGCTGCTGCTCGGCGGAGTCATCGCCGACCGGGTCTCCCGCACACTGATCCTGCAGGGATCGGCAGCCGCCGCCGCATGCGTCCAGGGCGCGATCGCACTCAGCGTGCTGCTCGGATTCACCTCGATCCCCCTGCTGATCGTGCTCAGCGTCCTGAACGGCGCACTCGCCGCACTGTCCTTCCCGGCATCGGCGGCCATGACCCCGCAGACCGTGCCCGCCGAAACACTCCGCCCGGCCAACGCCCTGATGAGGATGGGCATCAACATCGGCATGATCATCGGCGCCTCGCTCGGCGGGATCGTCGTCGCCCTGCTCGGCCCCGGGTGGGGGCTCGTCTGCAACGCCGCCGCGTTCCTCGTCGCCGCCCTGTGCTTCCTCGGGCTCAAGGTGGCGGCCACGGCGACCGAGCCGACCGAACGCTCCCATCCGATTCGTGAACTCCGCGAGGGCTGGCGGGAGTTCACCGCCCGCACCTGGGTGTGGGTGGTGGTGCTCCAGTTCATGGTGGTGAACGCGGTCGTCGCCGGCGGCATCCAGGTCCTCGGCCCCACCGTGGCGGACGACACGTTCGGCCGCACCGCCTGGGGAGTGGTGCTCGCCGCGCAGATGGCGGGGGCGGTGGTGGGCGGCTTCCTCGCTGCCCGTTCGCATCACCGCCACGCGCTGCGCATCGGCGTGGCCGTCGTGGCCTTCGAGGCACTCCCGCTGGTCGTTCTCGCCGAGGCGCCCGGAGCCCTGCTGCTGAGCGTGGCGATGTTCGTGAACGGGATCGCTCTCGAACAGTTCGGGGTGGCCTGGGACGTCTCGCTCCAGGAGAACATCCCGGCCGACCTCCTGGCCCGCGTGTACTCCTACGACGCGCTCGGATCGTTCATCGCGCTGCCGATCGGCGAAATGGCCGCCGGTCCGGTGACCGGCCTGATCGGCAGGGAGACCACCCTGCTGGCCGGCGCCGTCCTGGTGGCGGCGGCAACGGCCGCGGCCCTGTGCAGCCGGGACCTGAGAAACCTCATCTCCAACCCGCCCGCCTCCCTCCAGCAGGCAGCCTGACGGCCGGCGGACCCGCCCTTCGCCGCCGTCTGCCGCGGTGAAAACCGTAATGAGGGATGCCTTGGGGTCCGGCGCTTGCCGCCGGGCCCCGGTGCGGCTCTATGCGGCGGGTACGGCGGCCGGGCGCTGAACCTCGAGGAGGATCTGGTCGACCGCACCCCGCTGGCGAACCTGATCGCCGCGAACGCGGAGACCGTCGATCGGATCGACGCCCTGAACTCGTTGCGCACGCTGCTGTTCGAGTTCGAGTCTCGGTATACGCTGCGGGAGAAGGACCAGCTGCACCGCATGCTGGAGAAAGAGCTGTGGATCTTCGGCGACGAGTACACCCATGCCGTGTCCGAGATGGGGCTGACGGCTGCGCTCAACCGGCACTTGCCCCGTCTGGAGGGCAGACCTAGCGTGCCCCGACAGGTCCACCGTCACGACGGATCGACCGGCCGGCTCGATCTCTTGCTCTCCTGTGTGGCAGGTGCCGGCCGTACGAAGCAGCACCTGGTCGTCGAACTCAAACGGCCACGCACAAGGCTGACGGAGACGGAGACGGACGGTCTCCTCCAGATACCCGTGGCGCTCGAAGACCTCGATCAGGCGGGCGAAGTCACGGCGCGCGGCAGCCGCGTCAGGCTCGCGGGCCGGTGTGGCCAGCTTGCGCCGCTGGGTCCAGTACGGGCGCGGTTCCGCCCACAGACGACAGTGCGATATTGGCGAGCAATGCCGGGCAGTTGTGGGCCGAGGCGATGGCCACCACCTTGTGCGAGGCCAACGACGCGGCGCAGGCCGTCCGCACGGCAGGCCTTGGGGCTCTGGAACCGCATGTCCTGGCGAGGATCCGCAACCGATACCTCGGCGCGCTGGCCCGCGCCCACGACGACAACCTCGGCAAACGCGGCCCCCTCGCCGACGAGGCCCGTAAACTGATCCGGCGGTTCGAACGCCACGAAGACATGGTCCTCCGGTTCTGCACCGACCTGCGGGTTCCGTTCTCGAACGATCTTGCAGAACGTGACCAACGACCCGTCAAAGTGCAGCAAGGGACCTCCGGCGGCTGCTGGCGCACCCTCCAGGGACTGATCGACTTCGCTGTCGGCCAGTCCTATTTGTCCACCGTCGGCAAGTGGGGCCTGGACAAACTCGACGCGTTGGAACAGCTCTTCACCACCGGCGCGTGGATCCCGCCTGCCCTCACCCCCAGTCCCACCGAGCTCTCGGCGGCGGGTGCCCATGAGGTGCGGCATGTCGCTGGCGTCGAAGGCGCCGAAGATTCCAGCGACCTCCTCGGCGGAGCCCAGTTCCATGCGGGCGACGATCAGTGTGCTGTGCATGTCTACCTCTCTCGGGATTCGCGTCGGGCGGGACCGAACCAGCGGTCCAATGCCGCGGAAAGGTCATGGTGGCTACCGGGTCCGGCCCACGCGACATAGCCGTCGGGACGGATCAGCACCGCGGCGGTGCCGTCGAGCGGAGTTCGGCCACCACCGCGCGGGGTGGCGGTGACGATGTCGATCCGCTCGCGCCAGCCCGCGGCGCGGCGGCGCAGGTACGGGTTGTCCGCCAGGTCCAGCAGGACGCCACGTCCGGCGTGGAGCAGAGCGGTACTGCTGCCCGGACGTCCCCGCACGGTGAGCTCCAGGTGCGGCATACGCGCCCCGAGCAGGGAGTTCGGACCGGATCCGACGTCGTACCTGATCGCCAACCCGCTGACCTTGGCCGCGAGATGGCGACTGACGTCCTCGTAGCGGATCAGCTCGGCCAGGACGTCGCGAAGCGGCTGTGCCTCCGCCCCGCCGAGGATCAGTTGGCTCTGGGCGGCGGTGTTGGCGAGCAGTTGTCTGCCCACCTCGTGCCGCTCGCTGTGGTACGTGTCCAGCAGTGACTCCGGTGCGGTGCCATGCAGTACCGCGGCCAGCTTCCAGCCCAGGTTCACCGAATCCTGGATGCTGGTGTTCATGCCCTGGCCACCCGCCGGCAGGTGGATGTGGGCGGCGTCACCAGTGAGCAGGACGCGGCTCCGGCGGTAGTCGGTGACTTGGCGCGCCGCGTCGGTGAAGGCGCTGACCCACACCGGTTCGGCGTGCGAGATGTCGTCCCCGGTGAGCCGCTTCCAGGTGTCGGCGACCTCCTGGAAGGAAGGCGGCCCGCCGCGCCTGCGCGGCGGTGCGCCGCGCTCGCCGACGATGACGCGGTGGACGCCGCCGCCGAGCGGCGCGGACATCACCATTCCGCCGGACAACAGCTCGCCGGTCATCCGGGGCGTCACCTCGATGCCCCGGACGTCCGCGAGCAGAAGCTCGGTGCTGGCCGCGTTGCCGGGGAAGTCGAAGCCGCCGGCCTTGCGGACACTGCTGCGCCCACCGTCGGCGCCGACCAGGTAGTCCGCCCGCAGGGTCCGTTCCCCGGCCGGGGTCCCGACTCGTACGACGACGGACGCGCCCTCCTCCTGGTAGGAGCGGAACTCGTGGCCGCGCCGGATGTCGGCGCCCAGCTCCAGTGCCCAGTTCTCCAGGACGGTCTCGGTGACGGACTGGGGCACTGTCTTGGCGGCCCGATACGCGCCGTCCAGGACACCGAGGTCCAGCGGGACACCGCCGAAGTGCCCCTGTTCACTGGTCTGGATGTCACCGAAGCGGCGTAGCAGCCCCCGCTGAGCGAAAGTCTCGACAGTGCGGATGGTCAATCCGATTCCGCGCGATTCTGCGGTCCGTCCGGAAAGGCGTTCCAGGATGACGACATCAATGCCCGCCAATCGTAGTTCCCCGGCGAGTACGAGCCCGGCCGGCCCGGCTCCCGTAATGATGACCGAAGCACTCATACACCTCTCCCGTCCGAAGGGGCAATCGCGCGTGAACTCTTCCCGGGATTAATTATTTACGACAGTTCGCGATTCGCGACGGTTCGCTAGGGCCTGTAAGATCCGCCCGGATTTCCACCGGACGCAAATATCTTCCGCCATGACCTGTGCAGGATTCAAGCAAAAAGTCAAGGTTATCTGAAAATGCCTGTCAGGGGAGCGTTAAGTCGGCGCTTGCGGAACCTGACATTCCGTCCCAGCGGCCAGTGCCGGAAGTCGCCTTGAGGGCCCGAGAAGTCTTAAGGAATTGTCAAGGGAATTAAATATTCCTCTTTCACCGCTGTCTCGTGGTAGCTGTTCAGCAGGGGTGACGGGTCGTTGAACCTGATGTCTTTGTGATCGCTAGGCTGTGGGCATGGGGTCCGAGGTTGAGCCGAGGCGTGAGGAGTTGCTGCTCCTGCTGTCAGCGAAGGACGCCACGATCAAGTCCCTGACCAAATTGGTCGAGCAGCTCGCCGTGCGGGTCGCGGAGTTGGAGCGGCAGCGCGGGAAGGACTCTTCGAACTCCTCGAAGCCGCCGTCCTCGGACACCCCGTTCGCCAAGCCGGCGCCGAAGCGGTCCTCGCGGACTCGCTCGGGGCGTCGCCCTGGCAAGCAGGACGGCACGCCCGGTACGACGCTCCGGCGGGTCGAGGACCCGGACGAGACCCTCATCCGCGACCCGCTTGCTGCGGGTGCGGTGACTCCCCGACGGACGCCCCGGTCTTCGACGAGCGGCGTCACCAGGTCTTCGACGCCCCCGAGCCTCCGCCGCGCCCCCGGGCCACCGAATACCGGATCGTGGCGCGGACCTGCACCGGTTGCGGCACCACCACGGTGGGCGACATCCCGGCGTGGGCACACGGGCGTGTGCAGTACGGACCCGGACTGATGGCCCGCGCGGCCTGGCTGGTGTGTGCCCACCACCTGCCGGTCCGCCGGACGGCCTCCGTCCTTGCGGCCCTGCTCGGCGCGCCGGTGTCCGCGGGTTGGGTCGCCGCCCTGCGCGGGAAGGCCGCCCGCCTGCTGGAGACCGCGTTCCTGCCCCGCATTCGGGAGTTGATCGCCTCCGCGCCGGTGGCCCACGCGGCCACGAGGACATGATCCTCCGCTTCTCCACGCACCTGCGCGTTCCCTTCTCGAACAATCTCGCAGAACGTGACCAGCGCCCGATCAAAGTGCAGCAACGGACCTCCGGCGGCTGTTGGCGGACGCTTCAGGGACTGATCGACTTCGCGGTCGTCCAGTCCTATCTGTCCACCGTCGGCAAGTGGGGCCTGGACAAATTCGACGCGCTGGAGCGGCTCTTCACTACCGGCGCGTGGCTCCCGCACGCCCTCACACCAGACGCCGCCGCCACAGCAGCCTGACAGGCCTGTCACACCGTCACCCCAGCTGAACAGCTACGTCTCGTGCTGCTCAACCGGGCTTGCACATGGGATGGTTGCGAGAACTTTGCGAGTGTGTTAAATAATTCGATGAACCTTTGAAGGGCACCGGAAAACGGCTAACCTGCATAAGGAAATTCGAGTGGTCTTCAGAGAGGCTTGAGAGTCATGCGGGTACTGGTTGCAGATTCCGACACGATTGGGGTCGGCAGGCTGAGCGCCGAGTTGCAGCGCCACGGATTTGACACCGAGCAGTGCGGCACCGGGGTGGAGGCGTTGGAGAAGTACCCAAAGTTCGATTTCTTCCTGATCGACATCGCGTTACCTGATATCGACGGCCTGGAGGTGTGCCGATTATTGCGGGCCGTGAATGATATACCCATCATCGCTTTCACGGATCCTGGCACCGACCTCGACCGGATCCTGTGCCTACAGGCCGGGTGCGACGACTGCATGGCAAAACCGTTCGGCTTTCGCGAACTCCTCGCGCGAATCGAGGCCGTCCTGCGGCGCTCCAGCTCTCAGCCGACAGCCCTCCCGCGGTCGCAGCCGCTCGTGATCGGCTCCCTGTGCATCGATCCCGACACCCGGGAGGCACGGATCAACGGCCGGCTGATCAAGCTGACGCGCATCGAGTTCCGCCTACTTCACCAACTCGCCTCACAGCCGCAGACTGTGTTCTCGCGTGCCCGGTTGATGGCCGACGTCTGGGGCTACCAGCACCACGGCCGACCGCTGAGTGCCAAGGCCAGCCGCACCATCGACACCCATACCAGCGCGCTGCGCAAGAAGCTGGGCGACCCGAGCTGGATCGTCACGCTCCGTGGGATCGGGTTCCGAATGGGACACGGCTGAGTAGGGTCGGGGGACTGGCGCGGTGGCCTGTGAGGGCTCCGTTTCCAGCCCCCGCCCGTGCCCGTGCCCGGGTCCTTTGAATAAATATCCCCAGAGTTCGCTGAGGCCTCGCCTGCTCCTGTACCGCCCGCACTCAGCTTGACTCTGTCGGGGATCTTGGGACTCGCGGGACGCCGGTCATGATCGTGTGCTCCGGTGGGATGTGCGACATCCCGTGAGTTCCCCTGAGCCCCGCTGAGTCCCGCTGAGTCCCCGTCCCCGTGGCCAGGGGGTTCTTCCTCCTCCGCGTGCTCTGCGGCCTTGTGACGTAAGTTCGGGATTCTTGAAGCATTCTCGTCTCGTCCGACCGATCCGCAGTCGGGCCGAAGGCGAGGAGGCTCGGGTTGGCGGCGCTGGCAGTCGTACGGGACCTGCGCGAGCGCTGGGCGCCCGCATCTGCGGAGGAGCTGGAGCGGTTCAAGACCGACGTGCTGTCCGGGTTCGTGCTCGCGGGGGCCTCGGCGGGCCTGGCGGACGGCACCAAAACACACTTTCGATCAGCCAACTCTAAGGAAAAAGACCGCCGTTCCCCCTTTGGGTGTCGGTCCACCAGAGGCCAGAGCACCGCGGCGCCGGAGCCGGATCTGCGGGCAGGCAGCCGGAGGGCCCCGGCCCCGGCTACCGTGCCATGTACGACAGGAAGGACAGCACCGATGAGCGCACAGCCCGTCCACCACCATCCCGGCCCGGTGCCGGCGATCCCCAAGACCATCGACGCCGTCGCCCTCGCGCTGAGCGCGCCGAAGCGGATGGCGTTCTACGCCGTGGTCGGCCAGACCGCCGCCGCCGAGCTGGAGAGCGTGATCGAGCGGTGGTGGACCGACGCCATGCTCGACCAGGTCCCCGGCCGCGAGGAACGGCTCGCCAACGTCATGGCCGGGCGGAACCTAGTCTCGATCGACACCATCGCGGCCCGCGCCCAGGAGGACGCCGGGTGAGTCAGCCCCGCCGCGGCTGGACGCTCTTTTGCGAGGAGGGCCCGGCCACCGACATCGAGGCGATGCCGCAGCCGTTAAAGGACTCGGTCATCAACTTCCTGACCGCGCTGGCATGGGAGGCCGGAGCGGCCATCGACGCGGGCAAGCAGCCGCCCGGCAACCCGCTGGAGGAGCTGGGCGTCCGCTACAGCATCGTGGTGCAGGGCGAGCCGGTCATCGTGGAGTACGTCGTCCTTCGTGACGACCGCGAGCTGCGGGTGCCGACCCTGGTCTGGATTGCCTGACCTCCGAGCAGCACAGTGCGCCCCCGGTAGTGGAGATACCGGGGGCGCACTGCTGTCCGAGGGTAGGGGCTCCCCGGGCCGTGACCGCCCGTCAGCCGCTCGCGTCGGTGTGTGGGCACAGGGCCCGCTGCTGGTAGCCGCCGGGTACATCGGCGCCGGCCGCAGTCCACAACGGTTCCGAGTCGGTGAAGGACCTGGCCTACCTCATGAGCCCGCCCGGCGAGAAGTAACCCCGCGTGCCTGTCGTCATCGGTCGTCATGCCCGCCATCGTGCCCACCCCCTCACCAGCAGTCGCCATGATCGGGAAGCGCGAGGGGGCCCCGGTGTCCGAGGTGAGCGAGGCTCTCCGGATTCATGCCGTCTTGGCGCGGAAGTCCCGGGCCGCGGTGGCGCTGCGGTACGGGGCGAGTCGTTGGAGAGCCAGGGCCTGCGTGGCGGATCCGCGCGCGGCGTGCAGATCGTGCTGCTCCAGAATTGTCAATACCTGTGGATCGGTTGCCTGTTTCGTCAGAGGGCTGATGGTTTGAGCCGTTGGGCTTTGAGGACGCGGAACTCGTTCCCCTCCGGGTCGGCGAGCGTTTGCGGTGATGTCTCGCCGTGTCCGGCGTCCACTCGTGAGGCGCCTGCGTCCAGCAGACGGCCGACTTCGGCGGCCATGTCGCCGCCAGGCCGGGGTGTGACATCCAGACGCAGCCGGTTTTTTCCGGACTTCGGTGCCACTGGAGGACCCATGACCAGTGCCGGTCCGGTCCCGGCCGGCGATCGCAGGTTGACGCCCCAGTCGCCCTGGTCGGCGATCGACCAGCCGGTCACGGCAGTCCAGAACCGGCCCTGGACTGCCGGATCGGCGGCGTCGAGGCAGATGGCCGCGAGACGGTCGTCGCAGTCCACCTCGGGCAACACGCAGAACTCGTTTCCCTCGGGGTCGGCCAGCACCTCCCAAGGCACCTGTCCTTGACCGATGTCTACTGGTGAGGCGCCGAGGGCGAGCAGTCGGCGCACCTGACGCGCTTGACTGGAGCATCCTCACCGCGGCGGCTAACGTGCACCGGCGTGGACATTGAAGATCCCAAAGAGCTGGTTCGGCGTGGGTACGACGCGCTCTCTCTCCGCTATGACCAGGCGTATGCCGCCGAGACGAAGTACCAGCCG
>JAOPYH010000501.1 GCA_025964715.1 Streptosporangiaceae bacterium | reverse complement strand
GCGCCGTCGAGCTGCGCAACCCCTACGTCGACGCGCTCTCCCACCTGCAGCTGCGGGCCCTCACCGCGCTGCGCGCGGGCGTGAGCGACGACTCCGAACGTGACCGGCTCGAGGAGCTGCTGCTGCTCACCGTCAACGGCGTGGCCGCCGGACTCCAGAACACCGGATGACGGGTGAGGCGGGGCATGTGCCCGGCCCTGCGGTCGGGGCCGAGGCCGGGCTGGAGGTCAGGCCGGCCGTCCACGCCGACCAGCGAGCCGTGGAGCGGACGGTCCTTGACGCCTACGGCCGCTGGACCGCGGTCATCGGCATGCGACCGTTGCCGATGGACGCCGACTACGGGCGGTTGATCGAGGACGCGCAGGTGTTCGTGGTCAGGCCTCCGGCCAGTCGGGGGAGCGCTTCTCGTTGAAGGCGGCGATGCCCTCGCGCCGGTCGGCTGAGAAGGCCACGGTGTGCCAGGCGGCGTCCTCGACCTCCATTGCCGCGTCCAGGTCAAGTCCGGCGCCGTGGCGAAGGGCGCGCTTGGCCGCCCGTACGGCCACTGGTGAGTTCTTCGCGATGAGTGAGGCGAGCGCGAGGGCCTCCTCGCGTGCGCTGCCGGCCGGGACCCTGCGATCGACCAGACTGTACGACACCGCCTCGTCGATGCCGAGCCGCCGTCCGGTGAGGACCAGGTCGGCGGCAGGGCCTGGGCCGAGCCGGCGCAGGGCCAGCTGGGTGCCGCCGCCTCCCGGGACGAGGCCGACGCCGACCTCGGGCAGGCCGAAGACCGCGGACTCGTCGGCGACGATGAGGTCGCAGGAGAGCGCGAACTCGCAGCCGCCGCCGAGCGCATAGCCGTGCACGGCCGCCACCGTGGGCTGGGGCAGGGCACGCACCCCGCCGAACGCGGCGCGGAAGACCTCACGCTGGCGCAGCAGGTCGGAGTCGGTCATCCCGCCGCGTTCCTTGAGGTCCGCTCCGACACAGAAGGCCTTCTCGCCCGCCGCGCTCAGAACCACGGCCCGTACGGATCGGTCGGCCGCCACCTCGGCGCAGACCTCCGCCAGCCGGAGGGCCATCGAGGTGGACAGGGCGTTGAGCGCCTCCGGCCGGTCCAGGACGATCTCGGCGACATGGTCGTGCCGGCGCAGGCTCACAGCATCCATGGCAGAACTCTAGACGCGGCGGGAGCCGCCCCTGGTGCGGCGGCGGAGGACGTACGGCTGGATGATGCCGAGGCCGCGAGCCGGGCGCCGGACGATCCGCGTGACCTCGTAGGACTCCGAGCCGTCCAGCTCGGCGGCCAGCTCGGCGTCGATGACCACCGCGCCCGGGCGGGCGATCGAGGTCAGCCGGGCCGCGAGGTTCACGGTCGTGCCGAAGACGTCACCCATCAGCGGGAGCACCGGGCCGTGGGCCACTCCGACCCGCACGTCCGGGACCTCGGTCTCGTCCTTGATCGTTTCGGCGATGGACAACGCGATCTCGGCGCCGAGCTCCGGGGAGTCCGCGCTGAACAGCACCTCGTCGCCGAGCGACTTCACCAGGCGGCCGCCGCTGGCCGCGATGACGTCCGAGGCCGTCTCCTCGAACCGCTCCACCACCCGGGCCAGGTCCATCTCGTCCAGCTCACGGCTCATCTGGGTGAACGACACCATGTCGGCGAACCCGATGGTGGCCGGGATGCGGGCCGGGATCGCGTCCTCCTCAGAGGCGGCCATGGCCATCGCCCGGGTGCCCGCCGCGGCGAGCTGACGGCGCCACGCGTGCACGATCAGTGGCTCGAAGTCCGGGATGTGCCGCTCGGCGAGGTCGATGATGAACTGGACCGACTCGACAGTGGGAGGTTCGGACAGGTCGCCCGCGATCTTGCTGGTGAGGAGGTTGACCTGCCACTCGGCCAGCTTGGTCATCGTCTGACCGACCGCGCGCACCATGCGGATCACGTCGTCGTCGTCCAGGACGTCGTCCTGCATCAGCCGCTGAATGCGGTACAGCGCTGTGACGTCGCCCTCGGTGAAGGCCACCGTGTCGTCGGGCATGTGCGGATAGCCGAACGCCCGCCAGAGCCGCTGCGTGAACTCCCTGGTCACGCCGGTCATTCGCTGGACGTCGACCCGCGTGTAGCGCTTGTCTCCGCCGAGCAACAGCTCCTCGACCCGCTTCGGGTCCGGACTACGAGCGGACATGTCCCCCTCCGCCTGACGGGTTCGCCTTACCGGCCGTCTCGCACCCCGTCGGCCATGTCATCGATAAGGCGATAGATCTGCTGGTGCCACTTATCGACGTCCGGCACGTTCTTGAGCACGAGCAGGCCCCGTTCACCGCCGGACTCGACGGTCAGGGTGCCCTTGCCCAGCATCCGCTCGATCAGCCGCTGCGAGTGTGAGGCGTCGTTGACCCGCCCGATCGGGATCGTGCGAACCGAGCGGGACAGGATGCCCTCTCGGATGACCAGTCCCTGCTCGGTCAGCTGGTAGCGGGTGGCGAACCAGCGCAGGAAGGGCACCACGGACACCACCAGCGCGACCAGGACAGCGGCCACGGCGATGGCCAGCTGGATCTGTGTCCGCAGGGCCACGTCCGGCATGAAGAAGATCGCCGCGCCCGCGACCGCCACGGTCAGGACCAGCAGGACGATCGTCTGGATCAGCGTCGTCCAGTGCGGATGGTCACTGAGGATGACCTGCTCCTCAGCCGGTTGCTGCTCTGGTAGGCCCATATCGCATATCGTGGCAGAAATAACGCCGGGCAGGTGATCGAGCACGTAAAGAGGTCACCCACCGGGGCGGACGTGCACCACGTCCCCGGCGCTGAGCGCCTGGTCGCCCCCGATGGCGCGCACCATCAGGCGGCCGGCGGAGTCCACGTCGCGGGCCGTGCCATCGAGGGACCGATCTCCCGGGAGCTCGACGTGGATCCGGCGGTCCAGGGTCGCGCAGAGCGCGCGGTAGGTGCCGCGCAGCCCGCTGGACCCGGATCTCTCGATGTCCGGGACCCCGGGATAGCCTTCCGGGCCTTCCGCGTCGGGATCGCCGTTCACCGCCTGCCACGCCTGGTACCAAACCTGCAGCTCGCGCAGGATCGCGCGGAGCAGCGGCCCCCGGTCGGTGAAGGCGGCGTTCTGGATCGTCAGCGACGTCGCGCTGGGCACCGGAAGCTCGTCCTCGCGCAGGCTGACGTTCATCCCCACACCGAGGATCACGGCGTCGTCGGCACGCTCTGCGAGGATCCCGGCCAGCTTGCGCTCCCCGACCAGGACGTCGTTGGGCCACTTGAGCCGGGCGTCCACGATCGTGCCGCCCGTCGGCTCGCCGAAGTCTCCGGCGTGCGCCCGGGCCGTCATCCGGCGGATGGCGGAGGCGACAGCGACCCCGGTCAGCAGCGGCAGCCAGCCCTGCAGCGCGATCGGCGTCGTCGGGCGCAGCAGCACCGAGAACATCAGCCCTGACCTCGCCGGGGCGGCCCACTGCCGGCCGAGCCGGCCGCGACCGGCCGTCTGCTCCTCCGCGACCAGAACGGTGCCCTCGGGCGCCCCCGCCTTGGCCGCGCGGACCAGGTCGGCGTTGGTGGATCCGGTCTCCGGCACCACGCGCACGTCGCGCCACAGGGACCCCGGCCGGACCAGCAGGTGGTCCAGCGTCTTGGCGCTCAGCGGAGGCCGCGCCAGGTCACCGTATTGGGATGCGCTCATCCCCTCATCCAAGCCCATGCCAGGTGTGCTCCGATTCACGGCCAGGTAGTTCTACTACTGTTCACCTTTATCAGGGAGCATTAGGGCATGAGCGACGATCCCGGACATTTCCCCTCGACCGAGGATGTGCTCCCTGACCAGCGATTCCTTGATCGCGAAGAGAGCTGGCTGAGGTTCAACGAGCGGGTGCTCACACTCGCGGAGGACCCGGCCCTGCCGCTGCTCGAACGGGTCCGGTTCCTCGCGATCTTCGCGAGCAACCTGGACGAGTTCTTCATGGTCCGGGTCGCCGGGCTCACCAGGCGCATGGCGACCGGGCTCGCGGTGCAGGCCGCGAGCGGCCGGCAGCCCCGCGAGGTCCTCGAGAACACGGCCCAGCTGGCGCATCAGCTGATGCTCCGGCACGCCGCCTGTTATCGCGACCAGCTCTGTCCCGAGCTGGCCAAGCAGGGGATCGACGTCCTGCGCTGGGACGATCTCGCCGATCCCGAGCGGCAGACCCTCCGGCGGCTGTTCCGGGACCGGATCTACCCTGTGCTGACCCCGCTCGCGGTCGACTCCGCGCATCCCTTTCCGTACATCTCCGGGCTCTCGCTGAACCTCGCGGTGATCGTGGCCGACCCGGCCACGGGGGAGCGGCTCTTCGCCCGGGTCAAGGTCCCGCCGGTGCTGCCGCGCTTCGTCGAGGCCTCGCCCGGCCGGTTCACCCCCCTCGAAGATGTCATCGCCGCGCAGCTGTCGCAGCTGTTCACCGGCATGGAGGTGCTGGCCTGCCACGCCTTCAGGGTCACCCGCAACGAGGACCTTGAGGTGGACGAGGACATCACCGAGGACCTGCTCCAAGCCCTGGAGCGCGAGCTGCTCCGGCGCCGGTTCGGGCCGGTGGTCCGGCTGGAGGTGGAGGAGTCGATCTCCCCCGAGGTGCTCGAGCTGCTGATGAAGGAGCTCGGGATCGAGGAGCGGGAGGTCTACCGGGTGCCGGGCCCGCTCGACCTGGCCGGCATGGACGCGATAGCGAATCTGGACCGTCCCGAGCTCAGGTATCCGCCCTTCGTCCCCTCGAAGACCGCCCTGCCGCGGGACTCCGACATCTTCGCCACGCTCAAGGATCACGACGTCCTGGTGCACCATCCCTACGACTCCTTCACCACGAGCGTGCAGCAGTTCATCGAGATGGCCGCCGAGGACCCGCAGGTGCTCGCGATCAAGCAGACGCTCTACCGCACCAGCGGCGACTCGCCGATCGTGGACGCGCTGATCGACGCGGCCGACGCGGGTAAGCAGGTCGTCGTGGTGGTCGAGCTGAAGGCCCGGTTCGACGAACACGCCAACATCTCCTGGGCGCGCAAGCTCGAGGAGGCGGGGTGCCACGTCGTCTACGGGTTCGTCGGGCTGAAGACCCACTGCAAGCTGGCCCTCGTGGTGCGCCAGGAGAAGGACGGGACGCTCCGGCGCTACTGCCACATCGGCACCGGTAACTACCACCCCAAGACGGCACGCATCTATGAGGACTTCGGCCTGCTGACCGCTGACCCCGAGGTGGCCGAGGACGTCACCGACCTGTTCAACCACCTCACCGGGCACTCCAGGCAGATCCCGTACCGCCAGCTGCTGGTCGCCCCGCACACGCTCCGCTCCGGGCTCGTGCTGCGGATCGAGCGGGAGGCCGAGCACCACCGGGCGGGGCGGCCGGCCAGGATCCGGTTCAAGTGCAACTCGCTGGTGGACGAGGTGGTCATGGACGCCCTGTACAGGGCCTCGCAGGCCGGCGTGCCGATCGACATCTGGGTCCGGGGCATCTGCGCGCTCCGGCCAGGTGTGCCGGGGCTGTCCGAGACGATCAGGGTCCGTAGCGTGCTCGGCCGGTTCCTCGAGCACTCCCGCGTGTACGTGTTCGGCTGCGGCGGCGACCCGGAGGTCTGGCTGGGCAGTCCGGACCTCATGCACCGCAATCTCGACCGCCGGGTGGAGGCCCTGGTGCGGGTCAGGGACGGCCAGCACCGCGACCAGCTGATCGAGCTGATCGACGGGGCCATGGACGACACCGCCGCCACCTGGTGGCTGGACGGTGACGGAGGCTGGACCCGCCGCACCGCCGAGGGTGACGAACCCCTGACCGACGTCCAGACCCAGCTCATGAGGGCCCGACGGTGACGCGTGGCAAGCCGGTGAACGTGTGACCGGATTGCCGGACGATGTGATCCAGGCCGCCGGGGCCGTGCTGTGGCGAGACGGCGAACCGGGCCCCGAGGTGGCGTTGATCCACCGGCCGAAGTACGACGACTGGTCCTTCCCCAAGGGCAAGCTGGACAAGGGCGAGCACGTCCTGCGGGCCGTCGTCCGCGAGGTGGTGGAGGAGACGGGTGTCACGCCGCGGCTCGGCCGGCCCCTCACGCCGCAGTCGTACGTGACAGAGGGTCGGTTGAAGCATGTCGACTATTGGGCCGCGACCCCGCGGGAGGGCGGAAACGGATTCGTCCCCGGTGACGAGGTCGACCGGCTGGACTGGCTGCCGCTGGACGAGGCCGAGCGCCGGCTGAGCCATGACCGTGATGTGGCCCTGCTGCGCGAGTTCGCCACCGGGCCGCTCCACACCACGGCGGTGATCATCCTCAGGCACGCGACGGCGGGGAGCAAGCACGACTGGACCGATCTGGACGCGCTGCGCCCGCTGGACCACTCCGGGCGGGCCGTGGCACGCGAGCTCGCCGAGCTGCTGGGGGCCTACGCGCCGGTCCGGCCGATCAGCTCCGCGACCGCGCGGTGCGTGGAGACGCTGCTGCCGTACGCGCTGAGGGAGCGGATCAGCGTGACGACCGAGCAGGCCTTCACGATGGGCGACGACGCTACGGTCGGCACGCCTCCCACGCTCGGCCGCGGCGAGCTCGAGGGGGCGCGGGCACGGATCGCCGAGATCGCGGCCGAAGCGGTCCCCACGGTGGTGTGCACCCACGGTGAGATGGCGCCGGACCTCCTCGATGAGGTCCGTGCCCGGTTCGGCGGGCCCGCGGCACGGCCGCCGGCACCCCCGAAGGGCGGTTTCTGGGTGCTCCATCTGGAGACCGCGGAACCCGGTGCGGTGATCGGCCTGGCCGCGGTGGAAGGTCACACCCCGGGCGGGTGAGCCGCCCGCGCGGCTATCGCTTCAACCTCCGCAGGGCCTTGCCTCCCGGGGCCTTCCTCCAGACACGCTTCACATCCTTGCGGGCGGCACGGGCCTCCTCGCGCTCCACCTCGAACAGGACGCCGAGCGTGAACGCCTCACGTGGCGCGGTCGTGTCCGCGGCCAGCCGGCCCAAGCGCTCCTGTGCGATCACGCCGTCCTGGACGCTGCCCAGCGCCTTCTGCAGCCGCTTGGCCCTCGTGGCCAGTGCGGTAGCGGGCCCGCCCAGCGCCGGGCCGGCGACCTCGGCGGTGTAGCGGGCGCGCTTGGCGGCCTTACGGGTCTCGTGCCGGGCGCCGTCGCGCTCGGAATCGGGGGCCGCCTGGATCTCGTCGTAGGCCCGCTCCAGCCGCCGCCAGGAGCGCAGCACCAGCCGGGGCAGCTCCTTGGTGGCCCTGCGCCCGGCGCGGGCGGTCAACGGCGGATCTGCGACGAGCCGGTCCAGGGTGTCCAGCAGGGCGAAGTAGCGGGGCTCCCGCAGTGCCGCGTGGAGCCGGCGATAAGCGGCCTGCTCCTGCCGGCCCAGGTCGTCGAGCCAGCCACGGTGCTCGGCCAGGCCGGCCGGCAGCGCCTCGACCCGGCCGGTGAAGCGCTCCCGCAGCACCTCCAGATCCCGGACGCGGCCGAGCTCGTCGGCGAGCCACTTGAGCTCCGGCCGCAGGGCGTCGGTCCGCTCCCGGTCCAGCACCTTGCGGTAGGTCTTCAGCACGCTGCGCAGACGGCGCACCGCGACCCGCATCTTGTGCACGGCGTCGTTCTCGGCGAGCCGAACCTTCGGGTCGTACGACATCAGGGCCTCGACCTGCTCGCGCACATAGGCGAGCACTTCGGTGCCGGCCGTGCCGGAGGGCCGCGCGTCCGCCCGGCGCACCGGCCCGGGTGCGGCGGCCGGACCCAGCAGCCGGCCGAGCTTGGAGGCCGACTCGGCCTTGCGCGCGCCGGCCCCGCGGAGGCGTTCGCCCACGGCGTCGAGCAGCTCGGGGGAGCCGCCGGCGAGCTCGACCTCGATCTCGCGCCAGCTGCGGACCGAAGGCCCTTCCTCGGCGCCGGTGCCTCGATCGGCCGGCCGTCCCGTCACCGCGTCGTCGGCGACCTCGGCCAGCTCCGTGCCGTCCTCGCCGAGCAGCCGTAGGACCGTACGCCTGGTCTCGAGCGTGGCCACCGGCCGGAGCGGCTCACCTCGGGTGTGGGCGGCCACGAGGGCGGCCAGCCGGGCCGGGACGACCTCAGCCCGGCCGAGCGGGGCCCGCAGTTCCTTCTTGGTGTCGGTCCCCGCGGGGATCTTCAGATGCCAGCCCGCGTCGGCGCCGCCGCGGCGGCGGCGCAGGGTGATGCCCCGGGAGGCGAGCCGGAGGTCGGCGGTGTCGAAGTACCTCGCGACGAGGACCTGTGTCTGCGGATCGCCGACCGAGTGGACACCCGGCACGTTGCCGAGATCCGGCAGGCCGAAGTCCGGTTCGGCGTCGTATTTAACCTCGATCTCCACATGGTCGCTCACGCGTGGCTCCTCCGTATTCGGGGGGTTCGAGACTACGTGGAGCCGTGCGCGGGACGTGCCGGCTCGTCGCCGGGAGCGCCTAGTCCTCACCGGGCGGCTCTGCGTAGCGCTGGAGGTAGAGCTGCTCGCCGAGCTTGTCGGCCAGCTCGAGCTCGGTTTCGAGGTAGTCCACGTGCTCCTCCTCGTCGGCGAGGATGTCCTCGAAGATGCGTGCGGAGGTGACGTCGCCACGCGAGCGCATCAGCTCGATGCCCGGCTTCAGCCGGCCGACAACCTCGACCTCGATGGCGAGATCGGCCCTGAGCTGCTCGATGACGGTCTGGCCGATGCGGAGAGCGTTGAGCTTCTGGTAGTTCGGCAGTCCTTCGAGGAACAGGATGCGGTCGGTCAGCCGCTCGGCGTGGCGCATCTCATCGAAGGACTCGGCGCGGGTGTGCCGGGCGAGGCGGGTGAATCCCCAGTGCTCCTGCATCTTCGCGTGCAGGAAGTACTGGCTGATCGCCGTTAATTCGGAGGTCAGTTGCTCGTTGAGCAACGTGATGATGTCTCTGTCGCCTTCCATACCATCCAATTTGGCACGAAACCGACCCACACGGACAGGGGTCCGTGGCAGGTCCGGGCGTGTCGGCCCGTTGAAGGCGGTGTGGATCAGGCGGCGGTGACCTCCCCGGTGAGCGTGCCCGTACCCATCGCGGCCGTACGCCCCTGGCTGATCAGCGCGCACAGGCGCTTGGTGCAGGAACCGCAGCCAGGAGGCATGCCGCAGGCGGCCCGGACCTCTTTGGTGGAGCCGGCGCCGGCCGCCACGCAGTCGTGGACGTCGTCTTCGGTGACGGCGTGGCAGATGCAGACGTACATCGCGGTGAGGTGCCTCTCGGTCGCGGACGTCCGGCCGGTGCGGACGTCTACTTTTAGGTTAGCCTCCCCTAAGTTACCGGACTATGTCTGTTCTGGCCAGCTATAGGCGATAGATAGGGCCTAATCCGTTTTTATGGCGTTCGGCGGGCACTCTCGCAGAGTGTCGGAGAGGTCACGGTCGGTGAGGCCGAGGACGTGCGCGGTTGCTGCCGATTAGGGGGGCTTCGAGCGTGTTCAAGCATGTACTACTAGTGTTAAACCGCAGGTCAAGGCGCTCGCACTAAGCGGGAAACGTTCTTGAATAGTCCTACGATCGGGACATGACCTCAGTACTGCTCGCCGAGGACGACACGTCCATCTCTGAGCCCCTCGCTCGCGCACTGCGACGGGAGGGTTACAACGTCGAAGTGAGCCCGGATGGGCCGCAGGCCCTGGAGCGGGCACTCGGGGGCGGCGTGGACCTCATTGTTCTCGACCTCGGGCTGCCCGAGCTCGACGGGCTCGAGGTGGCACGCCGGGTCCGCTCAGAAGGGCACGGGGTGCCGATCCTGATTCTCACCGCCCGCGCCGACGAGGTTGACACCGTCGTGGGGCTCGACGCGGGTGCCGACGACTATGTCACCAAGCCTTTCCGGTTGGCCGAACTGCTGGCCCGGGTCCGGGCGCTGCTGCGCCGGGGCAGCACCGAGACTCCGATCGTGCAGGGTGTCCGCATCGACGCGGAGTCCCGCCGTGCCTGGATGGGGGAGCAGGAGCTGCAGTTGACGACCAAGGAGTTCGATCTGCTGCGGGTCCTGGTGCGCGACGCCGGCAAGGTGGTGACCCGGGAACAGATCATGAGGGAGGTATGGGACACGAACTGGTGGGGATCGACCAAGACCCTGGACATGCACATCTCCTGGCTGCGCCGCAAGCTCGGCGACGACGCGGCGAGCCCCCGTTACATCACGACCGTACGAGGGGTCGGCTTCCGCTTCGAACGCGGCGACTAGCCCTTTTCCCCGCCGCGGTCGTGACGTCCACGGCCGCATGACCGCGGCGCGCGTCCCTGCTCGTCCCTGCTCGTCCACAGCCGAATCTGGTCCATGGCGGAAGGAGCCTTGATGAGGCGCCGGCTGCTCGTGTCGACGTTCGCGGTGGCGATCACCGCGATCCTGCTGCTCGGCATCCCCCTCGCCTACTCCACGCACAAGCTGATCTATGAAGAGGCAGACCAGTCGCTCCAGAGGGAGGCGGCGATCATCGTCGCGGGGGTGCAGCTCCGCTGGGAGTCCGGTCAGCCCATCACCTCGGAGCAGATCGGGCACGAGTTCCCCGGCCGCTACGTCGTCATCATCCTGCCGAACAACTCGGTCGTCACGGCGGGCACGGAGCCGCCGAACCGCAGACAGCGGCTGACCTACTCGCGCGCCGCCGGCGGCATCCACGTGGACGTGTCACAGAACGCCAGCGACGTGGACAACGAGGCACTGCGCTCCCTGCTGCTCATCGGCGCCCTCGTGGCTCTGGGAGGGGCGGTCACGGTAGCGCTGGCGATCTTCCAGGCCCGCAAGCTGACCGTGCCGCTGATCGACCTCGCCGAGACGGCCGACCGGCTCGGGTCCGGAAACGCCCGGCCGCGCCGACGGCGCTATGGGATCCCGGAGGTGGACAAGGTGGCCGAGGTGCTGGACCGCAGCGCCGTGCGCATCGCCGATCTCCTCGCCGCCAGCCGGGAGTTCGCCTCGGACGCCAGCCACCAGCTCCGCACCCCGCTGACCGCGCTCTCCATGCGGCTGGAGGAAATGGTCGAGGCCGCGGACTATCCCGACATCGTCCGCGAGGAGGGGGCGGCCGCGCTGGCCCAGGCCGAGCGGCTGGTGGCCGTGGTCGAACAACTGCTGGCCCGCGCGCGCCAGGACCGTACGGGCGCGGCGATGCCCGTCTCGGTCGACGACGTGGTGGCGCAGCAGGTCGAGGAGTGGCAGCCGATCTTCCAGCGAGACGGCAGAAAGGTGCAGGTCAGGGGAGAACGAGGGCTCGTCGCCGTGGTGACGCTGACCGGCCTCTCACAGATCATCGCCACGCTGCTGGACAACTCGCTCGTCCACGGCGGGGGGACCGTCACGCTGTGCAGCAAGCTCACCGCGGGCTCGGTGGTCGTCGAGATCGGTGACGAGGGCCCAGGCGTGCCCCCCGAGCTCGAGCGCAAGGTCTTCGACCGGAGCGTGAGCAGCGGTGAGGGGACGGGCCTGGGGCTCTACCTGGCCCGGTCGCTGGTCGCCGTCGACGGCGGCCGGCTGGAGCTCGTACGAGCCCGCCCGGCGGTGTTCGCGATCTTCTTGCGTCAGGGGGCGCAGGTCCGGCGGGCCGAGGAGCGCGTGGTCATCGGGCCCGCGTGACCCGGCCCGGACGCACATCGGTCTGACCCGGCTCGGCCGCCGGCCGCTGCTCGGGCCCATGGCCGCACGGTGGGGCGCCATGGGCGGCGCCTGTCCGCCGCCTCGGGGCGTGCTGACCAGCGGTGTGGTGGCCGGGGGTGGTGACGGAGGCCGCCGGCGGGTCGCTGAGCTCGGGCGACTCCGCCGCGAGGTCCTCACCCGGGGTGCTGGCGGGTGGGAACACCCACTTCTTGTACGACCAGAAGCGGAAGAGCGTGGCCACCGCGGTGCCGATGATCAGCGAGATGTTGAAGGCGATGACGCCGTGCATCCCCAGCACGTAGTGGGTGAAGCCGATGAAGATCTCGGTGATCACCAACCCGATGCCGTTCAGGCCGAAGAACAGGGCGTATTCACGGCCGAGCCCCGTACGGTCGCGGTGCCGGAACGTCCAGTGCCGGTTGGCGAAGTAGGAGAACGTGGTGGCGATCACGGTGGCGATGCCGTTGGAGGTCAGCGGCCCCATGCCCAGACCGGCGTGCAGGACGTTGCCGATCGCGAAGGTGATGACAAAGGCGAGGGCCCCGATGCTGCCGAACTTCGCGAGCTCGTGGGCTATGCGCATGAAGCGTCTGTTGAGGTTCGCGACAAAGCTCACGAAAACGGACCGTCCCTTCGGGATCCCACACATCGGGCACATTGAGGATAGGGGCTGCCTGACGCGGCCACAGCGCATCTTGAACGTTTGGGGGCTTCATCGGATTCCCGCGGCTCACAGCTTCCTCGTCGACGGCTCCCGCGCGGGGGCGCGGCCCCTCCTCCTATGGTTCACACCTTCGGGGGCCGGATAACCTTTTCCACGTGACAGATCCTGCTCAGCGCCACGACACCTTCCAGATGCCCGTCGTGGGTATGGTCGGCGGCGGCCAGCTCGCCCGCATGACGCAGCAGGCCGCGATCGCGCTCGGCGTGACGCTCCGGGTGCTCAGCGACTCGGCGCACGCCTCCGCGGCCCGGGCCTGCTCCGACGTCCGGATCGGCGAGCACACATCACTCGACGACCTCATGGCCTTCGCCAAGGGCTGCGACGCCGTGACCTTCGACCACGAGCACGTCGCGTCCGAGCACATCCGGGCGCTCGAGGCCGCCGGGTTCGCCTGCCGGCCGGGCGCGGACGCGCTGCTGCACGCCCAGGACAAGCACATCATGCGGGAGCGGCTCAGCGCGATCGGTGCGCCGTGCCCGATGTACGCCCCCGTACGGCGCACGGCCGACGTCCACGCGTTCGCCGAGCGGGCCGGCTGGCCCGTGGTCCTCAAGGCCGTCTCGGGAGGCTACGACGGCAAGGGCGTCTGGGTGTGCGAGTCGGCCGCCGACGCGGCGCCGGTGGTCGAGGAGGCCGCGGCCCGGGGTGTGGGCCTGCTGGCCGAGGAGCACGTGGCCTTCCGCCGCGAGCTCGCCGCGCTGGTCGCGCGCTCCCCGTACGGTCAGGGCGCCGCGTATCCCATCGTCGAGACCGTCCAGCGTGACGGCATCTGCCACGAAGTGATCTCCCCGGCGCCGGGTCTCGACGAGGAAAGGGCGGCAGAGGCACAGCGGCTGGCCCTCGACATCGCCGAGCGGCTCGGGGTCGTGGGCCTGCTGGCGGTCGAGATGTTCGAGACCGGCACCGGCCTGCTGGTGAACGAGCTTGCGATGCGCCCGCACAACTCGGGTCACTGGACGATCGAGGGCGCCCGCACCTCGCAGTTCGAGCAGCACCTGCGCGCCGTCCTGGACCTGCCGCTCGGTTCGACCGAGCCCACCGCGCCGTACGTCGTCATGGCCAACGTCCTCGGCGGCGAGGACCCCCGGGTCTACGACCGCTACATCCACGTCATGGCCCACGACCCGGCGATCAAGGTGCACTTCTACGGCAAGGAGGTGCGGCCGGGACGCAAGATCGGGCATGTGACCGTGCTCGGCGACGACGTCGACGACCTCCTCGCCCGGGCCCGCCACGCGGCCGACTACCTGCGGGACGGCCCCCGATGAACCCGGTGGTCGGCCTGGTGATGGGCAGCGACTCCGACTGGCCGGTCATGCGGGCCGCGGCCGAGGCACTCGAGGAGTTCGACGTGCCCTGCGAGGCCGACGTGGTCTCGGCCCACCGGATGCCGCACGACATGATCGACTACGGGTCCGAGGCCGCGTCCCGTGGGCTGCGGGTGATCATCGCCGGCGCGGGCGGCGCGGCCCACCTGCCCGGCATGCTGGCCTCGGTCACGCCGTTGCCGGTCATCGGCGTCCCGGTCCCGCTGAAGTACCTCGACGGCATGGACTCGCTGCTGTCGATCGTGCAGATGCCGGCCGGCGTCCCGGTCGCCACGGTAGCCGTGGGCGGGGCCCGCAACGCCGGCCTGCTGGCCGTACGGATCCTGGCCGCGTCGGACGAGAACCTCCGGCAGCGCATGATCGACTTCCAGTCCGACCTTTACGAGCAGGCCAAGGCCAAGGGCGCCCGCCTCCGCGACGAGACGACCGGCTGACCCCGGCGGCCTCCGGCACCCGCCGGGGACCTTCCGGGCCCGGGCCACTACGGTCATGACAGTGATCGTCGCAGATCGGCTCATCAGAGTCAGCACCGCCGCGGCCGTGGTGGGGATCGGTGCCGTGGCCGCGTACGTCTCCTACCGGCACGCCTATGACGTCGTGACCGGGCACGGAGAGGCCGGCGCGACCGCGAGGCTCCTGCCGCTCACCATCGACGGCCTGGTGTTCGTCGCCTCGATGGTGATGCTCGACTCGGCGAGACGGGGCCAGTCCGCGCCTGCCCTGGCCAAAGTCGCCCTGGCACTCGGGATCGGGTCCACGGTCGCGGTCAACGTTCTGCACGGCGTCGCCCACGGGTCCATCGGCGCGATCATCGCGGCATGGCCGGCCGTCACCCTGGTCGTGGTGGTCGAGTTGCTGATGGAGATGATCCGCCGCGGCCGCGCGGGGGCGGGCGCACCGGCCGAACCCGTGCGGGACGCCGTCGAGGTCTCCCCAGCCGCCGCGCGGGTCCCGGTGATGGCCGGTGCGCCGGACCCCGCGATCACCCAGGATCTCGCCCAGGACCTCGCGGCCGTCCCGCAGGCACTCACGGCCGTCCCGCGGGCACCTGCCCGCGAGGTGCTGGAGACGGACGGCCCCGTCCTCGCGAGCGCCCGGGAGCGGTTCGCCGAGCAGCTCGCCGCCGGAGACCTCCCGAGCCTGGCACGCATCCGCGGCGAGATGAGGGTGGGACATCCCCGGGCGGTACGGATCCGAGCCGCGCTCGCCGAAGGCCCAGGTGAGCCGTCCGGCAGGTGAACCGGCGACCGATCTGGCACATTGAGTGCATGCCGGACACAGGCGCGATGTACGGACTGCTCGGTGCCATCGGGGGTGCCCTGGTGGGTGGTGTGGCCACCGTCTACGGCCCGCTCCGGCTCCATCGCCGGCAGGCCCAGCAGGCCGGCCTCGATCTGGAGTCCGTCCGGCGAGAAGGCCAGGTGGCCCGGCTGCTGGGCCTGCGCACGACCGGCCGGGCGTGGATCGACGCCCTGGAGCGGAGGGTGCAGGATCTGCGGGCCGGCCGGCTCACGGACGTCGAGTCGTTCGACGCGAGGATCGAACGGCTCGGCCGGGAGGCGGCGGGGGCGACCTACGCGCTGCAGTCGGACGCCATGTGGTCCGGGGAGCCGGACGGGGGTCCCCGACGGACATATACGGGACGGCCGTCGGCGTGCGGTACGAGGTGCTCGACCGGCTCCGCGAGGCGACGACGGAGGTGCGCGCCGACGTGCTCCAGCGGTCGCTCGGCGACCACGAGCCCGTCCGCCCCGAGGTGCTCGACGCCCTCGAGCACGCCCGGTCCGCCCGAGCGCGGCTCAACGCCGCTCTGCTGGAGGGGATCGAGCGGGTGACGACGCGCTGGATCTGGTTGGTGCCCTCGTAGATCTGGGTGTTGTGGTTGGGTTCATCTGCGACCTGGGCGACTACCTGTGATCCCGGCGCTGAGCTCGGTTTCGACCTTCCACTCTCTGTCGCCGTCTCTCGCTGGTTTTCGGGTCCGCACGGAACTGAGACCGAACACGGAACGCTGTGGGCGTCGGCCTGTAGGCCAGGATCTCAACTGGCTTACTCTTGACCTGCACGTTGGGGCTATTCGTCCCGGCTTATGATCTCCTGCACCACCGTGATTTTGGCGTCGGCGTAGTGCTGCACGTGTCGCCACGTACGTTGGGCCAGCTCGCGTTTGGTGCGCGCATAGTGTTCCCGGTCGGCGTCGCTGTTGCGGAGCCGGTCCCGGAACCGCAACATCCGGTCAATCTCAGCAGCGCCGACGCTGAACACGTGCAAGTTGATGTTGGTGTCCGGGCCCTTGAAAAGACGATGTTCGAACCAGTCTGGCTCGCGGATTCGCAGCACATACCCGGCAGCTTCCATGGCTGGTACATACGATGATTCGTCGGCGGAGTCGGGCACGACGAGGAGGATGTCGATGATGGGCTTGGCGGCTAGCCCAGGCACCGAGGTGGAGCCGACGTGCTCAACGCGCAGTGCTCTGTCGCCGATTACCCCGCGGATCCGGTCGGCCTCGCGGGTGAAGAGCCGGGGCCATTCGGGGTCGTATTCGACGAGAACGATCGGGGCATTGTGTGGTTTGAGTTCGCCGACCGTGAGCCTCTGGAGTTCCTCATCGCTGATGGGGTCCGGGTCGGGTCCATCTACCGTCGATGACATCGCGTTTTCGTCCCATCCGGAAGGCAGCCCATCATCGTAACAAGATCATGTAGCTTCGCAGGCGCGCCGCGGGGCGCATGACGGATGGGTGGGCAGGATCTTTGGCTGGTGTCCTGCTTGGCTGGCCTTCTCCTCTACCGTCGTCCTATCCTCCGGTAGCGGCCGGCGCCGGGGCCGCCCGTCCCCGTGACCGCTCGCAGTTGGCCGCCGACCCTGGCTCTCTGCCCCGGACCCCTCCCTGCCCTCGATAGCTGCAAACTCCGCGACTCTCGGACAGGTTCTGTCAAGGGTCGTAGATCGCGTAGCGACGCCGAAGGCGCCCTTGGCAGGTTCTGGCCGACGCGGACAATGGTGCAGCGGGGGCAATCCACCCGCACGTTCGCAAACCCACGGCCCCGTGCCTACCACCTCCGGACCGGAGCCGGCGGCGCGGGTGGTCGTGCCCAGCACGCGCATCGAGAGACCGCCCACCCGCCAGGCCGTGAGCGGCGTACGTCCCAGCGGCCCCGTGCAGCCGCAGATCACGCGGGTTACATCCGGACCCTCAGTCTCCGACTCCCCCCTGTTCGATCACGGACAGGGGGGAGTTTTCGCAGCTCAAGCCTCTACTTGAGGATCTGGCGGGCCATGACGACGCGCTGAATCTGGTTGGTGCCCTCGTAGATCTGGGTGATCTTGGCGTCGCGCATCATGCGCTCGACCGGGTAGTCCTTGACGTAGCCGTAGCCCCCGAGGAGCTGCACCGCGTCGGTGGTGACCTCCATGGCGACGTCGGAGGCCAGGCATTTGCAGGCGGAGGACACGAACGTGAGGTCCTTGACGTGCTCGCCCTGCATGGCCCGCTCGGACTTCACGGCGGCGTGGTAGGTGAGCTGCCGGGCGGCCTCGATCTTCATGGCCATGTCGGCGATCATGAACTGGACGCCCTGGAAGTCGGCGACCGGCTTGCCGAACTGCTTGCGGTCCTTGACGTAGCCGACCGCGTAGTCGAGGGCGCCCTGGGCGATGCCGAGCGCCTGGGCGGCAATGGTGACGCGGGTGTGGTCCAGGGTCGCCAGCGCGGTCTTGAAGCCGGTGCCCTCCTCGCCGATGATCCGGTCCGCCGGGATCCGCACGTCCTCCATGATGACCTGGCGGGTGGGAGAGCCCTTGATGCCGAGCTTCCTCTCCGGAGCGCCGAAGCTCACCCCGGGGTCGCTCTTTTCGAGCACGAAGGCCGAGATGCCGCGGGCGCCCTGCGTGGGATCGGTCACGGCCATGACCGTGTAGTACTCCGAGACCCCCGCGTTTGTGATCCACATCTTGGTGCCGTTGAGCACCCAGTGGTCTCCGTCCCTTACCGCACGGGTCTTCATGGCCGCCGCATCGCTCCCGGCCTCCGCCTCGGAGAGCGCGTAGGAGAACATGGCTTCGCCGCGCGCTACCGGACTCAGATACCGTTTCTTCAGTTCTTCGGATCCGGAAAGCAGGATCGGCACCGTGCCGAGCTTGTTCACCGAGGGGATCAGCGACGAGGAGGCGCACGCGCGCGCCACCTCTTCGATGACGATCACGGTGGCGAGCGCGTCGGCACCGGCGCCGCCGTATGCCTCCGGGATGTGGACCGCGTGCAGGTCCGCCTGCACGAGGGCCGCAAGGACATCCTCCGGGAACTCGCTGGTCTCATCGACCTCCGCGGCGCGCGGGGCGATCTTTGCGTCGGCGAGTGCGCGGACCGTCTGCCGGAGGAGCTCGTGCTCCTCAGAGGGGCTGTATGAGGGAAAGTCGGGGCTCATGCCCCGAATGCTACCGGCCAGTACGATTAAGCAGTGGCGTGCGGGGACGTCTTCTGAAAGGAGTTCCCTTGGCTCACCGGCTCACGGTGATCGGTACCGGCTACCTCGGGACCACCCATGCCGCCTGTATGGCGGACCTGGGCTTCGAGGTGCTCGGGCTCGATGTCGACAAGGCGAAGGTCGACCGACTGTCGGCCGGGGATCTGCCGGTCTTCGAGCCGGGCCTGGAACCGGTTCTGCGCCGCAACCTGGAGAACGGGCGACTGCGCTTCACCACCTCCTACGAAGAGGTGGCGGCCTTCGGCGACGTGCACTTCGTCTGCGTCGGCACGCCGCAGAAGCGGGACGAGTACGCCGCCGACCTCACGTTCGTGGACAACGCGATCGCCGAGCTGGCTCCGCTCCTGCGGCGCGGCTGCCTGGTCGTCGGCAAGTCGACCGTGCCCGTGGGCACGGCGGAACGGCTGGCGCGCATGCTGACCGAGCTCGCCCCCGTCGGTGCGGAGGCCGAGCTGGCCTGGAACCCCGAGTTCCTGCGCGAGGGCTTCGCTGTGCAGGACACCCTGCACCCGGACCGGATCGTCGTGGGGGTGCGGTCGGAGCGGGCCGAGAAGATCCTGCGCGAGGTCTACGCCTCGGTGATCTCCACCGGGACACCGTTCATCGTGTCCGACTATCCGACCTCGGAGCTGGTGAAGGTGGCCGCGAACGCCTTCCTCGCCACCAAGATCTCCTTCATCAACGCCATGGCCGAGGTGTGCGAGGCCACGCATGCCGACGTCACCACGCTCTCGCAGGCGCTGTCCTACGATGACCGGATCGGCGGCAAGTTCCTCGGTCCCGGCCTGGGCTTCGGCGGGGGATGCCTGCCCAAGGACATCCGGGCCTTCATGGCGCGGGCCGACGAGCTCGGGGTGGACCAGGCGCTGTCGTTCCTGCGCGAGGTCGACGCCATCAACATGCGGCGCCGGATGCGCATGGTGGACCTCGCCCGCGAACTGCTGGGTGGATCGTTCACCGGCCGGACCGTGGGCGTGCTGGGCGCGGCGTTCAAACCGAACTCCGACGACATCCGGGACTCGCCGGCCCTCGATGTGGCGGTGACGATCCGCTCACACGACGCCAAGGTCACCGTGTACGACCCGCAGGCGCTCGCCAACGCGCGCCGGGCCCAGCCCGCGCTCAGCTACGGTGAGTCGACGCTGGACGCGGTCCGCGACGCGCACGTCGTCCTGCTGCTGACGGAGTGGGCGGAGTTCCGCGACATGGACCCCGACGAGCTCGGCGCGATGGTCGCGGAGCGCAACATCGTCGACGGCCGCAACGCACTGGACCCGGAGCGGTGGCGTGCGGCCGGGTGGACCTACCGGGCGCTCGGCCGGCCGTAGCGGGCCCCGGCGCATAAGGCGGCGGGCGCCGGCATCGTGCCGGCGGCCCGCCGCCGTAGAGGTGGGGAGAGCTGTCAGCTCTTGGGCTGACCCAGGCGCGGCGGGCTGGTGAGGAAGCCCAGGCCCCAGGACAGGTGCATGGTGGCGTAGACGAGCGGGAGCCGCGCCCACGCCGCCGTCGGGAGGCCGCGGCCGGTGGCCGCGGCGCCGGCCAGGATCGCCACCGCGTAGCCACCCGGCAGGATCCAGCCGGGCCAGAATCCGAACGCGCCCGCCACCGTGCCCGCGGCGATCCCGGCCACGGCGATCGGCGGGGCGAGATAGCGCAGGTTGAGCGTGCCCTGGTGCTCGCGCCCCACGACGCGGCGCCAGCGGCCGGTGTGGAAGTACTGCTTGGCGAGCGCCCGCAGGTTGGGGCGCGGCCGGTAGGTCACGCGCATCCGGGGGGTGAACCAGACCTTGCCGCCGGTCTGGCGGATCCGGTGGTTCATCTCCCAGTCCTGCGCCCGTACGAACGTCTCGTCGTAGCCGCCGACGCGCTCGAGCGCGCTGCGCCGGAACGTGCCGAGATAGACGGTCTCCACCTCGCCGGGCTGGCCGCCGGTGTGGAAGCGGGCGTTGCCCACTCCGAGCGGCGAGGTCATCGCGCGGGCCACTGCCTGCTCGAAGGGCGTGACGCCCTCGGCCGCCATGATCCCGCCGACGTTGTCGGCCTTGGTGTCCTCCATGGTCTCGACAGCTGAACGCACGTAGTCCGACGGCAGGAGCGAGTGGCCGTCGACCCGGACGAGTATGGAGTACTGCGAGGCCTTGATCGCGACGTTGAGGCCCTGGGGAGTGCGCCCGGTGGGGTTGGCCACCATGATGATGCGCGGGTCCTCTGCGGCGATCCTGGCGGCGATCTCCTCGGTACGGTCCCGGGAGGGCCCGACGGCGAGGACCAGTTCCAGCTCGCCGGGGTAGTCCTGCGCCATGATGCGCGCGACGGCCTCGGCCAGGTGCCGCTCTTCGTTGAGTACCGGCATGATCACGGATACGGCCGGCCAGGTTGGGCTATCGATGCTCACTTGACTGCTCTGCGGGGGCTGGCGAGGTTCGGCGGGACCTCGCGCGTTGGGAGAGGGATTCATGACGGCGCCACGCTACTGTACGAAACCAGGGTCACAGGCAACGAACATACGGTTTTCGCGCGGAGGCGGCAGCCACGATGGCCAACGACAACGACTCCGATCCGTTCGAACGGTATTTCCGGCCGCGAACGGTCGGACCGCAGAGCTCCGGCCGGGAGCCCGCTGACGGGCCGCCGGACGGCGTCATCATCGACGACACCCGCGCCCCTCGCGTCGACGTCGCGGCGCCGCGCGGCCACCGTGCCGCGAGCCACCGCCCCGCGACCGCCCCGCGGCGGGCCGGCAACGCCCGCCGGCACCGCCGGTTCCTGATGGTCACCGCCACCATGTCGGCCTTCGTGCTGCTGTCCTCGGGCGGGGCCTGGGCGTTCCAGGGCTTCATGCTCGGGCAGGTGCAGAGGATCGACCCGTTCCACGGCCTGGGCAACCGTCCGGACAGCGGTCCCAAGGGCGCGATGAACATCCTGCTCGCCGGCGTGGACCGGCGTGAGGGGTTGCGGCCGGACCAGATCAGCCGGCTCAAGCTCGGGCGGTTCGAGGGCGAGCGCTCGGACACCATGATGCTCGTGCACCTGTCCGCGGACCACGACAAGGTCTCGGTGGTCAGCCTGCCACGGGACTCACTGGTCACGATCCCGGCGCACTCCTCCAACGGCAGCGAGGGGGCCAAGGGGACCCCGGTGCCGGCCAGGGCGGGCAAGCTGAACTGGGCCTACACCTACGGCGGCTCGACCTTGACGATCCAGACGATCGAGCAGATCACGGGCGTCCGGGTGAACCACTACGTCGAGGTCAACTTCCTCGGCTTCATCAAGGTGGTCGACGCCCTCGGCGGGGTGAACGTCTGCACGCCCCAGCCGATCAACGATCCCAAGAGCGGCCTCCAGTTGCCGGCCGGGCAGAGCCACGTGCCGGGAGAGAAGGCGCTCGCCTACGCCCGTGCCCGCTACACCCTCGGTGGCGGCGACGACCTGGGCCGCATCAACCGGCAACAGCAGTTCATGGCCGCTCTGATGCACCAGGCCCTCAGCACCTCCACGCTGGCCGACCCGGTGAAGGCCACGAGGTTCCTGAGCGCGACGCTCCAGTCGGTCCGCGTCGACAAGGGACTGGCCGACGACGCCGAGGCGCTGCTCAAGCAGCTGAAGGGGCTGTCCACCGACAGCGTGACCTTCGCCGGAGTGCCCCTCGCCGACTCCAACTACATGACCCGGATCAACGGCTCCGCACCGCAGTCCACGGTCCGCTGGGATCCGCAGCGCTCCCAGGCGCTCTTCGGCAAGCTGCGCAGGGACGAGTCGCTGCTGGAGCCGGCGCCGCAGGCGGCCTCGCCGAGCCCCACCAAGGAGACGAGCGACCTCACCGTGCGCCCGGCCGACATCCAGGTCAGGGTCCTGAACGGGGTGGGCACCCCAGGCGTGGCCAGGAGAGCGGCCGGCGACCTGCGGAGCGCCGGCTTCAACCCCGTGGTCGTCCCGGGCACGGCGCCGCGGCTCGGTCAGCGGCAGACCGTCATCCAGTACGGCACGGGCCGGGCGGACTCCGCCAAGACGCTCGCCCTCGCCATTCCGGGAGCCCGGCTCAAGCGGGTCCCGTCGCTCGGGGGCCGGGTCCAGGTCGTCGTGGGTTCCTCCTGGGCCGGCGTGAAGAAGGTCAGGGCCGCAGCGCCGAGCGCCGCTCCCACGGCCGAGGCCAAGGACGCTCATGCCCGCACCGCGACCCAGAATCTCTGTAAATAAGGCCGGCGCCGCACGGGACCGCGCACCCGTGGCGGCGCCGGTTGAGCGAGGAGGTAGTGATGCCGAACGGAGCGCGACACGCCATCGGCGTGGTGGCCGGACTCGTCCTGACTCCGGTGCTGGCCGCCGGACTGATGCTCGGAACCGACCGGTTCGCCCGGACCTTCACCGCGCTGCGTCCCGGCGGGCCGGACCGGTGGGTCGGCGGCGGAGTCCTCCTGGTGGTCGCGGTGCTGCTCGGAGTGCTGGCCGGGTCGCGTACCTCGCCGCTGGCGTCCCTGATCCCCGGCCTGGTCTACGCGGGCACCGGAGGGCTCTGGGTGATCGCTCCCACGTTCGCCGGGCAGCACACGGCCGGCCGCCTTCCGGGCACACTGGACCGTGGTTACACGGTCATCGGCCCCTATGGCGTGCTGCTCCTGATCGGGGTCCTGCTGCTGGTCGCCTCGCTGTCCCCCTCCAGGTGGGCGCCCCGGCCGGCGCGGCGGGCCGGCGAGCCGGCCCCCCAGCCCGACGACGGGCCCGTCCCGCCGTACGGCCAGAGTGAGTGGCAGCCGCAGGCTCCGCCGCCTCAGCGGCACCCGGGGCAGGCGCCGGTCCCGGCTCAGCGGCCCAGCCCAGAGGACAGCGACTGGACCCAGACCTACGGCTCCGGCGGGCGCGCCAAGGACGAGTAGTCCCCGCGGGGGCCGGTCCAGGGGACGGCGCCGGCGCCGGCGCTAGGAGAGCGCCGCGACGACTCCGGGGACGTCGTTGACGACCAGCGCGTCGACGCCGCCGGCGGCGTAGCGCGCGGCGTCCTTGGCCGCCGGGCACCAGGCCATCACCTCGAGGCCCGCCTGGTGGGCCACCTCGACGGCGTGCTCCAGCGGGCGGATCCGGTTGTCGCCGCGGTCGAGCCCGAACGAGCCGGTGTGCAGTCCGACCGCCTGCAGGCCCAGGTTGGCCGCCGCGGACACGCCGTGCGACAGGGGGAAGGTCAGCCAGGTCAGGAGGCCGAGTGGCACACCGGGCAGGCTGTCGCGGAGGCCCAGCAGCAGCGCCGGATCGAAAGAGGTGACCAGCAGGGGCCTGCGCCGCGCCTCGCGGGCGAGCGCCGGAAGCACCAGCGCGCCGGTCCGGCGGGCCGGCGCGTCGACGGCGTCCTCGAGGATCGTCTTCACGTCCACGTCGACCGCGACCTCTGGCGGCAGCGCTTCGAAGACCTCGGCGAGCCTGGGCAGCCCGGACTCGTCAGCGGTCCCCTCGATGAGGAAGGTCCCGGCGGGACCGGTGGGATCGTGCCGGAGCACCAGCTCGTCATCGGCGGTGCGCTGCACGTCGATCTCGACCCAGGACAGGCCCGCGTCGACCGCGGCGAGCAGTGAGGCGACCGTGTTCTCTGCGAGGACCTCCCGAGCCTCGGCGGACTCGCCGGCCGGCCCGGTCCCCCCTCCTGCCTCCGCGGCCGCCTTCAAGGCGGTGGTGCCCGTGCCGCTGCCGCGGTGGCCGATGATCGCCGGCTTGGCATCAAAGATCATGCGTCTTCCCCATGAGCGAGTTCCGCGGCGATGTGCTCGGCCACGACGATGTCCAGCGGATGGGTGACCTTGAGGTTGCGTTCGGACCCCTCGACCACCCGGATCGGCAGCCCCGGCAGATAGCGGTGGACCACTCCGCAGTCGTCGGTGGCGGAGGTGCGCACGTCGAAGCCGGCCCGGTCGGCCAGCGCCAGTTCGTAGGCCTTGCGGATGGTGCCGAGCCGGAAGCCCTGCGGAGTCTGGAACCGGCGCAGGGTCTCCCGGGCCGGCATGGCCGCCACGACACCGCGCTCGACCGCGACCATCGTGTCCGACGAGGGCACGCCCACGGCGACCGCCTCACCCGCGGCGAGCGCGTCGAGGCAACGCTCGATGACCTCGTGGCAGACGAAGGGCCGGGCCGCGTCGTGGAAAAGGACCCGGGTGTCGTCGGGTTCGCCGGCCAGCGCCCTGAGCGCCCTGAGCGTCGACTCCGAACGGCTCGCGCCGCCCTCGATGACCGCCCGTACCTTCGTATAGGGCTCGGCGATGCGCCGCGCCGCCGGCACGTGTCCGGCGGCCATCACCACCAGGATCTCCCCGATCGGCGCGCAGGTGTCGAAGGCCTCGATGGAATACGACAGGATCGGCCGCCCGGCCACCTCGATGAGCTGCTTCGGAAGGGCCGACCCGAGGCGCTGACCGGTGCCGCCGGCCAGGACCACGGCCACGGTTCTCATGGACGCGAATCCACCTCGACACCGAGAATGCACATAAGTGTCATCCCCGCGTCTCCACAGGTTCGAGCCGCTACTCTGTGGAGGCGCCCGCGGTATTGATCATGTCCTCTGCGGTGCATTACCCCATGTCCTGATGATCGGAGGGCGTCGATGACTCTTGCTGTTGTTGTCGCGACCGAGTCGGTCGGAGGGGCGGTCGCAGGGGACCCGGCCTCCACCGCCGAACTGGTCTACGGCACCGCCGGCCCGACGCTGCTGCGGCGGCTGCTCGACCAGCTGGCATCGCTCAACGTACACGAAACGCACGTGATCACCCGGCCGGAAACGGCCGCCGCGCTGCGCAAGGACGGTTGCGAGCCGGGTGACCGCGCGGGTGAGGCCGGCCCCGGAGTGGTCGAGTCCCACGACCTGGCGATGGACCTGCGGGAGATCGCGCGGCTGGCCGGCACCGCCCGCGAGCCGATGCTGATCCTGCACGGCGACCTGGTCATGAGCGATGAGCAGATGGCGCGGCTCGTGCACGACTCCAAGCCTCCGGCGCTGGCGCTCGTCGCCGGCCGCCGCCCCGGCCGGGAACCGGTCCGGCCGCTCGCGCGCACCAAGGGCGGTCATGTCGTCTCGGCCGGCTCACGTCATCACCAGGTGACCGATCCCGACGCCGAGTTCCGCGGCGCGCTGCGCCTCGCACCCCAGGTGGCGGGCCGGCTCGCCGTCACGGCGAGGGAGCTCGCCGGCCTGGTCGGCGGGCTGCCCGAGGCCGAGCCGATCCGCACGCTTGGTGTCCGGCCGGAGGGGCTCGACCGGTTCGTCGACAACGAAGCCGTCGCGGCGGAGCGTGCGCTCCGTACCGTCTCCGTCGGCACCGGGTTCGGCGGCACGCCGCCACGCGGGGACGACGTACCCGCCCTGCTGCTGGTCGGGCTCGTGCGCTCGGGGGTACGGGTGGCCGCCCGCCCGGTGCGCGATCTCGTCTGCGACCGGGTGCTCACGGCCGAGCAGGTCAGCGCGGCCCGCGCCGCCGTCGAGGCGGTGGACGAGGACGAGGTGCGTCTCGACGCGGCGGTGAAGGGCAACGACGGGTTCTTCACCACCTACGCGGTGAGCACGTACTCCCGCTACCTCGCCCGCTGGGCGGCTCGCCGCCAGCTCACGCCGAACATGGTCACCTGCATGTCCATGGGCGTCGCCGTGGTGGCCGCGGTCTGGTTCAGTGACGGATCCCGCCTCGGCATGGTCCTCGGCGGCCTGCTGCTCTACTTCGCCTTCGTTCTGGACTGCGTGGACGGGCAGCTCGCCCGCTACACGCGGCAGTTCAGCACGCTCGGGGCGTGGCTGGACGCGACCTTCGACCGGGCCAAGGAATACGTCGTCTACGCGGGACTGGCGATGGGCTCCACCGCCGCGGCCGCGACCAGCTTCGTGCACGCCGGCGACGTCTGGGCGCTCGCCGCCGCGGCCCTGATCCTGCAGACCGTCCGGCACATGATCGACTTCGCGTTCGAGGGCGCGCGGGTGCGCACCCCCGCCGCCGCGCCGCCGCGGGTGCCGCTCGCCGACCTCGACGACAGCGCGCTGGACCCGGCGCCGGGCAGCGGCGCCCCCCCGGCCCGCCGTTCCGGCGGCCTGGGGCACCTGGCCATGTGGCTGTCCGCGCGTACGGAGAAGATCGGCGGCCTCCGCTGGGCGAAGAAGATCGTGATCCTGCCGATCGGTGAGCGGTTCGCCCTGATCTCGATCACCGCGGCGCTGTTCAACGCCAAGGTGACATTCCTGTCCCTGCTGATCTGGGGTTCGCTGGCCACGGCGTACACCCTCACCGGACGAGTGCTGAGGTCCCTCGCGCGATGACCTTCATCCTCCCGCGGCGTCCCGCCGCAGATGCCGCCATGGCCGCGTCCCGCACCGGCCGCCTGCAGGTCTACCGGGACGACGGGCCGATCTGCGGCCTGCTCGGGCGGCTGGCCCAGGGCCAGCTTCCTCCGCTGCCGGGCGCGCTCGTCGCCGCGTTCGTCACGTCCGTCCTGCTGACGACCGGTGCCGGTGAGGTGTCCGGCCCGGCGCTGTTCGCACCGGTCGCGGCGCTCCTGCTGACCGGCCCGGCGTCGACCCATGCGCACAACGGCAGACTCGACTGGCTCGTCCCGCCGCTGATCAGGGCGATCGAGTATGGTTACGTCGCCGTTCTGGGCTTTGCCTTCAACGTTTCGTCACCGCTCATCTACATCTTGATCGCGGTGCTCGCCTACCACCATTACGACACCGTTTACCGCACTCGCCAGAAGCTCTGGCCGCAGAGATGGGTCTTCGCAGCCGGACTCGGCTGGGAGGGCCGCATGCTCATCCTCGCGGCCGCCGGCTTCGTGGGGGTCCTGCCCGCCGCGTACATCGCGCTGGCCGGATACCTCGGCGTGCTCTTCGGAGCCGAGAGCGTGCGCACCTGGACCAAGACCGGGCCCGGCACTGGCGTGATGGTGAACCTCGAGGAAGAGGAGGAGATCCCCTCATGATTGGCATGGTGCTCGCCGCCGGTGCGGGTCGCCGCTTGCGTCCCTACACCGACACGCTGCCCAAGGCGCTGGTCCCCGTCGGTCCCGACGGCACCGGTGACACGACCATTCTCGACATCGCACTGAGCAACCTCGGCGCGGTCGGGCTGACCGACGTGGTGATCGTGGTCGGCTACCGGGCGGAGGCCGTCGAGAAGCGGCAGGCGGCTCTCGAGGAGCGCCATGGCGTCTCTTTGACCCTCGTGTACAACGACAGGGCCGAGGAGTGGAACAACGCCTATTCCATGTGGCTGGCGCGGGAGCACTTCTCCAAGGGCGTCCTCATGGTCAACGGCGACACGGTCCATCCGGTCAGCGTCGAAAGAACCCTACTGGCGGGTCGGGGACCGGACATCCTCCTCGCGGTGGACAACGTGAAAACACTCGCCGACGAGGAGATGAAGGTGACCGTCTCCGAGGCCGGGCGGCTGCATCGCATCACCAAGCTGATGGACCCGGCGGAGGCCTACGGCGAGTACATCGGTGCCACGCTGATCGAGCCCGCCGCGGCCGGGCCGCTCGCCGAGGCCCTCGAGGCCACCTGGAAGGGCGACCCGGACCTCTACTACGAGGACGGCTACCAGGAGCTCGTCAACCGCGGTGGTCAGATCTCCGTCGCCCCCATCGGCGCGGTGGACTGGGTCGAGGTGGACAACCACGATGACCTGGAAAAGGCCCGTGGAATCGTGGGCAGGGCGCTGAGCGACCCCACCGGTTCGTACACCGCGCTGGCCGGCGCGCGGGAAGTCTGATGCCCCTCCTCACCCGCATGCTCACCGCCCCGCTGTCGATCGACGTGCGGCGGGGCGCGGTAGCCGCACTGGGGGAGCTGCTGGCCGACCGGCGCATCGCCACCGAGGGAAGGGTCGCGGTCGCCGTCGGCCCGGGCCAGGGTGACCAGATCGCCGAGGACGTCCGTCCCACCCTGCAGGACTGCGAGATGTTCCGGGTCGAGGGCGCGACGGTCGAGGCGGCCGTGGACCTCGGTTCGAAGCTGCGCGGCGGGTCCTACGAGGCGGTCGTGGGCATCGGCGGCGGCCGGACCATCGACGCGACGAAATACGCCGCGACGCTCGCCGGCATCCCCATGGTCTCGGTGGCGACGAACCTGTCGCACGACGGCATCTGCTCGCCGGTCGCCTCACTGCACCACGACAAGGGCAAGGGGTCCTTCGGCGTCGTCATGCCGCTGGCGATGGTGGTCGACCTCGACTACGTCCGAGCCGCCCCGCAACGGCTCGTCCGGGCCGGCGTCGGCGACGTGCTGAGCAACTTCTCCGCGGTGGAGGACTGGGAGCTCGCCGGGCGCGAGCGCGGGGAGCCGCTCGACCGGCTGGCGCTGACGCTGGCCCGCAACGCCGCGAACGCGTTGATCTTCCAGCCCGAGTCCATCGAGTCGGACCGCTTCCTCACCGTGCTGGCCGAGGGGCTCGTGCTGTCGGGCATGGCGATGTCGTTCGCCGGATCGTCCAGACCCGCGAGCGGCGGCGACCACGAGATCCTGCACGCCATCGACCAGCTCTATCCGGGCACCGGCAACCACGGCGAGCTCGCCGGGATGGGCACGGTGTTCTGCTACCACCTGCGGGCGAGCTTCCTTGGCGAGGGCGCCGGGCGGCTCGAGGAGATCACCGCATGTCTGCGGCGGCACGGACTTCCGGTCGTGCCCGGCGATCTGGGCCTCACCGAGGAGCAGTTCGTGAAGGCCGCGATGCACGCCCCGCGCACCCGCCCGGGGCGCTACACGATCCTGGAACACCTGGATCTCGACGAGAATGCCATGGCTAAGGCGGTTGCTGACTATGTACGGGAGCACGGACACTGAGATGCCTGCTCGCAAGCCCCCTACAGTCGCAGACGTCCGGGCGGGCGGTCAGCCCCCGGGCCTGAAGGACCGCCGCAACGAGGAGCACTGGGCCGGCCGCCTCTACATGCGCACCGCGTCGCCGTACTTCTCCTGGGTGTTCCTGCGGATCGGCTTCTCCCCGAACCAGCTCACCTACCTGATGATCCTGTGCGGCGTCCTCGGGGGCGTGGCCGTCGCGTTGGCCTCATCCGGGACGGCCGGGCTGGTCAGCGCCCTCGCGGGCGCGCTCCTGATCCAGGCCTACCTGCTGCTGGACTGCTCGGACGGCGAGGTCGCCCGCTACAGCGAGCGGACCTCCATCACCGGCGTCTACCTCGACCGGATCGGCCACTACCTCTCCGAGGTGGCCCTGCTCATCGGGCTGGGCTTCCGGGCGCAGGGCGGTCTGCACTCCGGCATCTGGGTGGAGCTCGGCCTGGCGGCCGCGCTGGGCGCGGCGCTCATCAAGGCCGAGACCGACAACGTGGTCGTCGCCCGCGCCAAGTCGGGCCTGCCGGCCGAACCCATCGGCGGCGATCGCGCGCTGCGGCCGCGCTCCACCGGTCTCGCGCTGGCCCGGCAGGTGGCCTCGATGCTGCGCCTCCACCGGATCATCGGTGCGGTGGAGCTGTCGCTGCTCATCCTCGTGGCGGCGCTGGCGGACTTCTTCCTCTTCGGTTCCGGGGGCGGGACCGGCCTCACGGCCACTCGTGTGCTCACGATCGCGGTCGCGGTCGTGGCCGTCCTGCAGACCGGGCTGCACTTCGTCAGCATCGTCGGGTCGCGGAGGCTCAGGTGAACCCCTCTCTGTCGGTGGTCGTCCTGACCATGGGCAACCGGCCCGCCGAGCTGGAGCGCGCCATCCGCAGCGCGCTCGACCAGGAGCACGTCGACCTCGAGGTGGTCCTGGTCGGCCAGGGCGTCACCGGCGACTGGACGCCCGGCGACGCCCCGGTGTTCGAGGACAAACGGATCCACCTCGTGCGGCTCCCGGAGAACGTCGGCATCCCGGCGGGCCGCAACCGGGGCGTGGAGGCCTCCACCGGCGAGATCATCCTGTTTCTGGACGACGACGGCTGGTATCGCTCCACCCGGCTCGGCGCCTATCTGCGGGACCGGTTCGAGTCCGACCCGCGGCTCGGGATCATCTCGTTCCGGGTCAAGGACCCCGAGGGCGGCCTGGGCGAGCGGCGGCACGTGCCGCGTCTGCGCGCCGGCGACCCCGAGCGGTCCTCGGCGGTGACGACCTTCCTCGGCGGGGCCTGTGCCATGCGCCGGGCCGCCTTCGACGCGGCCGGCGGTCTTCCGGAGCGGTTTTTCTACGCGCACGAGGAGACCGATCTGGCCTGGCAGGCCATCAACGCCGGCTACCGGATCGAGTACGACGCCACCGCTGTGATGTTCCACCCCGCCGTCCTGCCGACCAGGCACGAGATGTTCTACCGCTACAACGCCCGCAACCGGGTCTGGCTGGCCCGCCGCAACCTGCCGTGGCCGATCGCGCTGACCTATCTCGGCGTGTGGGTCTTCCTCACCCTGTTCAGGGAGCGCAGGCCGGCGGCGCTGAAGCCCTGGTGCCGCGGATTCGTGGAAGGCTGGCGGATGCCCGCCGGTGCCCGTCGCCCGATCACCTGGCGTACGGCCTGGCGGATGACCCGCACCGGCCGCCCTCCCGTGATCTGAGCCCGTATCCCAGAACGCCGCCGCCCGGGCGGAACGAATAAGCTGGTGTCTTTCGCCGGTATGCAGGGGAGCCGCCCGAATGACGTCCGCGGTCAAGGACCAGGAGATCGCCGCTGAACAGGAGCGGGTCGACGTGGCCTATGCCCGTCTGGAGGAGATGCGCCAGGAGGCCCGGGAGATGGTCAAAGAGGGCTACCGGCAGGCGCAGGCGGGCACCAGGGCCTCTCTGGTCGACCGCGATGCCATGGTCCATCAGTCGGCGCTCCGGGTGCAGGCGCTCAACATCGCCGACGACGGGCTGGTGTTCGGCCGGCTCGACCTCACCGGCGGCGAGGCCCGCTATGTCGGCCGCGTCGGGGTGCGCACCCGCGACCACGACTCCCTCGTCATCGACTGGCGGGCTCCGGCGGCCGAGCCCTTCTACCGGGCCACGCCCGAGGACCCCCGCGAGGTGATCCGCCGGCGGGTGCTGCACTCGCGTGGCGACAAGGTCATCGACATCGAGGACGATCTCCTCACCCCCACCGCGGCCGATGGACTGAACGTGGTGGGCGACGGGGCCTTCCTGGCCTCGCTCGCCCGCACCCGCGAGGGACCCATGCGCGACATCGTGGCGACCATCCAGCGAGAGCAGGACGAGGTGATCCGGGCCCCTGCCGACGGATCGGTGATCGTGCGCGGCGGCCCGGGCACGGGTAAGACGGCCGTCGCCCTGCACCGGGTCGCCTATCTCCTCTACCGCCACCGGCGGCGGTTCGGGTCCCGTGGCGTCCTCATCGTCGGCCCGAACCCGCGCTTCACCTCCTACATCGACCGGGTCCTGCCCTCGCTCGGCGAGGGATCGGCGGCGCTGCGCTCCCTCGGTAACTTCGTCGAAGGCGTATCGGCCTCCCGGCACGACGCCCCCGAAATCGCCGCGCTCAAGGGCGCCGGCTCCATGGCCCAGGTGCTGCGCCGCGCGGTCATCGACGACCCGCCCGGCGCGCCGGCCTCGGTGACGGTCCTGCACGCCGGGGTGGTCGTACGCCTCGACCACACACGGCTCGACCGGTTGCGCCAGGAGGTGCACCGGCGCAGCGGCGCGGGGGTCAACACCGCCCGGGGACGCGCCGCCGACCTGCTCGTCGACGCTCTGTGGGACCGCTTCGTCGAGATCGGCGGGCTTGCCGACTCTCCCGGCGCCAAGCGCAAGGAGTTCGCCGACAACGTCCGTGAGCAGGGCACGTTCGCTGAGTTCGTGGCGGCGTGGTGGCCGCTCCGCGGCCCGCTGGAGGTCCTCCGCTCGCTCGGCGACGTGGACCGGCTGCGCCGCGCCGCCGGCCGTGAGCTCTCCGGACAGCAGACCGAGCGGCTCGCCGCCACGTGGGCCGACGGCGCTGAGCCGTCCTACCAGGACGTCGCGCTGCTGGACGAGATCGAC
>JAOPYH010000492.1 GCA_025964715.1 Streptosporangiaceae bacterium | reverse complement strand
GCACGGGGCGGTGATCGCGCGGGAGTACGGCCTGCCGGCCGTCGTGGGTGTGGAGCAGGCCACCCGGCTAATCCGGGACGGGCAGCGGATCCGCGTTCACGGAACCGACGGGTACGTCCAGATCCTCGCCTGAACCGTCGCATCGGACCCGGGACCGCCAGACAGGGCGCGGATCGCAATCGGTGACGGGTTGGCGGCAACCAGGCTGAGCCCGTGAACCGCCGTGGCGATGAAGGATCTTGGGAAGGCTGGGAGGCCGTTGGCACCTACGATTCGTGCGCGTGGTGCAGGGTCGCGGGCGCCCCAGCCCCGGGCCGACCGCCCCTGAGGGAGACCCCTCGTGACCACCAGCTGGCGGACTGGATACGGGCGGCATCGTGAGCAAGGTCGGCGCCGCGTTGGCCATCGTCGCCGGTCTGTTCTTCTTGCGCCGCGCGCGGTCAAAGCCCTGAAGGCAAGCTCCGCCACGTTGCGCATGACCATGGTCGACGAGGGGATGCTGTGCCACATGATCGGGGAGCATGTCCTCGTCGGCTATACGGATGATGCCGGTGGACGCGAGGCGCTCGCGCTGGCGAGGACGATCGCCGAGGTGACCGGTGGACGGCTCACCGTGGCCGCGGTCCACAGTCCGGAGCGGGCGGGTTCGGCCGTGGAGGCTCAGGCCACGCTCGCCCGGGCCGCATCGGCGACGAGCGGCCTGCGGGCCGACTTCGTCACCCAGGAGAGCCGGGGAGCCGGTCGTGGTCTCTCGGTGCTGGCGAGCAAGGTCAACGCCGATCTCATCGTCGTCGGGTCCCCCCGCGGCGGCGCGCGCCGCCGGATCGACCTGGGCGGAACAGGCGATCACCTCATGCATGGCTCCACCCAGGCGGTGATGCTCACACCCGCCGGTTATGTGCCGGTCGACCGGCCGCAAAGGCTCACCGTCGCCTACGTACGCAGGCCGCAGTGCGACGAGGCGGTGACTCAGGCGGCGGCCGCCGCCGTACGGCTGGACGTGCCGCTCCGGTTGATGACCCTCGCGGTGAACGGTGCGGATCAAGACCTGCTTCGCGACGACCTGGCGCTGGCGATACGGCTGGCGAGCGACTCCAGCGGCCTGGAAGCCGAGGAGATCCAGGCACAGGTCGGCGAGGGCGACGACGTGGCGGAGGCCATGGCCGATGGGTCGTGGGCCGAGGGCGACCTGCTGGTCTGTGCCAGCAGTGAAGACGCCCCGATCCACCGCGTGTTCCTCGGCGAGACGGCCTTCAAGGTGCTAAGAGCGGCCCCCTGTCCCGTCACCGTCCTTCCCCGCGGCAACGCGTGAGTCGACCGGTCACTTCAGGGGCATCAGGAACTCGCCGGGGTGCAGCGCGCGGGACGAGATGCGAACGTCTCCGATCGATCCGTCGAAGCCCTGGCCGAACTGCTGTGCGGACTGCGTGGCGCCGATGACGAACGGCTTGCCCAGGGTGGCGATGCCCGTCGACGGCTGGGTGGGATTGCGGGCGATCTTGGATCCGTCGACGTACATCACTGTCGCCCGCCCGTCGTTGACCACCGCGACGTGCGTCCATTCCCCAACCGGCAGGGCGTGGCTCCAGGACGTCGGGCTGGCGTCCTGCTTGTCCGGATAGACGACGTACTGCAAACCGTTCGGGGGACAGGTTCAGGCTGCAGGTGGGTTCGTCCCTGGACCAGCCGTTGGTCTTGCCGGCATCGCCGTTGCGGCCCTCCCAGCTGAAAATGCCCATCCAGGAATGGTCGCCTTCGAACGGAGCGGGCAGCTTGATGAACGCCTCGATCGTGTAGCCGGAGCCGAACTTCATGCCGCGCGCTTCCAGGGCTTCGCGGCGGCGGCGCCGCCCGCTCCGCGCCCGGCCAAGCGCGGTGATGCCGTAACGCACAACTTCCGAGCGGCGTCCGCCCCCCAGAGATGGGGGCTCATGGGCTACTCGACGGGAGGCTTCTGTGCGGCGAAGCTCGCTCTCCAGTACCCCCGCCTGTACGGCGCGGCCGTGAGCCTGAGCGGGTATTTCGCGCCGACCTCACCGTTGCTCACCCGCTCGCCGCAGCTCGGGCAGCAAGACAGCCCGCTGGTTCTGATTCGACACAAGCATCCCGTCGCGTTGCTGCTCGCGGCCAGCCGGCAGGACCCCGGAACCGTCAATCAGATACAGGCGATGGCGGCGGCCGCACAGCCCCCTACCCGGCTCTTCACCTACATCGTGCCCAAGGGAGGCCACAACACGCAGGTGTGGTCGGCGATGCTGCCCACCGCCTATCAGTGGCTGACCCGGCAGCTCGGAAATCCGACACGCTGACCCGCCGGCACGGCCGGCGTTCCGTAGGGCCGTTCCCCACCGCTCATTGACGGTCGTCCTTACCGGTGCGAAGTTCAGGTGAGCGATTGGCCGACAGGGAGCGAGTGCCTGAGATGAGCGTTCTACCGCAGCTGCCGTTCGAGCGTGCCGACGCCCTGGACGTCTCCCCGATGTACAAGACGATGCGGGCCAAGGAGCCCATCACCAAGGTCCGCACCCCGATGGGCGACGAGGCATGGCTCGTCACCGGGTACGAACAGGCCAGGAGCATCTTCGCCGACGAGCGCTTCGGCCGCTCCCATCCCACACCCGAGACCGCGCCGCGCCTTTCCAACTCCGTGCTGCTCGGCGGCCCGTCAGGAGATCCCGCCACCGAGAAGGCCGAGCACGACCGCTTCCGGCGGCTGCTCACGCCCGCGTTCTCCGCCCGCCGCATGCAGGCGCTGTCCGGACGCGTCGAGCAGCTCGTGGACGGTCTGCTGGACAGAATGGAAGAGCAGGCGCCGCCGATCGATCTGCATGAGTGGCTGTCGGCTCCGCTCCCCATATCGGTGATCTGTGAACTGCTCGGCGTGCCGTACGAGGACCGTGACCATTTCCGCTCCATCGCCGAGGACATGGGCGATGTGACCGATCCGGAACGCTCCGCCTCCGCCTACGCGCGGATGAAGACGTACTCGCGCGGCGTCGTCCTGGCCAAGCGGGCCGATCCCGGCGAGGACGTCTACTCGGATCTGGCGAGGGCCGACCTGCCTGACGAGGAGATCACGTACATCGCCGCGGGGCTGCTGTTCGCCGGCCACGAGACGACCGTCAACCAGATCGACCACGGCGTGCTCCTCCTGCTGAACAACCCCGACCAGCTGGAGGCGCTGAAGCGCGACCCGTCCCTCGTACCTGGCGCGGTCGAAGAGATGCTGCGCGTGACGGTGCTGAGCGAGCATGGGGTGCTCCGCTACGCCCGGGAGGACGTCGAGATCGCGGGGATCACCATCCGGGCCGGTGAGGCCGTCGTACTCGCCACGGTCGCCGCCAACCGCGACGAGCGGGTCTATCCGGACCCCGACCGGTTCGACATCACCCGTGAGGTCCGCAATCCGCACCTGGCCTTCGGCTACGCCATCCGCTTCTGCCTCGGCGCCAACCTCGCAAGGGTGGAACTGCGCGCCGTCTTCGGCTCGCTCTTCCAGCGATTCCCCAAACTCCGCCTCGCCGTACCGGTCGAGGAACTCACCCCTCGCGCGGACCAGCTGACCGGAGGCTTCACCGGGCTCCCTGTCACCTGGTAGCCCGGGTCAGACGCCTGGGGCCGTACGGCCTCTGGGCCGAGGCGGCGGAGCCGGCACTCCGCGAAGCCCTCGCCCGCGAGCCCGTCGCCGACGTACGAGACGCCATGCGACGCGCGCTCGACGGCTGACATCCCAGCCGTGTGACGGCGGCGACGAGCGCCGCGGGCGGAGGCACGAGTCAGCCCCGCTTCGGAGGACGTGCGTGCATGGGCGCCGAGACGCGGTTCCACATGTTGATCTGCGCCACCTGGGCGACGAGGAGCGCGGCCTCCTCAGACGTGAATTGGGCGGTCACCGCATCCCACACTTCGTCCGACACGTCGTCGGGCCGCTTCGTGGCGGCCTCGGCGTAGGCCAGGGCGGCCCGCTCGGCCTCGGTGTAGAGCTCCGACTCCCGCCAGGCGGACAGCTGGTAGATCCGGTCCTCGCTCTCGCCGAGCTCCCGCGCCTCGTGGATGTGCATGTCGAGGCAGAAGAGACAGCCGTTGAGCTGTGACGCGCGGATCTTGACGAGTTCACGGATCGCGGCGTCCAGCGGCCCCTTACGGATTGCCCGCTCCACCTGCAGGAACGCCCCGTACACCTCGGGTGCCAGCTCGGTCACGTTCAGACGTGGCATCGAGTTTCCTCTCCTTGATCTTCTTGAATCGTTACCAGGATGACGAGGTAGCACCCACCGGTGTGACAGGTCTCCGGAAAGAATCAGCGCACCGGACGACGGCCGTCCGCCTCTGATCGACCCCCGGAAGGGAGCCTCGTCATGGCCGACATCGCGAACTCACTGGCTACCGCCTTCGACCAGGCATGGGACCGTTTCGTCAGCCGCCTGGACGGCCTCGGGGACGACGAGTATTTCTGGGAGCCCGCGCCGGGCTGTTGGTCGGTGCGCCAGGGCGATGATGGACGGTGGCTGATCGACGGTGACGGGGGTGATGGAGGTCCCGCGAATGCCCCCGTTCCCCCACCCGTGACCACGATCGCCTGGCGCATCGGGCACATCGGCCTGACGTTCATCGGCTTCGGTGACCGGCTCTTCGCCGACGGGAAAATCACCTTGGACGACGTCGAGTTCGCCCGTTCGGCGACGGCGGCCGTCGGCGTCCTCAAGGACAGCTATCGGGACTACTGGCGAGTGGGTATCGGGTCGCTCGGCGTAGAACAGTGGTGGCGCTACATCGGTCCCGCCTTCGGCCCCT
>JAOPYH010000457.1 GCA_025964715.1 Streptosporangiaceae bacterium | reverse complement strand
CCCCGATTTCGGAATGTGCACGAACACCCTCGCCCCAACGGGAAGGGCTCGAAGTGTTCGAGAGAACCAATCTCCGCCGCCGGCGGAGACGAAGCCGTAGCGGCGTGCGTCTTCCCAATCACGTCCGTAAGTTTCCTCGCCGAACGAGACGTACCAATCCTGCCCGTTCCAGGGCTCTTTCTTCCCTTGGGCTTTAGACCCGGCTGCTGGACCGGCAACTCTGGCGTCGTCCATCAACCAAGTCCGAGCCAGGTAGGACCGGCCGTCGTCTTCGAAATACCGGAAGAACAGCACGTTGACCGGTACCTGATATTGCGTAGCCAGGTAGGTGACGATCCGTTCGGTTGCTGCGTCGATTTCACCGGCCACCACCGTCAGGGTGTGGGCCGTGTTGAGCGACTCCGGCGGGCTGGTGCCGAACCACTCCGCGAAGGCCTGGTCGAACTCGTCATCGCGCCCTCGCGCCTGCGCGTAGTCGTTGTATATGGCGCGGATCTCTTCGTTGGTTAGGTCCTGAACCCACGAGCCGTAGTCCAGGATCTGGGCGACGACCTCCCGCGGGGTGCGATCACGCTTCAACTCCAATACGTGAAGGACGCCCTCGGCGTCGATGCCCAGAAGGTCGATGACCTTGCCGTACGCCGTGGCGACCTGCCGACCGATCAGCAGCACCGGCAGACCGAGGATGCTCGGATCTGTCTCCAGCAGTTTCTCCAGCCGCGACTCCAGAGGCATCCGTGACGTCGCCACCTTTACCGGCGTGCCATCGACACGCCACAAACCCATCTCCAGCGGCACTGCGCACACTCCAGTCAGACTCAGACCCTGTGCGCAGTGAATCAAAAACCAGGCCGAGCCGACCCTCAAAACGGGCGGTTGGGCCGTCGTCTTCCTCTGCGCGGCCAGTCTCCGGCCTCCACGGACCGCGTCAAGAGCGCCTGCGGCGTCGCTCCGCGATCGGCTACGCCGACCCTTGACCCACTCCGCTCCGCCCTACGGTCAGGCAGCTACGAGGACGACACCTCAGAAGAATGGGCACGAGACAATGCACCAGCCGGGGCCGGTTGAGGGGATCCTGAGCCAGGGGAGCGGCTCCCCGTTGACTTCCCAAGCCGGCAGTTGAGCGCGCCGAACGGACGGCGCTGTACAGCAGGGAAGTACAGCAACGTCACCGCACACCGCCCGCCCTGACCGCACGCCAATACACGTCCCGACCACTGCGGCGAGTGTCCGACCTCAGGGCCGCCGTTAGTTCGGGACGAAGAGGTCATCAGTCGCTGCCGAAATGAGCCGTTGGGTATCCAGGGCGAGCCAAGCGGACAGGTGGGGCAAGATGCGGTCGGCGGTGCCGGCCTAACCCAGTTGCCGCGCCATCTCGTGGTGGAAGGAGACCAGCTCCGCCATGGGAACGGCCTTCCGGGAGACCTTGGACAGGTCCTTGCCCTCTACGGTCGACGGTGGCGGCCAGGCGTGGATGCCTTGGTCCAACCCCAGTGCGGCCACTTCGGTCTCCCAGTCGGGCCAGCGCAGGGTGTCGTAGAACTGTGTTAGTGAACCGGCGAGCACGGCGTACAGCCAGTCGGTGTACCCCTGTCCCAGGTCCAGCCAGCCGAGATCGTCCGGGCCGAAGTAGTGGATCGTGGGCGGTGCTCCAGGCTCGGCCGGCGTCCAGGCGAACTGACCGCCCAGCACGTCGTAACCCGCCACGAGCCAGCGGGATGCCGGATCAGCCTCGGCCGCCACGTCGGGAAGGCCGCCCCCGCCGCTGCCGAGCACCCGCAGCCAACCGTGATCTACGCGAATCCCACCGGTATGGGCGACGACGGCCCCGAGCCACGACCTCGTCGTGATGCCCAACTTCGCCAGGCAACTGTCCGCGCGCTCAGCGTCTGGGGCAAGTGTCTCGACCGGATAGGGCGCCGCTTGAGCGACGGCAAGAACCTCGTCCCACGCTGAGCCGTTCACGTCCCCAGTCTTCCAGCCCCCGGAACCCGACGTGCAGGAGTGCCCAGGCCAGCGCTCCCGGCACCGTGCAATTAGCGTGCAATTAGCCAGGGTGAACAGGGGTCAAGAGCGGGTACTCGCGGTCACATTGGAGAGCAGGTCAGGGCACTCAACGGCCATGTTCGGTTTGCTTCCCAAGCTAATAGCGCGGATTCGATTCCCGTCACTCGTTCCACACGACAAAGCTTCAGATCAGGGACGGGGTCCCAGACGCTGGGGCTTTGATCAAGATGGGCCTTTCTGCGGGGCCGTGCCTGCTACGTGCCCGTTGGCTTCTCGGGTGGGTCGGGCTTTCGCTTTCGTGCCGTCTTGAGTTCCCGTTTGGCCATCTTGTCGAGGGCGCCCCACGCGGCATACTAATGCGCTACATCTCATGACTATACTCTCGGAATGATCAAGAAGGCTGGGCTTGATGACCTCATGAACCGCGGATGGCCCTCTCTGCGCTACGTGAGTATGGACGGATGGGTGGCCCGTTTCTCTAGGGGAGTGACCCAGCGAGCCAACTCGGTTCTCCCTGTCGGCTCACCTCGGGATCTGATTGCCGCCCTTGAGCGGGTCGAGCAGCTATACCGAGACCAGCGGTTGCCAGCGATATTCCAAGTGAGCCCAGCAGCCCAGCCGTCTGGGCTCGATCGGCTCTTGGACGCCAGGGGCTACGAGGTGCGCTCTCTCACCTCGGTCGAAGTCGCCGATATCAGCACGGTGCTAGATCACCTGTCCGAAGACGGGCGCGCCGTGGCGGTGGCCGAGAGCCCCGATGAGGCATGGATGGATCTTTGGTGGTCCGTGGACGGGCGTGGTGGTTCCGAAGCGCGCAGGATCGCCGGCCACATCCTGACCGCCACCCCTGCGCTCTACGCCTCGACCAACGATGCGGCCGGAGCGACAGCCGTGGGCCGCCTAGCCCTGGCCGACGACTGGGGCGGCCTCTACTGCATGGCGGTGCGCCCAGATGTCCGACGCCGCGGTCACGCCATGTCCGTTCTCCGCGCACTGCTTGAGCGTGCATCCACGACCGGAGTGCGGCGGGCCTGGCTCCAGGTCGTCGCCGAGAACGACGCCGCGCGCACCCTCTATGCACGGGCGGGCTTCGTCCCGACGTCGAGCTACCACTACCGCATCCAACCAGCGGCGATGGGGTTGACCTCCAGCCCGCCTAGACCGAGGTCAACGGCACCCCGGTACAGCAGAGGGGGCAGCAACAGCGCCGGGCGTGATGACACGGCGACACACGTTTCTGCCTGGGCGACAGCATCAGAACGTGGCACCGTCCGATAGTTCGCACAGCGGCGAACATACGCGACAGTTCAGGCTCAAGACGATCACCGTGGCGAGTGCGTGATGACCTTGGGCCGTCCGATAGTCGGGACGAAGTGGCGCGTAGTCGCACCCACCGTCGTATCGTTGAGCGTCCGGTACGACCCTCTCGCGAAGGCGGTCACATGGCCGATCACGCGCTGTCTAAGGTCGAGTTTTTCGTCGTCGGGTTCGACCCGCGCGACGCCAGCTTGACCGTGCTCAACAGCATGGGTTATAGCGCGAGCAACCGCAGCGATGCCGTCGATGACGCCCAAGACGCCGCAGCAGCCGCGCAGGCTCGTGGCCTGCCATTGCGGTACACCGTGGTCCGGATCGCGGCGGAAGACAGCTTTCCCTCGTAATGGCATGACGGCACTGCGGGATATGTGCGGGATGAACCGGTTGTGCGTCGGGCGGCTACTTGGCGGGAGCCCAGATCAGTAGGGGAGTAGGACCGAGACGTCGACCCTCTGTAAAGCCGTCCGCTGTGCCCGTTGCGTGCCCGTTGCGTGCCCGTCAGAGCGGGCAATCAGGGGCACGTGCGGTCACTCACGGGGACATCGCCGCTCCGCCGCAGGTCGGTCGCACCGCAGGTGATCGGCCATCGCTGGAAGTGACTTCCCAAGCTAATAGCGCGGGTTCGATTCCCGTCACCGGCTTCACCACGAAGGCCGAGGCCAGGGACATGATCCCCGACCTGGGCCTTGATCGTTTCTAGGGCTCAGAAACTCGGCGCGCCAGAGCCTGCAATTAGGCGCGGGGCCAAGGCCAGATGGCGGCTCCGTTGATCGCTTGGGCGAGCTCGTACGGGCTGGATGCCTCGACCAGTCGCCACCTGCCGCACCACACCATGGCCCACCAGTTCCGGGTGCTGTGGCCGTACCAAACCACCGCGTGCGGAAAGTACCGCGCAAGCTCGGCCTTCATGTCACTGATCTGAGCCGGAGCGGTGGCGTGGGTGCTCACGAACCCGCTCCTTGCACACCCGCTCCCGGGGCCTGCTCGCCGACGAATACCGCGATGCGCTGTGCCGCTCCCTCGATGTCGGACGCGGGGTGGTTGTCGTCCACCCGCCGCCAGACGAAGCGCGTTCCGGACGGGCTGAGCGTCACATAGGCCGTAGAGCCTTCAGCGGCGTCCCGGCTTCGCGTGACGGTGAGCCCTGGCCGGGCGTCACGGATCTGCACACCTAAGCCGAGCCTGGCGAGTGACCGGCACAGCTCACTCAGAAGCCGCAGTTCCCTGTCGGGATCAGCCCTGCCGTTCGACATTCGGACCACTCCTTTGCGGAAGCGGGACCGGTGGGAAGTGCGGACGCGTCCGCGCCCTGCCGCCCCCACGCCGATCCCGCGGCTCATGACGCCGTCGGGCACGCAACGTTAAGAAGTGGTCACCCGTTGAGGCGGTACAGTTTGTCCAGCCCTGCCACCCCGACGATCCGGGAACGTGTCCATATGGCTGATGGGGATGACGATCGCCGCAAGGACATCGGCGCGAGAGTCGACTACTGGGTGCGCAGACGAGGACTCACCCGCAAGGTCTTCGCCGACCGCATGGGCAAGTCGGTCAGCTGGGTCGACAAGATCAAGCGAGGAGACCGTCAACTCGACCGGCTGTCCGTGCTCGAACAGATCGCCGGTGTCCTCGGGGTCTCCCTCCGTACGCTCATCGATCCAGACGAAGCGGCCTGGGCTGATGGATGCGCCGACGAGCTTGAGATCATGGAGCTTCGGGCGGCTCTCCAGCGCTATGACGGCCTGTGCGGCGAGCCGGCACAGGACACCGGGCAGGACCTTGGGAGCCTGCGCCGTCAGGTCGACTATGGCTGGACGTCATTCCAGGCGTCGAACTACCGGGTCGTCACACGGATGCTGCCCGACCTGCTGGTGCGCTTGCAGAGCCTGTACAGATCACTGGACGGCGATCCGAGAAACGCTCCGGCTGCACTCCTCACACAGACGTACTGGCTCGCGGCCGAGGTCTCGTTCAAGTTCGGCCGGGTGGAGCTCGGATGGGTCGCCGCGGATCGCGGGATCGCGATCGCCGAAGCGACCGGGGACCTGACGCTCATCGGGGCCACGACCAGGCGCCTGGTCCACGCCATGATGTCGGCGCCTGACAGCGCCAGCCGCCAGCGGGCCATCACGCTGGTTCGCGCTACCGCCGGCCGGCTCGAGCCGGGTATCGGCAGCGCCTCGCCGGCCTATCTCTCGGCGTACGGGATGCTGCTTCTCAAAGGTTCGATCGCGGCCACCAGATCGGGGGACGCCGCGCTGTCCCGAGAGCTCCATGGCGAGGCCGCGACCGTCGGTCGGCTCTTGGGCGGAGACCATAACGAAGACTGGAGTGCCTTCGGCCCCACCAACGTGGGCGTCCATCGGGTGGCGGCCCTTGCGAATCTGCACGAGGGAGGCCGCGTCGTGGAGTACGCCGCGCGGTTGACCGAAGAGCAGCTTTCCACCCTGCCGCGGGAACGACGGGCCAACCACACCATT
>JAOPYH010000455.1 GCA_025964715.1 Streptosporangiaceae bacterium | reverse complement strand
GCGAGCCCCACGGCGATCAGGGCGTGGTCGGAACCAGGTGGAGGTTCCTCCTGCTTGGGTAACCGCTTGGCGGGGACCCGCTTCCTCCGGCCGGAGCCGTCCCCCGGCGAGTTGGTGTCGATAATTCCTCCTTAGAAGCTGTCCTCTTACCGAACTTGATCGCTGACTTCTCGCTGGTCAGGCATGGTTTTGGGCATCCTGCGGGAGGTATGGGGCGTCGTGTTCGTGCCGGTCGTGGAGGTGTCGGGTGCCGTCGGTGATGGGGTTGCTGGAGGAGCGGGAGCTGGGGGCCCGGCAGCGGGTGGAATCGCTGCGGGAGGAAGCGGACCGGGTGCTGGCCGCGCTGCGGGACGCGGAGCTGGCGTGGGAACGCTTCGTGATCACGCGGGAGACGCTGGATGAGGTGCTCGCCCCTTCCGGCGAGCCGGAGGCGGCGGAATCATCCGGTGTGGAGCGCGTGACGCCTCGTCCTGCGGCCGGCCCGGTGGTGGCGGGTTCGGTGGTGCCGGCATGGCGTGAGGGTTTGGGTCTCTCGGCGTTGTCGGCGGACTACCAGCGGATCATGACGGTCCTGTCCGACCGTGAACGCAACAGCGAGGACGAAGCGTTGGCATGCAAGGAGCTCACCGGGGTGCTGGGCCTGGACGGGACGGCGGCGAAGAGGGAGGGCGTGCGCTCGAAGGCGAACCGTCTGGTGGCGCGGGGTTGGCTGGTCAAGGACGCGAAGGGGCGGTTCCGGCTTGCTCAGGGCGTGCGAGGCGGCGGGTCATGACCATGGTCATCGAGAACAGGATCATCGCCTCGGCGCTGTCCACGCGAGTTTCGTAGTCGCGTGCCAGCCGGCGTGAGCGCATCAACCATCCGTTCGTGCGCTCCACCACCCAACGTCGCGGAATCACCACGAACCCCTTGGTGTCATCGGTGCGCTTGACGACCTGCACTACCAGGTTCAGCGCCTTGGCCGCCCAGGTGACCAGCGGACCGGTGTAGCCGCCGTCGGCCCAGACCAGCTTCAGCCGGGAGAAGCGTGCCCGCAGCCTCGGCAGCAGGATCCGGGCGGCGTCCCGCTCCCCGGTGTTCGCTGGGGTGACCAGCACGTCCAGGACCAGGCCGATGCAGTCGGTGACCAGGTGCCGGCGCCTGCCATTGATCAGCTTTCCGCCGTCGAAACCCCGGCTCTGCGCCGGGACGTTCGCCGCGGCCTTCACCGACTGTGCGTCGATGATCCCCGCAGTCGGTTCGGCGTCCCGCCCGGCCGCCTCACGGGTCCGGGCGCGCAGCCGATCGTGGAACTCCTTGACCAGCTGATTGTCGCGCCAGCGGATGAAGAACGCGTACACCCGCTTCCAGTCGGGAAAGTCCACGGGCATCGAGCGCCACTTGATGCCGTTGTCGACGAGATAGCGGATCGCGTCGAGCATCTGCCGGTGGCAGTAGCCCTCGGGCTGACCGCCCTTGCCCCGCAGCCAGCCGGGATCCGGTAGCGCGTCCCGCGTCACGGCCCACTCGGCGTCCGACATGTCCGAGGTGTAGGCGGGCACTCGCTCGGGCTGATCGGCGGCGTTCCCGAACCGGTGAGCGAGACAATCGCACGACACGCCAGGCGAGTTGAAGTCGACGAGCTCGGGCGCGTACAACATGGACAACAGGGCCTCCTGGGGCTGCTCGGTGTGTTTCGCAACCCCGAACTACCAGGAGGCCCTGCTTTCATGCGCACACGAGCGGAAGATCATCCGAACCGGCGGCCCGCCCCGCACTCCCGTGCGACTGACACACGTCAAGATCGGTAAGAGGACAGCTTCTGAGAGGGGGCCGCTTGCACAATTGGGCAAGAATGATCTTGATCAAGAGCACTCGCCGCGGTCGATGTAGTTTGTCTGCACCTTAAGGTCGGAGACCAACCCACCCATGCCCCCGCGGCCGCGCCACCCGCTGACGGCGCGGACACGGGTACCGGCAGCGAGTCGCTGGCCGAAGCACCAGCGCCCTCGGCCGACGATGCCCGACCGTGGTCCGGCGACCAGTGCGACAAGAGCGACGAGACCGACCCGGCCGACGCCTACACCGGCAGCGGCGAACAGGCCTGGCTGGACCAAGCGCCGGACGGCGCACTGACTGGGTGGGTACGGGATGAGACGGGGCAGGTGTGGCGCTACACCGACCCGGACACGTGGGCGGTCGACGTCGACGACGCGCACAAGACCCGCACGCATATCTAGGCCGACGACCCCAACGGCACCCCGGACCCCGCGGGCCCCGCCGGACGACCACGGCATGCAGGACTCGATGTTCCAGTAGGGAGCTGGTGCCGCACCTCAGCACGGGCGGCGCGATCCAGTACGCGATCGGCGTTCCGTAAGGCGGTTGGTTGAAAACACCGCCGTGCTGCTGGCCCAGACGCAGTCCAATATCGAGGTTCTCAATATCGATGCTGACGTCTTGTAGAGGGCAGCTCGCGAGCCCGGGACGCCGAGTTGCACTCCCTAACTGGGTGTGATAAGTTACGCGGCTGGCTTGATCCGGAAGGGAGGGAAACTATGTCGAATAGCAGCTCGAGGGGGGCTGACATTCGTGCCAGGCTGCGCGCCGCCAGCTACACGCTTCTGCAGTTGGAGCCGCGTCTTGAAGGCCTGCCGAACTACCGGCCGGACGTGCTCGCGTGGGCATCCAACGCTGACGGCGACCTGGTGCCGTGGGCGGTTGTCGAGCTCAAGGACGGGCCGTTCAAGCAGCCCGAGCTCGCCCTTCCCGCCCTGGCTAGAATCCGGGACCTCATTGGCACGGTCGAGCACTACGTTGTCATCAACGGCCAGTGGTTCAAGGCTGATCGTGGCGTCCGCTCTCTGGAGCCCGTCGACGGTCCGACGCCGCCCGAGAATGGGTCGCAGGGATGGCTCACTGACGACGGTCTGGCGACTTCCCTGCTCGTACAGCGCCTTTGGTACGAGGCCAACCGTCTTCGCGACTCCGGGTTGCGCGTCGACTACTCGTTTCCCCCTGGAGAGATCCTGGCGGAGACGGCGAGCCCTGGGATTGAGTTGCCGGACGGCGAGTTCATACCCGTTCGGCCGGACGTGCTGTGGCGCGCCAAGCGTGCCGCGCTGATCGAATTTGCCTCGCGCGGCAGCTCCGACTTCAGCTCGCACCCGGTGGTCGCTTCCGCCATCGCTGCGCTGGTTGAGGAGCGTCTGGTCGGAACCGTCCTGGACCCGTTCTGTGGGACCGGCTCATTTCTCTGGGCGGCCCTTGACCGCGCGGCGGATCGGGAAGCCGGGGCCGAGTTTGTCGGGTATGAGATCAACGCGCAGCTCGCCGAACTGGCGGCCAGCATTGGTCGCGACGCCCCGACGCTCGTGACGATCGATAAGGGCGATGCCTTCCGCAAGGAATTCGTGGCGGCCGACGTCATCATCACGGCGCCGCCGGTCCGTGTCCCGCTCGGTGACCACCACGTACTGCTGGATGGGTCGACGACCCCCGACAGTGACTTCGCAGCAGTCGACAAGAGCCTGCGGGCACTGAAGCCCGGCGGGCGCGCGGTCTTCCACCTCGCCTACTGGTTCGCCTCTGCAAATCGCTATGCGCCATACCGGACGTTTCTGGCCAACGAGTTCCACGTGGCTGCCCTGATCGGCCTGCCCCGGGGAGCCATGTCCAGCACGGGA
>JAOPYH010000453.1 GCA_025964715.1 Streptosporangiaceae bacterium | reverse complement strand
CTGGACGGTACTGTCCCACCACTTGCTTGACGGACTTTGGAGATAGGTGGACCGTTACTCCTACTGTGCGCTCTACGTGCGTGGGGCGACAACCGATGCGGTGGCTGACCTGGTCGCTGGTGTGACTGGCGGTCGTCGTGAGGGACGTGTCATGCACATCGGCGGTGTCGAGGTTGAGATCCGACGCAATCCGGATGGTGCGGACTGGACCCATGACTTGGTCTACTGGCCGGTGAAGGTTGAGATCCAACCGAGTGCCCTGGTGACATCTGACCTGATGCGAGATGTGACAAGCCGCGTTCTGACGGGCATATGGGCCGCTGGTCAGGATGCTGTAGCGGCATGCGACTTCGAGGACGAGCTACCTGATCGCGGCGGGTACCCCCGCTACCGAAGCTGAACGTGGGTCTGGCCATGTCTTAGGCGTCTACGGTGTCGACCATCGGGTCGTCGGTGTGGAGAGCTGGTCATGCGTCAGGACATGTTGCTGGAGATCGGTCGAGCTGGCCACACGCGCGGGGGTCCCCCAACCGACCGTGTCCCGGGTCGAGACCGGTCAGCGGGTCTCTGACGCCGAGGTTGTGGTTCGCCTGTTCGCCGCGTTGGGTCTGGGACAGGTGGATGCTGACTGGATCGCCTCGAGGGTTCGGGAGGCTTACGCGACCTCGGTGCCTCGTCGGGTGGATGCCAGGGTGTCGTTCCGTTCGGGTTCTGCGGTGGAGCTGGAGCATTCGGCCGGGCTGGTGCGGGACTTTCAGAGCGTAGTGATCCGGGGGCTGCTGCGGACCGCCGACTACGTCGCCGCGGCCAAGCCGGTCTCGGCCGGTGATGAGGTTGACCGGTCGGCCGTGCTGGACGATCCAGAACGGCGCTTTACGTTCGTGATCACTGAGGGTGCGTTGCGGACATGGCCGGCAACGGGTGCCTGCATGGCGATCAGCTGGCGCATCTGGTGGCGATGTCCCGCCGGCCGACCCGCTGAGCGGTGGTCACCGGCCACACTACCGCCGGTGGGTCCCGTTCAGCGGGTGCGGCCGCGGGGCTTCAGCGGAGTCGGCGGCAATGTCGGAGCGTCCAGCCGTACGCCGTCGTAGCCCTCGACGGTGCCGAAGCGCTCCCCCGCCGCCCAGTCCGCACGCGCCTCCGCGATCTCCTGGCCGGTCCGGCCGATCAGGTTCCACCACATGACGATCTTCTCCGCGAAAGGCTCACCGCCGAGCAGCATCAGGCCAGCGTCCGACTTCGCCCGCACCCGCAGGGCCGAGCGCCCGCAGCCGAGGTAGAGCAGCGATCCCGGCTCCAGCCCGACGTCGTCGACCTCGGCGGCACCGGACATCGTCATCACCGCGTACTCGAAGTCCGGCTCCAGCGGCAGCGTGACGTCCGTACCTCCGGTGAGCTCCAGGTCGGCGCCGACGAGCGGCGAGTAGGCCGTCCCCGGTGAGACCGCGCCGTCCAGCTCGCCCATGATGACGGTCGCCCGCAGCCCCGGCGCGGTGAGGACCGGGAGCTCCGCATGGTGTTCGAAGGCCGGCGCGGTGTCGCGGTCGGCGTCGGGCAGCGCCACCCACAGCTGCGCGCCGTGCAGGATCGGGGCGTGCTCACGTGGCGACTCCTCGGAGTGCGCGATCGCGTGCCCGGCCGTCATGAGGCTGAGCTCGCGCGGGCGTACGGTCCGTACGCTCCCGAGGCTGTCGCGGTGCAGCACCTCACCGTTGTGCAGCCAGCTGACCGTCTGCAGGCCCATGTGCGGGTGCGGCGGCACCTGCATGCCCGGCTCGCCGGCGATGTCGTCGGGACCGTAGTGATCGACGAAGCACCACGCGCCGACCATCCGCCGGCCGAGGCTCGGCAGCAGCCGGCGGACCTCGGTGCCCTCGCCCAGGGCGAACCGGCGCGAGGCGATGAGCTCTCGCACCGGTTCGGCCACGACTCGACTCCGGCCCCCGCGTACGGAAAGGCCCGGCCGCGGGTTCAGGTCGCTCATCGCGGGTCCGGTCGTCCCGCCTGCTCCTCGGAGGTGTGCGGCATCTTCCCTGCCGGGATGACGCCGAGCCGCCCGGCCTGGAAGTCCTCCATCGCCTGGACGAGCTCCGCACGCGTGTTCATGACGAAGGGGCCGTAGTGGGCCACCGGCTCACGGATGGGCCGGCCACCGAGGATGAGCACCTCGAGGTCGGGCGTGCGGCTCTCCTGCTGCTGCGCGGCCGCCACGGTGAGTACGTCCCCGGGGCCGTAGACGGCGAGCTGCCCGGTGCGGACGGGCCGCCCCTCGGCTCCGACCGTGCCCTGGCCCGCGAGTACGTAGGCGAGCGCGTTGAAGTCGGGCCGCCAGGGCAGCGAGAGCCGCGCCCCCGCGCTGACGGTCGCGTGGATGAGGGAGATCGGTGTGAAGGTCGACCCCGGGCCGGCGTGCCCGGCGACGTCACCGGCGATGACGCGCAGCAGGGCGCCGCCGTCGTCCGTGGTGAGCAGCACCGCCTCGCGGCCGCGGATGTCCTGGTAGCGCGGCGGGTTCCACTTGTTGGAGGCGGGCAGGTTGACCCACAACTGGATCCCGTGGAAGAGCCCGCCGGAGACCACGAGGTGCTCGGGCGGGGCCTCGATGTGCAGGAGCCCGCTGCCGGCCGTCATCCACTGCGTGTCGCCGTCGGTGATGACGCCGCCGCCGCCGTTGGAGTCGGAGTGCTCGAAGATACCGTCGATGATGTAGGTGACGGTCTCGAATCCGCGGTGCGGATGCCACGGGGTCCCCTTGGGCTCACCCGGCGCATAGTCCACCTCGCCCATCTGGTCCATGTGGATGAACGGGTCGAGGTCACGCATGTCGACGCCCGCGAAGGCCCGACGTACCGGGAAGCCCTCACCCTCGAAACCGCTCGGCGCGGTGGTGACGGAGCGGACGGGACGCTCGGCCAGGACCGCGGCGTCCGGCCGTGGGACGCGCGGCAACGCGAGCCTGTCGTCGACGGTCACTGCTGGCATGGCTCTCTCTCCTTCAGGTGGCCGCCCCCGAATCCATCTCGGGGGCGTGGCCTCCCTGCCAACCATAGTTGAAACTTAAATATTTCGCTCGCCGTGCGGCCCGGAGACGATCACCGGTTATCTGGACCGCCGCGCTTGTACGGCCGCCGGCTCCCTCGGCCGTCCTCAGGCTGGTGCCCGTTCGCGGGGAGCGGTCACACCGACGGCTACCCCACTGACCGGCTCCGGCTCCCCCAGCCGTGATCTTGCAGTTGTTCGCGCCCTCGCATCGGAGGTCCCTCCCGCCCAGGCCCGCCCTCGCGAACAACTGCAAGATCACGCCGGGGACAGGACAGACGACGTGATGGTTGTGTTCGGTGGCCCTCAGGAGGGCCACCG
>JAOPYH010000445.1 GCA_025964715.1 Streptosporangiaceae bacterium | reverse complement strand
CGCCTACCTCGAGGATCTTGCATGGGCCGTGGCGGCTCCAGTTCTTCCGGCCACACCTCGTCGGCGCGACCCCGCCATCGCTCCCCTTATCGCAGGTAACAGCAGCAGCCAAGCGTGGCTCGACTGGGTCACGGCGATGGCCGATCTATCGCAGCACGCCGCGGCCTCCGGTCAACCAGGAACTTGACCGGAACAAGCTGCTGCTCACCTGCGCGGCGCATCAGCGGCAGGCTGAGGCTGCTCGCGTGGTTGCAGGGTCTGCAGGCCGCTCACGACGGTCCCGGGAGGGTTCTCTGCGGCGAGCCTTTCGGTCATCGACCGACCAGCCATCGGGATGTCCTGATAGGTCAAGGGGGAGTGGTTCCCGAACAGCAAGTTAGCGGTGCCAGGCCGCATGACCTGGTCCACCTGCAGCCTGGCGATCTGCTCTTGCAATTCGGCCAGATGCTTGCGCGTCGCCTCGTCCGTTTCTTCTCGGGCTGAGAGCGTGCCCTCCAGGACTCGTAGCGCCTCAATCTGGTCCTGCCGCTGCAGGACGCCCTGCAGCATCTGGTAGTCCGCTGGCAGCAGTTCCTGCCAGTCCGCCACCGAGGCTCGCAGCTGGCCACCTTGCGCTTCGAGCAAGGTGAGTGCTCCGTCGAGCCACTCTTGAACTACCTCAAGTGCGGGGGGCTGCCCGGACACGAGCAAGCCGCGACGCTCCAGCAGGTACCGCTGGATCCCATTGACGCTCCCTTGGAGTTCGGTCACACGGCGTAGGGCCGGCCGTGCAAGCTGCTGATACTCGCGAATCCCCTGCCTACGCGCGTAGTGCTCAGCCATCAGGGCGGATCCACCGGTGGAAAGAACGAGCATCAGCACGCTGAACAGAAGCTGCTCGAACGGCGAGAGACCGCCTTCGCGACGTGCGGAAACCACCACAGCACAGATGATGACCAGGAAGCCGACCAGAACGAGAATCGAGCCCCAGGCGACCGTCCATGGGCGCTGTTTATCGCTTACCTGCTTCCCCGGCATCTGGGTGTCTGTTTCAGTCACTTGATCATCATGCAGGTCCGTATCGTCCCCGGTGGGCCGATCTGGTTATCCGGTCCTCCGCTGGATCTTGGCCTCGCGCTTCCGGTCGAGCTCCTCGGCCCGCCGGGCGAACGAGGCGAGCAGGTCGATGACCTCCCCGACGCGGTACAGCGGCCGGTCGTCCTGGTCGGTGCCGTGTGCGACGAGCCGGCCGCGGAACGCCCAGCCGCGGATCTGTGAGGCGGTCACCTCCTGGCCAAGCCGGGACAGCGCCTGGCTGATGACGGCGGCGGTCTCCAGTTGCTGTTCGGCGGCGGCGAGGGCCCAGGCGCGGCGCAGCTCGACATCGTGTTCGGCGAGGCAGGCCCGGCACGGTGCCTTGGCCTTGCCGGTCGGCACCCACAGTTCCTCGGGGCAGTCGGTGCGCTCGAGGCCGCGGCCGTCGGTCCACGGGTCAATCTGTTCGCCGCATGGGCCGAGGTAGGACAGGTCGGGCCGGCGGTCGATGACGTTGCGGCAGCGGCGTACGGCGGCGCGGATCTCGGTGAGGATGTCCTCGGCTTCGTCGCGGTGCCGGATCCAGTCGACGTGGTGCAGGAGCCAGCGGGAGATCGCGGGCAGGCTGTTGGCTGGCGCGTCGAGCGCGTACGCGAGGCAGGACGGGTGCGCGCAGGTGGTGCACCGGGGCCCACCGGGGCGCGACGGGTGCTGCTCGAGGACAACCCGGGCCGCGCCGACCAACGCGACCCGCAGGACGTCGGTGGCTTCGGACGCGCGCTGGTCCCAGGGGAGGGGCCGGTCGCTGCTGTGGCCCCCGCCGATGGCCTGCCCGCCGGTGCGGGACTGCCGGGAGCGGGTGGTGGCGAGCTCGTAGACGAGTGCGGTGACGTCGCGGAGGTAGCGGGCCAGCCAGGTCCCGCATGTGACACACAGCACGGCGCCGTCACCAGTCGGACGTGTGCACGCACAGACGGATCCGGCCATCAAGCAGGCTTGCCTAGCGTGGCCGTCACGGAGCCGCCAGCCAGATGGTTGACGAGCTCGAGTGTGAGGCTGATGTGCTTGGTGCACAGGAGGATCTCGCCGTCCGGCTCAGCGACCTCTGCTGTGCACTGGTCGCCGGACCGCCGCAGGTACCGGCAGGTCACGCGGCGTCCTTCGGGACTAAGAGCTGTGGGCACTGGGGTTCTCCTGGTGGCTCTATGCAGGGCGTGGTTGGCATGGGTGCGCGGATTGCGGTGCGGGTCGGTACGCGCGGGCCGGCTGCGGTTCCACTGATGTGGAACTGACGGAAGCGAGTTCCCCCTCGGGGGAAGCGCGGCGGCATGGAGCCCATCGGTGCCGAAGTCGGCCGGACAGGGCGGCGGCACCTTCTTGCCGGGCTGGTTCCCGGGCCAACTGGAGCCCCGCACCGGCCGTTGGTCACGAGGCCACCGGGACCCGTGTCGGTTGCCAGCCGGCATCCAGGCACTTGAGCATGCGGACGCGCAGGACGGCCGCCGGAGGTTGGGCGTTGTCCTCAAGATCGATGAGCCGGCGTCGCGTGTAGAGCTCAAGCTCGGCCCGAGCGTCAGGCCCGAGCCGGTCGAGGGAAGCGTCGCCTTGGCGTTGGATTGCCTCGCGGTAGCTCGCCCTGGCGACCCCTTTCCGCAGCTCTGCCAGGAACCCCTCGGCGCAGATGCCGGCGGGGCGCTCGATCCTCGGGTGTCGCGCCCCGGCCAGCAGCACAAGCGGCACCTCGGCCATCCCGAGCCCGGTGGCGGTCAGGTGGCGGGCGACGGTCTCCATTGCCGTCGGGGTCCAGGTCTTCTCGGGCTTGCCGGCGGCGACAGCCGCCTGGCTGCTCCGCTCTGCCGTTCCGACGTCCTCCCTCTCCTCGGACCTTTCGGAGCTCTCGACGTACACCGCGACCTCCAGCGACGCTCTGGTTTGAGAGGAGTGGTCTGTCGAAGACCGTGGTTGCAGGTCAGGGGTGAACTGCTGAGAGCCGCCAGTGACCTGTTGAGGCGCGTCGTCTGACCCGCTAAAGCCCCCGTTTAGCAGTTCACTGGTGAGCTGCTTAGCGGGCCTAAAGGGGTCACTGGTGAGCTGCTTAGGGAGCTCGGCGGGCGCCGGAAGAACAGCGAGGTAAGTGGACGCGCCGCCGTTGCGGTTGCCCTGGTACGGCCGTGCGAGGTAGCCCGCGGTTCGAGCTCCCTCAAGATGCCGCTTGACCGTGCTCACGGATACGCCGGCTCCCTTGGCGATCGTCTCCAGACTGGGCCGGGCGCCTCCACCGTCGGCGTCCATGTAGGTGCCGAGGGTGAACAGCACGAGAAGGCGCATGCCGCGCACGTCCTCAGCGGAACGCAGGGCACGCTCCCAAGCGAATCGACCCACCCGCTCATGCGGGGGCTCGACAACCGGGGACTTGCTGCCCTTCTCAGAGCGCATCGGTCAGGCAGCAGCCAGAGCGGCGTCGGCCCACGCGATGACGTCGCTCTCGCGGTAGAGGACCCGGCGGCCGACCTTGAATGACCGGGGCCCCTTCCCGACGTGCCGCCAGTACCTGCAGGTCGCCGGCACGGTGCGGAAGTAGTCCGCGACCTCTTCGGTCGTCATCAGTCGCTCGTCCATGTGGAGCCCGTTCCTTCTCGAAGGTCACCGTTGGCTGAGAAGGAGCGTGGCGCAGAGGGGCTTGTCATGTCTAGCCGACACGGCTATCTTTCACTTCCGCTTAGGAATGAGGGTAACGATGCCGAGGCCCAACCGGAGCCGGTCGAGCAGGTCAGAGGCTGATCTAGCGCGCCGAGTCGCTTACGAGCGCGAGCAGCGCGGATGGACGTACGAGGGCACAGCCAACCTCCTGACAAAGGCGGGCTGCGCCATCCAGCCGTCAGCCATCTACAAGATCGAGAAGGGAGACCCACCGAGGCGGATCTCCGTCAATGAGTTGGTGGCCTTTTCCCGGATCTTCGACATCGAGGTCAACGACCTGCTCCTGCCGGTCGAAGCGGTTCTCAACCCTCAGGAGTGGAGCTACAGCAAGGAGCTTCAGGAGGTCAGCCATACGTTGGCGGCCGCCGTCGA
>JAOPYH010000268.1 GCA_025964715.1 Streptosporangiaceae bacterium | reverse complement strand
GCTGGTTCCACACCGGCGACCTCGGCTCCCTGGACTCCGACGGCTTCCTCAAGGTCACGGGCCGCAAGAAGGAGATCCTGGTGACGGCCGGCGGCAAGAACGTCGCGCCGGGTCCGCTCGAGGACCGGCTGCGCGCCCACCCGCTGATCAGCCAGTGCCTTGTCGTCGGCGACGGCAAGCCCTTCATCAGCTCCCTCATTACCCTCGACCCCGAGGCGATGGGGCCCTGGAAGTCCCAGCACGGCCGGCCCCAGAGCATGACCATCGCGGAACTCCGGGACGATCCCGAGGTGATCAAGGAGATCGACGGCGCGGTCGCCACCGCCAACGCGTCCGTCTCCCGAGCCGAGGCGATCAAGAAGTACCGCATTCTGGACGTCGACTTCACCGAGGCCGGCGGGCACATGACCCCGAGCCTGAAGGTCAAGCGCCACGCGGTCGCCGAGGACTTCGCCACCGAGATCGACGCGCTGTACTCCTGACCACCGCACCACCGGCGGCCGGGCCCGGAGCGATCCGGCACTCGGCCCCGGAGGCGGCAGAGGTACGCTTGTGATCATGCGAGTCGTCATCGCCGGCGGACACGGGCAGATCGCACTGCGCCTCGAGCGTCTCCTCGCCACGCGGGGGGACTCGGTGCTGGGGCTCATCCGCAACCCAGATCATGCTGGGGACGTCGAGGCCACCGGTGCCGAGGCCATCCTCTGTGACCTCGAGCGGGCCGATACAGATGAGGTGGCCGCTCACCTCGCGGGTGCGGACGCCGTGGTCTTCGCCGCGGGAGCGGGCCCGGGGAGCGGCGCCGCTCGCAAGGACACCGTGGACCGAGGCGCTTCGGTACTGCTCGCCGACGCGGCCGAGCGGGCCGGGGTGCCGCGTTACCTCCAGGTCTCCTCGATGGGGGCCGGCGCACCGTCCCGGCCCGGCACCGACGAGGTCTGGGCGGCCTATGTCAGGGCCAAGGGCCAGGCAGAGGACGACCTGCGGGGACGCCACCTCGACTGGACCATCGTGCGGCCCGGCCAGCTCACCGACTTTCCCGGGACCGGCCGCGTCACCCTCGCCTCCCCGACCCTGCCGCGCGGGGCGGTGACCCGCGACGACGTCGCCGCAGTGCTGCTCGCACTCCTGGACACGACCGCCGCGCGGCACCGCACCCTCGAGCTCGTCGGCGGCGCCACCTCCATCGCCGACGCGGTGCGTGCCCTGCCCGCCTCCTGACCGGCCGCCCAGGCCCCCGCGGTCATCAGGTCCATCCTGCTCTACCGCCTTCGAGGGGCGCGCGGGGGGCGTCGACCGGCCGGTCGTCGGCGCGCACACATACGGCTTCAACACCGGCACCAGCGGCGTCTCGGTCCTCGGCGACTTCAGCAAGGCGGCACCGCCCCAGCCGGCCCTCGACTCGACCGCCAAGCTCGCCGCACCGGACGCTGTGTGAGCCTGATCGCCAGCGGGCGGCCGTCGTGGCGGGCACGTCCGGACGTCCTACGGTGGCCATCGATGGCATGGCCTACGTCGGCTAGGCCGGGCCCTGACACCGGTGGGCATCCCGCGACGTACGGGGTGCCCATCGGTACGGCGCTGGATCCCGTCCGTGGGCGGGCCGCGTCAGCCGGTGAGCAGGGCGTCGAGGCGCCCGGCCTGGACCGCCCAGGGCCACTCGCGTTCGACCCAGGAGCGCCCCTTCTCCCCCATCTCCCTTGCCCGGTCCGGGTCCCGAAGGAGTTCGGCCACCGCGCCCGCCACGGCGCTGGCCGTACGTCCGTCGACGACCAGGCCCGTCTCTCCGGCCAGCACCGCGTCCGGAGCCCCGCCGGAGCCGCCGGCGATCACCGGGAGCCCGGTCGCCGACGCCTCGAGATACACGATCCCGAGCCCCTCCACATCGAGGCCGCGACGGCGGGTCCGGCACGGCATCGCGAACACGTCCCCGGCGTCATAGTGTGCGGGAAGTTCCTCCCACGGCACCGACCCGGTGAACCGGACCGACGAGGCCACGCCGTGCGCGGCGGCGAGCCTCTCCAGTTCCCCCCGATAGGGACCGCCGCCGACGATCAGCAGCGCGGCATCCGGCACGGCCCGCAGGACGCGGGGCCAGGCGGCGATGAGCGCGTCCTGGCCCTTGCGGGGCACCAGCCGGGACACGCACACGACGACCGGGCGATCGGTCAGGGCATGCCGCGCCCTGATCTCGGCCCCTCCGGCGCCCGCGCGGAACACCGCCTCGTCGACGCCGGGAGCCAGCCGGGCCATACGCCCGGCGGCGGCCGGGGTCAGAACCCGGGCCATCCGCGACCGGGTGTACTCCCCGAGATAGGTCAGCACGTCCACCTCGTCCCCGATGCGCCGTAGCAGCGATCGTGCGACCGGCACCTGCGCCCAGCCGGCCTCGTGGCCATGGGTCACGGCGACGAAGCGCTCCACCCCGTAGCGCCGCAGCCCCCGGGCGAGCAGCCCGAGGGGCGCGGCCGCGCCGAAAAGCACCGAGTCGCAGCCTTCGGCGCGGGCGATCTGCCCGGCCCGCCTGAGCACGGACGGGACCGGGAGCATGAGGGACGTCGGATGCCGTACGACCGGGAACGGCTGGTCGGCGTCGAACCGCGCCGCGTCCTTCCACGAGGGCGCGTACACGACCACAGAACCGGGGGGCCGGTGCAGCGCCAGGTTGTGCACGAACGCCTGGATCCCGCCTGGCCTCGGCGGGAAGTCGTTGGTGATCACGAGTGTCTTGGTCATCACGGCCGGCATGCGCGGTAGGTGCACACGTGCACGCCGTTGCCGCTGATGACCGTGGAGACCAGCTCGAGCGTGCGCAGCGCACCGTCGTCGGGGAAGATCGTCTTGCCGCCTCCGAGGATCACCGGCATGATCATGAGCCGGAGCTCGTCGACCAGGCCCTCGCGCAGGAGGGTGCGCACGAGCGTGGGGCTCCCCATGACCACCAGGTCACCGTCGTCGGTCTCGTGCAGCTTCCGGATGCGCGCGACGGCCTCGTCGCCGGGGATGCGTGTGGTGTTGTCCCACGTCAGGTCGCCATCACCCAGCGTCTTGGACACGACGTACTTCGGGACGGCGTTCATCTGGTCGGCGAAGGGATCCCCGGCTCGCCCCGGCCACGCCGCGGCCATCGACTGCCACGTGCGGCGCCCGAACAGCAGCGCCTCGGCCTTGCCCATCGCGTCGGCGAAGGCACCACCCACCACCTCCGGATCGAAGAACGGGTGCGACCAGCCGCCGTGGGCGAAGCCACCGTCGGTGTCCTCGTCGGGTCCGCCCGGCGCCTGCACGACGCCGTCCAAGCTCATGAACTCAGTAATCACGATGCGCACGGGACTCGCTCCTCTGGGGGATGTGTTGCGGGGTTCGGCACTACTGATCAGGACCGGCCGGTCAGCCGAAGCACTCGGCCGTCCAGGCGTCCCACGCGGCCTGCTCGTCGCGGCCCGCGAAGTTCTGGTGGCCGAGCACGAGGGCGTCGCCGCGGGCCGTACCGGAGTGGATGAACCGGTACAGACCCTCGTCCGTCCGGACGCCCAGATTGACTGGCAGGTTCGTGTAGTAATCGACCCCGGCGGAGCCGTCCGGAAGCCGGACGTCGTCGCCCTCGGCGACGTCCGGCGTGACACCCAGCGACTCCGTGACGATCTTCCAGACGGCGTCCGGGCCGCCCGCTCCGGGCCGGAAGACCGTTGTGACCGACGGGGTGCGGCCGGTGAAGTGCTTGAGGTACTGCTTGAGGGTCTCCAGGTAGATGGGCCAGCCGGCCTTCATCGCCTCGAACTCGGTCTCCCAGTCGTCGCCGAGCATGCCGCTCT
>JAOPYH010000420.1 GCA_025964715.1 Streptosporangiaceae bacterium | reverse complement strand
ATGTCGTTGAAGTTCATCTCCTGCGCGTGCAGGGACCGGCCCGAGGTCTGCACGTGGTACTTCAGCTTCTGCGACCGCTCGCCCGCGCCGAACTTCTCCTTCATCGCGACCGCCCAGATGCGGCGGGCCACCCGGCCGATGACCGCGTACTCCGCGTCCATGCCGTTGGAGAAGAAGAACGACAGGTTGGGCGCGAAGTCGTCGATGTCCATCCCGCGGGCCAGGTAGGACTCCACGTAGGTGAACCCGTTCGCCAACGTGAAGGCCAGCTGGCTGATGGGGTTCGCCCCGGCCTCGGCGATGTGATAGCCGGAGATGGACACCGAGTAGAAGTTGCGCACCGAGTGGTCGATGAACCACTGCTGAATGTCGGCCATGGCACGCAGGGCGAACTCGGTGGAGAAGATGCAGGTGTTCTGCCCTTGGTCCTCCTTGAGGATGTCGGCCTGCACCGTGCCCCGGACGTTGGCCAGCACCCACGCCCGGATCTCCTCGGCCTCGGCCTCGTCGGGCTCCCGACCCTCCTCGTCCTCGAACGCGGCCAGCCGCTGGTCGATGGCCGTGTTGAGGAACATGGCCAGGATCGTCGGCGCCGGGCCGTTGATGGTCATCGACACCGACGTCGTGGGCGAGCAGAGATCGAACCCGCGGTAGAGGACCTCCATGTCTTCCAGCGTGGCGATCGAGACCCCGGAGGTGCCGACCTTGCCGTAGATGTCCGGACGCGGATCGGGGTCGCGCCCGTACAAGGTGACCGAGTCGAAGGCGGTGGACAGCCGGGTCGCCTCACCGCCTGCCGACAGCAGCTGGAAGCGGCGGTTGGTGCGGAATGCGTCGCCCTCGCCGGCGAACATCCGCGCCGGCGCCTCGCCCTCCCGCTTGAACGGGAAGACCCCGGCCGTGTAGGGGTAGAAGCCCGGCAGGTTCTCCCGGCGCAGGAAACGCAGCAGCTCCGCCTCGTCCCGCGTGCGCGGCAGCGCGACCCGGCGCACCTTCGAACCCGACAGCGTCTCCCGGGTCAGCGGAGTGTGGATCTGCTTGTCCCGCACCCGGTAGACCAACTCGTCGCCGGAGTACTCCTCGACCCGCGCGGGCCACTGCTCGAACAGCTCGTGGACGTCAGGCAACAGCTCGCCGTCGGCGGCTTCGAGCAGTTCCCGCACGCGGTCGCCGGCCGGGTCCTGGCCGAGGAGCTCGGCGGTGGTCCGCAGGGACTGGCGCCGGTGGACGATCTTCGCCTGCTCCTCGGTGGTCCGGTGGTGCTGACGAACGGCATCGGCGATCTCGGCCAGATACCGCACGCGGGCGGCCGGGACCACGCTGGTCAGGCCGGTGGAAGCGCGGACGTCGACGCGCGGCAGCACTCCGGTCCCGACCGGCAGGCCCTTCTCGGCGAGCAGGTTCAGCAGGTGCTGGTACAGCGCGGTGACGCCGTCGTCGTTGAACCGGGCGGCACTGGTGCCGAAGACCGGCATCTGCTCCCACGGGACCCCGAACGCCTGCCGATTGCGCACCATCTGACGGGCGACGTCGCGCCGGGCGTCTTCGGCGCCGCGGCGCTCGAACTTGTTGATCGCCACGACATCGGCGAAGTCGAGCATGTCGATCTTCTCCAGCTGCGACGCGGCCCCGAACTCCGGCGTCATCACATACAGCGCCAGGTCGGAGAAGGGCACGATCCCGGCATCGCCCTGGCCGATACCCGGCGTCTCCACGATCACCAGGTCGAAGCCGGCCGCCTTCACCGCGCACAGCACGTCGTCCAGGTGCTCGGGCGTCTCTCCGCCGGCGGACCGGGTCGCCAGTGAGCGGAAGAACGTGTGGCCGCCGTCGCCGGGCTCCAAGGCATTCATCCGGATCCGGTCGCCCAACAGGGCTCCCCCGCCGCGGCGCCGCGTCGGATCGATCGCCAGGACGGCGATCCGGAGCTTGTCCTCCTGATCCAACCGCAGCCGGCGCAGCAGCTCGTCGGTGAGCGACGACTTGCCCGATCCACCGGTACCGGTGATGCCCAGGACGGGCACGGTCCGCGCTGCCGCTGCCTCGCGCAACTGCGCGGCCAACTCCGGTGCGGAGCCCCCCTCCAGCACCGTGATCGCACGGGCCAGCGCAGCCGGATCACCGGTGAACAGAGCCTCGACGTCCGGCCCCTGCGGGGTCAGATCGGTGTCACACGCGCGGATCAGCTCGTTGATCATCCCCGGCAGACCAAGCCGTTGGCCGTCCTCCGGCGCGAAGATCGTCACTCCACGGTCCCGCAACAGGGCGATCTCCTCGGGCACGATCACGCCTCCGCCCCCGCCGAACACCTGCACGTGGCCGGCGCCCGCCTCAGCCAGGCGCTCCACCAGATGGCTGAAGTACTCGACGTGCCCGCCCTGGTAGGAGGAGATCGCCACCCCCTGCACGTCCTCCTCCAGCGCCGCGCGAACGACGGTGTCCACGCTCCGGTCGTGTCCCAGGTGCACCACCTCGGCACCCTGCGACTGCAGCAGCCGCCGCATCACGTTGATGGCCGCGTCGTGCCCGTCGAACAGGCTCGCGGCAGTGACGAACCGGACGGGGCGTACGGGGACGTGCAGGTCGGACGGCGCGCCGGTCATGCCACTCCTGGGGTCGATCACCGGCGTCTGGGCCACGCAACGGCGAATTACTTGGACGTCCATGTAAGTTACGGGACAGCTCTAGGGCGTCCAACTATCCGGTGGAGCGCGTCAGGAGGAGCGGAATGGACTGGATCGCGATCATCGCCTGCGGCACCGCGGGCCCTCAGATCGCAATGCCGGAGCTGACCAGCTCATCGATCGCGGCGTCGTCGAGTCCGAGCACTCGAGCGAGGACCTCGCTGGTGTGCTGGCCCAGCGCCGGCGCGGCCGCGCTGGGCGCCATGTCCGACAGCGAGGTCGCCCACGGGACGCCTGGCAGCACCCTCGGACCCACTTCCGCGTGCTCGTGCCGGGTGAAGTGGCCGCGCGCGAGCAGCGGCTCCGATCGGTAGACGTCGTCCACGCGCAGCACAGGCTCGGCCGGTACCCCCACGGCACGCAACACGTCGGCGGCCTTGCCTGCGTCCTGCGCGGCGGCCCACTCCCCCAGGATCCGGTCGAGCTCCTCCTCGTGCACGCGCCGGGATCGCAGGTCGGTGAAGCGGCGGTCGGCGGCCAGCTCCGACCGGCCAATGACAGTGGCCAGTGCGGCCCACTGGACGTCGGTCTCGACGGCGACCGCCAGCCAGTCGTCGTCCCCTATGCAGCGGTAGACGTCGTGCGGGCTGCGCTCCTCGTCGCGGTTGCCGAGAACAGGCGCGTCGTGACCGACGGCAGCTCCGTACAGCACTGGCCAGGGGAAGGCCGCGAGGCATGCCTCGAGCATTGCGCACTCGACACGTGTTCCGGTGCCCGTCTCCTGCGCACGGTAGAACGCAGCAACCGTGGCGAGCGCGGTGTGGATCCCCGCCATCGGGTCGGGCAGTGACATGACCAGGTCCGTCGGACCGCCGCCGACGACACCGTTCGCGGTCGCGGTACCCGACAGCGCGTCGATGAGCGACCCGTAGGCCAGATGGTCGCGGTAGGGCCCAGTCTCCCCGAAACCGGTCATCGACACGGCGACGATCCGCGGGTTGAGCGCACGCACCTCCTCGTACGGCAGCCCCATGCGTGCCAGCGCGCCGGCGGTCATGTTGTCGATGACGACGTCGGCGGTGGCGACCAGCCGTCGCAGCACGTCCATCGCACGCGGCTCGCGGAGGTTGAGCGCGATGCTCTTCTTGCCCTGGTTGTACTGATTGAAATAGCCGGAGCGGTCGATTCCGGGGAGGTCGTCCGCGTAGGGCGGCAGCTGGCGGGTGACGTCGACCCGCGTCGACGTCTCGACCCGGATGACCTCCGCACCGAGATGGGCCAGCTGCATCGCGGCGAACGGACCGGCCCAGACCCAGGTCAGGTCGATCACCCGCACCCCCTCCAGAGGCCGCCGCGCCGGAGGCCGGGTGCCGCCGGCCGGCGCCGGCCG